>DWVR01000027.1 GCA_019120125.1 Candidatus Phocaeicola excrementigallinarum | reverse complement strand
TAGGGCTTTGCCCTAATAACCCACTCAGGGCGTTTCTCCCCTGAGAACCCCGAGCAAAGAGTGACCCTCTCTTTGCAATCTCCGCTTATGGGTTACACCCCTAAGAACCCTGTGCGGCTATGAGCGGACATCAGCTAACAACTTTAGTCAGACAACCAGAATCAAAATTTAAGAATATGGCAACAAAATCAAGCATACATATCAAGCCCTGCAGAGTCACATCAAGCGGGGCTCATAACCGGAGAACTGCCGAGTACATGCGCAATATCATCAAGTCTCAAATCTACATCGTGCCCGAACTGACTGCCGGTAACGAGCAGTGGATAAACCCGGGCTTCGGCAATCCCGACCTGCAGGCGCACTATGACTACATCAAACGTATGGTCAAGGAAAAGACAGGCCGTGCGATGCAGGAGAAGGAGCGTGAACGCAAAGGCAAGAACGGAAAAATTACCAAAGTGGCTGGATGCTCGCCAATCCGAGAAGGAGTGTTACTCATCAGACCGGACACGACACTGGCAGATGTGCGCAAGTTTGGCGAGGAGTGCCAGAGACGCTGGGGCATCACTCCGCTCCAGATCTTCCTGCACAAGGACGAAGGGCACTGGCTTAGCGGACAGCCCGAAGCCGGGGATAGGGAGAGTTTCCAAGTCGGCGAAAGATGGTTCAAGCCGAATTACCATGCCCATATCGTTTTTGACTGGATGAACCATGACACAGGCAAGAGCCGCAAGCTCAATGACGAGGATATGACAGAAATGCAGAATCTGGCATCCGACATACTCCTGATGGAGCGTGGACAGTCAAAGGCTGTTACGGGCAAGGAACATCAGGAACGTAACGACTTTATCATTGGAAAGCAGAAGGAGGAAATGAAGCGGCTTGATGCCACGAGGCAATACCGGGAACATCAGCTGGAAATGGCGAATAAAAAGATGCAGGAAACGGAAAGCATTACCAACGCCCTTATCGAAAAGGCAAATGAAAAGGAACGGCAGAGTGAAGACCTTGACAGGGCTATCAGCGAGAAACGCTCCAAACTGAACAAGGAAAAAGGAAGCGAGCTTCTGAACGCCGCTGTCGGCTGGGCTACCGGAAAATCGAAAGCCCTGAAAAATGAAATAGAGGATTTGCGCTGTGAGGTTTCCACACACGAGGAAACCATCGAACGGTTGCAGGATAAAATCCAGACCATACAGAACGACCATAGCCGTGAGCTGATGCAACTGGAGGCCAAACACCGGTCCGAACTGAACCGCAAGGAAACGGAACATGCACAGGAAACAACAAGGCTTAAAAACCGGATTGCATGGCAAAGCCATATCATCGGTTGTCTCAGCTTTCTGTTGCTCAAAACGAGCGACATCTTCCGCAAGGCGGTACGCAGTGTTATCCGTTTCGCCCGTGATTATTACAAGTCCCGTTTTGATGCGGAACAGGTATCGGACATCAAGAACGCCCTTAACCTGTTCGGGGATGACAGACAATCACATCAGGCGGCAGGGGATTTCCTGTACTTTACTGCCAGGCAAAAGGGTGAATTTGACAACCGGGAGCAAATCAAAGCCAGGCGGGAGGTTGACAATGTGGTGGAAGGAAATTATGACCAGCAGCAGAAAAGAGGATTTTCGATGAGAAGATAACTCATAAGAGAATAACTAATAATATTGTATGAATTTGATGTACAATCGGATAAAAAACGTAACTTTGTAAATATGTCAAAGGAGAATATGGCTAACAATACAGATAAACAAGCAATTGAAAACATGTCGGATAACTTTCGTGGTTATGCGACA
This sequence comes from Candidatus Phocaeicola excrementigallinarum, assembly GCA_019120125.1. Taxonomy (GTDB): domain Bacteria; phylum Bacteroidota; class Bacteroidia; order Bacteroidales; family Bacteroidaceae; genus Phocaeicola; species Phocaeicola excrementigallinarum. The sequence continues at coordinate 107,601 of DWVR01000027.1, read as the reverse complement.
TTGCTTCGCAAAATCAAGCAACGGGTACTGATAGCCCAGCAAAGGGCGATTTATGCTGCTAATGAAGAAATGCTCAGGATGTATTGGGATATTGGCGGCATGTTGCAGCAAAGTCAGGATGCAGACGGCTGGGGCAAGAAAACCTTGCAACGGCTGGCTGTGGATTTGAAGAATGATTATTCCGAGATAAAGGGCTTTTCTGTACGTAATATGCAGTGCATGATACAGTTCTTCAACGAATATAATCAGGAACTTACGATGGTAAAAAGGGCAGTTTCTCCAATTGCGAAATCAGTGATTTCGCAATTGGATGAATATAATTTCACCCTCCCCATCAAGCATCTGGATTGGACGCACAATCTTGTATTGATAAAGCAGGTCAAAGATATTCGTGCACGCTATTGGTACATGGTGCAGAGCATTACCAATCACTGGACGACACGCTATCTGCAAGAAGCCATCAAACTTGATGATTATGGCAAGCATGGAGCGTTGGCTAACAATTTCACTGAAACCCTTCCGGCACCGGAAGCAAACGATGTGAAATCAATGCTCAAAGACCCGTATATATTCGATATGCTGACTTTCACAGAGCAATACAATGAACGTGATGTGGAAATCGGTTTGGTGAAGCATGTGGAGAAATTCCTTGTAGAAATGGGAGCTGGCTTTGCTTTCATGGGACGACAGTATCATATCGAAGTGTCAGGTGATGATTATTATATTGACATATTGATGTATAACGCCTTTCTGCACCGCTACTTAGTAATCGAATTGAAAGATACGGAGTTCATGCCGGAATATATCGGCAAACTGAATTTCTACTGCTCTGCCGTAGATGATATTCTTTGCCGAGAGGGGGACAACCGGACTATCGGACTATTGCTTTGCAAGAGTAAAGACCGTATCAAGGCAGAATATGCCTTGCGTGATATTCAGAAGCCTATCGGAATTTCCGATTATGAATTAGGGCAAGCTCTACCGAAAGATTTCCGAGGTAGTTTGCCTACTATTGAAGAAATTGAGAAGGAATTAGAGTCTAATACTAATAAACAGAACTAAGAAGATAAATAAGATACATATAATAACAGTAGTCCTTTGTTTTGCCTCATTATCTGCATTTGCTTAAAACGTTACGGGAACAAATCAGACAGACAGTTTAGACATTTTCAGCGTTTATGAGAATCTGCCGGAGGGTAATGGTGGTTGGAGAACACCCTATCGTCAAATTGGAAGACGGAAAATTATCCTACAATATGCCTGTCATGCTGGAACGCATTCCGGCAGACAACGCTTTTGATGCCTTGAAAAACATCCCCGGTATCAATGTGAAAGACGAGAATGTCGATTTTGCCGGACAACCGCTTACACTTATTATTGACGGAAAGGTGAAATCGTTGAAGAATAGTTTTCAATGAAGTACAACAAAAAGGCTATCTCATTTTGAGACAGCCTTTTCCTTGTTATTTTATCTCGATGGTATACCCACCACGGAACACCCCCTTGGGACCCAGATGCTGCATCCAGTCCTTGTCCTTGAACTCGGCGGCATAGCAGACGCGGTCGCAACGCCCGTACCACGGCTCGATGCACACAAACGGCGCGTTCTTGCCGGGAGGAGACCACAGTCCGACCACCGGAGCGTCGAAACGCAGGCTCAGATGCGGATGTCCGAGAGCGTTGTAAAGTGTCACCTCTTTCACCTGACCGCCTTCCAGAATCAGCGCGTCACGGTCGAAAGTATGGGTGTCGAGAGGAAGAAGCCCGTTGGAATCCAGCTTGAGCGGATAAACTCTCGTGATATCCGCACACCCCTTCTCGCCGATAAGTATGTATTTCAGTCCCTCTTTCCTGTCGAAACCGAAAAATCCTCTGCGCGTGTCCAAAGGATTGAACCCCGGAAAATAGAAGGCCGGATGCGCACCGATCTGGAAATGAATCTCCCCGTCCGAAGGATTGGTCACCTGCCACATCACCTCGACCGTACTGTCCTTCAGGCGATAGCCGATCTCCAGGCAGAACGGGAACGGGTACTTGGCACGCGTCTCCTCATTGTCTGTCAGACGATAACGCACCTCATCTTCCGACTCGGAAACCAGCTCGAAATCCATGTCGCGCGCAAACCCGTGCTGGGTCATCCTGAAAGGACGGTCATTGACAAAATAAGTGTTCTGCCACACACTGCCCACGATAGGGAAAAGCACTGGTGAATGACGCTTCCAGAAAGCGGGGTCAGCCTGCCACAGATATTCCTTGCCGTCACAGACTATGCTGCAAAGCTCGGCACCATGCGGAGAGACTTGAATGGTCAGTCGGGAATTGGATAATGTCTTCATAAGAAAAAGTTTTAATTTGTGTCTTCATGTCACAAATATACAATTTATTCCGATGAAGCATGATTGCCCAATGAAAATATTTTAATACCTTTACAGAAACTGTTAATATAGCGGTCGACAAACAAAAAGAGCATTTTACGACATTATCCCCTATTTGAAATCTAAACCATTTCATAAGCTTAAGGATAATAAGCAAGAATGCTCATGTTTGTGGTATATACGTATCTCTTATTCTTTATAAGGGAATGCTATATCTTTAATAAGCGTGAGCTATTGTTTATTATTTAGCTTAACTTCAAATAGAGTAATACTCAATAGCGAACGTTTTTTCGTTTGAAAATATTTAACTTCAAAAAATAAAGAGATGAAAAAAAAGAACCGAATTTTATGCTACGGCCTGTTGGTACTGATAGGAGTTTTCCTATGGGGATGTGGAGAAGATGAGGCAGAAACAGAAACTACTTGGTATATACCATCAGATCAATCACCTACCTCAATCACTTTCTCAGAAGAAAACCAAAAGTTTCTATCTGAAAACGGTCAAATTATTATGGACTTGACTCATGACGCACAAGAGCAAGTATTATCCTTTATAGCAGATACAGCCTGGACAATACAAATCTTCTCTGAATATAATATACCAACAAGAACTTCTTCCCTTTCATCCCATTATAACGACTGGTTGATTGTGGAGATTGATAATGAAAATGCAGAAATGGAACAAAAAGGCTCTTTCCTTGAAATCAAAGGAGAGGGAAGTGATAAAGCATACAACATCCATTTCAAATTATCTGAAAACAGTGAAAAAGAGATGCGCGGAATAGGATTTAACTTATCAAGTTACTATACAGAAAATGGAGTTCTTTACAGCGGCTCTTACAATGGCTACATACAACAATCTATTCCTCTTTTTGAGGATTACAATATTTCTATCAGCTATGCCGGAAAGACAGAACGTCCAAAAGCTAAACACGATATTAGTCAAATGGTTTCAGAAGCGAATTGGATTCATATCATCACATTACCAAACCAAGACTATCGGCCGTATTATAAAGTTGAAGCGAACAATACCGGAGAAGAAAGAAGAGCAAGAATCCTCTGTAAGACAACAGGTTTTGGCGTAGACTCTTTGACAATCATCCAAAGCGGAATAAAGGTAGAGAAACAAATCAACGTAACCACCGCCGGAACATTATCCGACCTGATTCCTTTTGAAGAGAAGTACAAAATTACCGATCTGACCCTCGCGGGAGAACTAAACAACGATGATATCCGATACATACGCGAAATGGCTGGAATTGACTATGCCGGTCAAGGCACGGAAGGAGTCTTAGCCAATCTGAACATGGCAGAAGTTAACATGACAAGCAGTCCTGAGTTTTCCGGTAGCAAATTAGTATCAATCATTCTTCCAGACTCTACTAGATCTTTAACAACGCATGCTTTTGATAACTGTTATAGTCTTTCTTCTGTCTTCATGCCAAACCAAATCTATACTCTTGACAATTATGCTTTTAAAAATTGTTTCAGTTTATCAACTATTGAGTTGCCATCCGAATTAACAGACATAGGCCAGGATTGCTTTTCCGGGTGCTTCAATCTACAATCTTTAATCATTCCGAATAAAGTCACGACAATTGACGATGGCGCATTCCAAGATTGCACAAAACTAACAGAACTGACATTGCCATCTGAATTGCAGAATATGGGAGAATACATATTCGCCAGATGCACAAACTTGAAAGCCCTGCATTGCAAAGCCACAGAACCACCCTTATGTGATGGTGAATTAGGTATTGAAGAGGCCGCTACGCTCTATATCCCAAAAGGAACTCTCGTCAAATACAAAGATGCAGCCATTTGGAAAAACTTCAAGAACACAATCGAAGAATAAATCATTCCGCTTTTCCCAATCGAGTAGGAGGTAAACACTAATCATAGGCATTTATCTCCTACTTTCGTATTTACCGATCTCTCACACATCGTACGTACCGTTCAGCATACGACAGTTTCGAGCTTTCTCATCTTATGTCCGCTCCATTTACACCAACCGTTCCAGATAGCTATTGACTTTATTTTTTAGCAACCTTACCCACGGTTATATGCCTTATATGGAGTTTCTGTTTGTCAGACCAGATGTTTGCCGCCAGCTTCTTTCAGATTCCACCTCGCAATGGACACCCTTGCTTTTAGCTGTATGATTCCCGCTATCAGGGCTCATTAGGGACTTACACCCGTTAGCTAATACTCATGCCGAGCATACCAAGAAAGCGGAAACATCCATGCTTACGACATGGACATTTCCGCTTTCCAACTATCAGGAAAAGAAATATCAATCTATTTCCTCATCGGCCTCGTAACCGCCCATCTCGCGCAAAGCGTTCTTCAGCATCACATACTGCTGGAACAGATGGTTCACGGGCACCTCATTCTGCGTATAGTCGTGCATTGGGCTCTTCAGGAAGAAGCTCAGGAAACGCTGGATGCCATAGCGTCCGGCACGTGCGGCCAGGTCACTCAACAACACAAGGTCGAGGCAGAGCGGAGCGGCAAGGATGGAGTCACGGCAGAGGAAGTTGATCTTGATCTGCATCGGATAGCCCATCCATCCGAAGATGTCGATGTTGTCCCACCCTTCCTTGTTGTCGTTGCGGGGCGGATAGTAGTTGATTCTTACCTTATGATAATAATCGGTATAGAGATCCGGCTGGTTTTCCGGCACCAGGATGGATTCCAATGTAGACAGCTTGCTGACCTCCTTTGTATGGAAGTTGGCAGGTTCGTCGAGCACCAGTCCGTCGCGGTTGCCCAGAATATTGGTAGAGAACCATCCTGAAAGGCCCAGACAACGAGTGCCGATAATCGGAGCAAAACCGGACTTCACGAGTGTCTGACCGGTCTTGAAGTCTTTTCCGGCGATAGGCATCTTTGTCTTTTCAGCCATTTCCCACATAGCCGGAATATCCACTGTGGTATTCGGAGCACCCATGATGAACGGAGCGCCTTCGGCCAGTGCCGCATACGCATAACACATGGACGGAGCCACGTGCTCACGGTCGTCCGCCTTCATCGCCTTTTCAAGAGCGTCCAACGTGCCGTGCACTTCCTCACAAACCGGCACATATATTTCAGTGGAAGCCGCCCAAAGCACCACGATACGGCTGCATCCGTTGGCTGCCTTGAAGTTGCGGATGTCCTCACGCAACTGTTCCACCATCTCCCAACGGGTAGCGCAGTCCTTCACGTTATCGCCGTCCAGACGCTTTGCGTAGTTATGATCGAAAGCAGCCTTCATAGGGACAATCTTCTCCAGCTCATCCTTCACCGGATTGATGTCCTTTTCCTTCAGCACCTCACAGTTGATGGCCGATTCGTATGCATTTGCCGGATAAACATCCCATGCGCCGAACACGATGTCTTCCAGACGCGCCATCGGCACAATCTCATTATAATGAAGATACGTCTTGTTTTCACCACGGCCTACACGAATCTTGTCATACTGTGTCATGGAACCGACCGGCTTGGCCAGCCCTTTGCGGACCATCAGAACCCCAGTCATAAACGTAGTAGCCACTGCGCCCAATCCCACGCATAGAACCCCTAATTTTCCATCAGCTGATTTTACATTCATTTTTTCCATTATTCTATATTTTTACAATAACAAACTTATGCAACAGCACGTATCCGCCTCTTTCAGGCAAACACATTCGCCCCAAAGGTACGGGTTTGTTTCTTTATTTGAAACCATATCGGCCGTTTTCTTGCAATTATAAGTAAAAATCAGCCATAAAATCGGAAGAAAAAGCTATTTCACCACCTAGAACACACTGAAAATATGCGTATCTTTGCGGCCGAATCAGAAAACATATAGAACGATGAATGACATTTGCTGTATCGGACATCTCACATTAGACAAAATCGTCACTCCGCGAAAGACGACTTACATGCCGGGAGGCACATCCTACTATTTCACATACGGTATCCAGCATCTGAAAGACTCAAAAAACTATAAACTGGTCACCGCTTTGGCCCCCAGCGAATACAACACGGTGGAAGACATGAGGAAAAAAGGCATTCAGGTAGAAGTGCTGCCAAGCCGCCACACGGTTTATTTCGAGAACACATACGGGGAGAACCAGGACGAACGCACACAGCGTGTGCTTGCGAAAGCCGATCCGTTCACGGCCGAGGAACTGAAGAATGAACAGGCACGCTTCTTCCACCTGGGAAGTCTCCTTGCCGACGACTTCCCGCTGGAGGTGGTGAGACTGCTGGCGCACAAGGGCACTCTTGCCGTCGACGCGCAAGGCTATCTGAGGGAAGTGAAGGGTGAGCATGTATATCCCACAGACTGGAAAGAAAAGAGAGAGGCCTTGAAATATATCGACATCCTGAAAGTCAACGAGCATGAGGCGGAGGTCCTGACCGGCTTCAAGGACCCGAAGCAAGCCGCTCTCCAACTGGCCGAATGGGGAGTGAAGGAAGTGTTGCTGACATTGGGCAGTCTGGGATCGCTGATTTACGAGAACGGGAAATTCCACAAGATTCCGGCATACCCTCCCAAGGAGGTGGTGGACGCCACCGGTTGCGGAGACACTTACGTGCTGGGATATCTCTACATGCGCAACAAGGGCTTCTCATGCGAGGAAGCGGGATGTTTCGCCGCGGCCATGTCGACCATCAAGCTTGAAAAATCAGGCCCTTTCTCCGGTTCGGAAGAGGACATCTGGGAAATACTGCACACCAGCGGCCTGAAAGCGGAACTGGTATAATCGATCCGGAGACGAATTATCATTTTTACAGCCACTCCACGCATTCTCCAAAATGAAAAAGCGTTCCTGAAATCATCTCTGATTCCGGAACGCTTTCAAACTATATATGACTTTACAGATATCCTATCCCATCTTACCGGTCAGGTAAGAACGGGTACGCTCGTCTGCCGGGTTCTCGAACATTTTCTTCGTGTCGTCGTATTCAATCAGTTCACCCAGAAACATGAACATGGAGCGGTCGGAAATACGCATGGCCTGCGACATGTTGTGGGTTACGATCAGAATGGTCACCTCCTTCTTCAGCTGGTCCATCAGGTCCTCAATGTGCTTGGTGGCAATCGGGTCAAGTGCGGAAGTCGGCTCGTCCATCAGCAACACATCCGGCTGGAGCGCCAACGAGCGCGCGATGCACAGACGCTGCTGCTGACCGCCGGAAAGGAACGTACCCCGTTTGGTCAAAGAGTCCTTCACCTCGTCCCAAAGAGAGACGTTGCGCAGGTTGCGCTCCACAATCTCATCCTTCTGGGATTTCGACAGGCGGATTCCGTTCAGGATATATCCGGCCAACACATTGTCGTAGATATTCATCGTAGGAAACGGATTCGGACGTTGGAACACCATACCGATGCGGCGGCGTTCCTCCATCGGCTCCATCTCAAGCACATTCTCGCCGTTCAGCAGGATCTCGCCTGTCACACGGATATTCTTATACAGCTCGTGCATACGGTTTACGGCACGCAACAAGGTACTCTTGCCGCAACCAGACGGTCCCATGATAGCCGTAATAGTATTCTTTTCAATGTCGGCTGTGACATGCTTCACGGCCATCACATCGCTGGTGTATGAGATACATACGTCTTTTATCTGAAGAATCGGGTCTTTTATACTTTCCATTTCTTTGCAACTTGTTTAGCTAATAGATTCAAACATAATACGAAAACCAACAGGAAGAGAGACGCTCCCCAAATCAGGTTCTGGAGATTCGGGTCGTTGAAGAACTCCCAAATCAGCAAAGGCACGGCCGACATCGGCCTGGTCATGTTCCAACTGATTGCCGCACCTCCCAAGGCGGTGAACATCAACGGGGCGGTCTCACCGACCACACGCGAGATGGCCAGCAGGATACCGGTGAAGATACTGCCCAATGCGGCGGGAACCATCACCTTCAGCATCACGCGCCAGTAGCTTCCTCCCAGTGCAAGGCCGGCCTCCTTCAAGGTTTCCGGCAACACCTTCATCGTCTCTTCCGTAGAACGGATAATCAGCGGCAGCATCATGATGAACAACGCCACACTGCCCGCAATGGCCGAGTAACCTTTCATCGGCACAACCACCCAGATATAGGTAATGATACCGATGATAATGGAAGGAGTTCCCTGCAGCAAGTCGGTCAGATAACTTACGAAAGTGGCAAACCAGCTTTTCCGGTACTCCGACAGACAGATACCGCAAAGGATGCCTACCGGAATGGCTACAACCGCCGCAAGGAACAACATCAGGAAAGTACCGATGATACCGTTGGCGATACCGCCAGGAATGTCCTCGCCGGCCTGGGCCGCAATCATTGCCTTATAAGCGTTCGGAGTAGCCTCGGTGAGAAAAGACCAGCCCAACTGGTCCCATCCTTTTATCAGCACCTCGCCCAGAATGGCCACCAACGGAATCGCGGTAATTCCTGACAGCACGCACACCAGGACAAAAAGGAGGCGACTCTTGAAAATACGGAACTTTACTTTATTCATAGATTTCAATCAAATTACAAGATTACACATGACGGGCACGACGGATCAGGATCTTGCCGATAATATTGATGATTGCGGTAATCAGGAACAGAAGCAGTCCGATGGCAATCAAAGAGGAAAGTTTCAGACCGTCAGCTTCACCAAACTGATTGGCAATGATACTGGCCATCGTATTACCCGTGGTACGCAAGGTGTCGGGCATCTGATTCGTATTGCCGATCAGCATGGTCACAGTCATTGTTTCACCCAGCGCACGTCCGATGGCCAGAATAAACGCGGAGAAAATACCGGAACCCGCCATCGGGAAAATCACCCGGCGGATGACTTCCGCACGCGTGGCGCCCATCGCATACGCTCCCTCCTTCAATTCGGCCGGAACCATTTTGATGAACTCTGCACTCAACGACGCGGCATAAGGAACAATCATGATGGCCAGCACGAAAGAAGCGGTCAGGATTCCCGATCCTTGCGGAGAAAGATCCAGATACATGAACGCGCCGCGGAGCACATAAAATCCCCACAAGCCATAAATGATAGAAGGAATACCTGCCAGCAGATCGATCACAGTGCCCAATATTGCTGCAATCTTACGTCCCTTGAAATATTCTCCGGTGAAAAGAGCCACCGGAAGAGAAAAAGGAATGCACATGACCAAGGCCAGAGCCGTAGTGAGCAACGTACCCGTTATGAACGGTAAAGCTCCGTATTTTTCCTTACCTGCCGTAGTCACCCAATCATCGGAGAACACGAATTCCCAGAATCCGAATTTCTCAAAAGCCCCGGAAGCATCAATGGTGAGGGAGAGAATGATCCCCCCACCGATGATTGGAATAAGAACTGCAGATAAAATCAGTAATGTCTTGAATATTTTATCCTGCATAACAATCTTTCTTTATTTTATAATGGGCTGTCCGTCGTAAGTGACAGTCTTCAAGTTCTGAAGGCTCAGCTCAACAGCTTTCTTGGGCAGCGGAGCATAGTTGACGGTAGCCGTCTTCTGCTGAACGCTGTCGGCCAACATATACTGCATCAGGCCGACCGTGGCCTTCGCCTGCTCCAGGCTGCGTCCGCCGTAATTCTGTTCCTGATAGATGAGCAGCCAAGTAAAGCAGCTGATAGGATATGCGCCTGCGGCATCCGCATTGGTAATCGAACAACGGGTATCCTGAGGGATGTCGCCGGCTGCGGCTGAAATGCTTTCCGTCGACGGAGTGATCAGCTCACCGCGGCTGTTCTTCACACTAGCGTAGGGAATCTTCTGGGCAAACGCATATTCAGAACCGATGTATCCGAACGAATACGGAGTCTGTGCGATGATTCCGGCCACACCCGGATTACCTTTTGCAGCCTGACCTACAGGGAAGTCAACTGTCTTGCCGGCACCGTATGTGTTCTTCCAGTCCTCGCTTACTTTCGACAGATAGTCAGTAAAGATGAAAGTCGTACCGCTACCGTCCGAACGGTAAGCCACGATAATATCCTTGGCCGGAAGTTTCACCTCAGGATTCAGCTCAACCAGACGCGCGTCGTTCCATTTCGTGATTTTTCCCGCGTAAATATCAGCGATCACGTCACCGGAAAGATTCAGCTTCACCACGTCAGGCAGGTTGTAGGCCAATACGACAGCACCCATACAGGTCGGAATATGTACGACAGGCTTCATCTCCTCCATTTCCGCATCGGTCAGAAAGGCGTCACTGCCCGCGAAATCCACAATCTCATCTTTCAGATTGCGCACGCCGCCGCCGCTGCCGATACCTCCGTATGACACTTTGTTACCGGTCGCAGCGTCATACCCTTCAAATGACATGTTATAGAAAGGAAGAGGGAACGTAGCTCCCGCGCCACTCAATTCAACCGATCCGGCAGAACCTGATCCGCCACATGCTGCGAATGACAATGCCATTGCGCCCGCAATCAAAGGTAAATAAAACTTTTTCATGTGTCTATAAATTAATAACAGTTATATCCGTTTGTTTTTTGACTCGTCAGATGGCAAAAGAAGCGTTCAGATAGAAATACCCTGAATTGTCTACGCCATCGGCCTTGGGTGACCATATACGGAAATTAGGAGCCAGCTTGATGTATTTCCCCAACCTGAACTCGGCGCCCAGCACACCGGCCATGCCGTCGGAATCCTTGTTCCAGCCGTTCTTCGAATCAAGCCAGTCCCAACGCCCGAACATCCCGACATGTTTGTTGAACCGCACGCTGGCATAAGCCGAAACACCCTGCTGGTCGTTTCCGGCCACATTCCTGGCATTCGACTGCCAGTTATATTCAGTACCTATTGAAAAAGAAGAATTCTTGTATCCGACAAAAGCCGCCACATTGGTGATTCCTTTCATGCCGTCCTCAGAAGCCTCGTTGAACGATCCGTATGCTCGGACCAGCAAGCCTTCCACAGGTGTCAACGTCACGCCGGCCCCGTATTGCAAGCCATCCTTCACCTGCACCTTCTTATATCCTTCGCCGTTGGCCAGAATCACATCGGCTGAAATCACGTCATTAAACTTGTAAGCAGCAGAAACCGCAAGGTCAGCACTGCTTCCGAACTTATACTGATCCTGAAAAGACTTCATCACATAACGCTTTCCCCAGAAGTCCTCTTGCGTCTTGAACTGGGTCGTACTGACAAGACCGGCATTCAGCGTCCATTTCCCATGCTTCCATGTAATCTGGGCATTCTTGATATAACCTATACGCTGGTAATCCTCCACACGATCAGACTGTCCGAAGTCCATAACAGCTTTCAGCTGCAATCCGTGAGGCAGATTATATTGATAACCGATATATGCACGATCCAAATCAAATCCCCTGTCATCATTCACACGACCGAACCCCGTATGGAAATCCGAGAACACCGTAATGATGGCCGACCCTTTCTTTTCTTTTTTCTGAAGCGGAGCCTCATTGTTTTCCGCCATTGCCGGCAGTGCCAGCAAACAGCACAAAAACCCCGACACCAATCGCCTTGCTCTCATAAAAACTGAAAAATTTCTGATAAATCCAATTTTTTCACGCGGCAAAGGTCGGCAATTGATGTTACAAAAACGTTTCAACCTTTTAAAGATAACGTAACATGATATTACATTTCCGTTTCATTTTCCCGGAAACGACAAAAACACAGGACTGAGGGATTTTGAGCATTTCCACGGACAGTCAAAGGGTCTGGCTCCAATTACACAGAATGGCATAAGGCGGAAAACGGTCTGGAATTGTTTCTACAAACAGGATAAAAGCCTAAAAGCATGGACAGGATATGCTTAAATCCAACTTAAGAAGCAAAAAAGTCATTAAATGACAGAAGCCGCTCACAGAAATTCCCTATTTTTACAATCGGGTTGAGGTAACTCTTTCCAATTACGCTTTTACTATAGATAAATTGCAATTGGGAAAACAAGCGAAACACAAGGTTATGAAAAAAGTAAATTTGATTATGGCAGGCCTCTCTTCATTGGGTTTATTGGCTTGCGGAGAAAGTGAAAGTCTGGTAGGCAAATGGACGCAACCCGTCCCCGACATGCCTCAGATGGAACAAGGATTTGTGTTGGAAGAAGGCGGAAAAGCTTCATCCGTCAATATGGCTACCTTGTCTTATGAAAAATGGGAAAAGCAAAACGACCGGCTTATCCTTTCGGGGAAAAGCATAGGCAACCGACAAACAATCGCTTTCTCGGATACATTCGCCATAGAAAAGCTTACGAAAGACAGCCTGGTATTGAAGAAAGGGACACTCAGATTAATATATGGAAGAGAAAGCGGTGCGGAAAACGGAGCTTCAGCCAAGACAGTAGAAGGAATATTGACTGTCGGACACGAAGTGCGCAGTCTGGTTATCCAAGGAGACACCAATGATTATTGGATTGCAGACAAGACCGGTGACTTGTTCCGACAATATGACTCTATCACGCAAGGGGTAAAAAACGGGCAACCTGTTTATGCCAAATTGCAGGTTGTGGACGCCGGGCATTCGGAAGAAGGCTTTGCTCAAAACTATGACAGAGTGTTGCTGGTCGTCGGGATAGACAGCCTTGCTCCCTATAGCCGGGATTTGCAGTTGTTCCGGGAAGGCATACGGACTGAATCCGTTAACGGAGAGAAACTTTCCACCTATATCCTGTTCAGCAAGGATTCACTGTCCGCCGATTTATACAAATCCGGCAGCGAGACAAAAGAAAGACTGCAACGGCGCACATTACCCGATGGGAAACATGTGTGGAATATAGAAGATGACGACACCAAGAATCTGAACTTCGCAGACGGGTGCTGGACTCTCAGCCAAAGGGGTAAGATCCTGTTCAAGCAATCCCGAAGCGACAACAACCGTGATTTAGGGAACTGGGTTGAGGAGCATTATACAGGGGTGCTTCCTGCAGCCGATTGTCCGGGCATCAGATACCAGTTGTATGTCCGCCACCGGGAGCACAGCGGAGACGGACAATTCCTTTTGCAACTCACATATCTGGAAGCCGACAACGGCAAGAACGCAATCCATACCTATATGGGCAAACGGTACACACTACGCGGCATCCCCAATGACAACGACGCCACGGTATGGCAGCTCGTATCCGACAATGGGAAAAGCACCTTCAACTTCCTTTACGGAAAGGACAGGCTGACGCTCCTGAACAACAACTTTGAAACGCCCGAATCTGAATCGGATTATTCCCTCAAGAAGATTGACTGAACCCAAATCGGTCATTAGAAAATTGTATTTCTATTTCTAATGACCGATTTGGGGTTATCAACAAAAGAAGTCATTTCTTCCGTGCCGCTACCGCCAGCAGCACACCTAACGCCACCCCCAGCAAGGCGGCGAACAGCACTCTCGTCTCGCTCGGAAGGAGAAAAGTGACCGTATGGGCAGGAAACCAGAACAATGGAATCGTTTTCTTGAACACAAAGTTCCACTGCACATCCCAATTCAGTCCCGTAATGATGCGGGTCATCGGAATAGGAGTCACCAATGCGCGCACGGAACCTCCACAATCCAGAATGTGCGTATCGGTAATCTTATGGAATGTCATGAACACCGGAGCAAAAATGCTGTTCATCGCCACGGAAATACAGAAGGCCACCACAACCTTTTCCACACACAGGGGAGCCGACATGGAAGCCGCTGCACCATGCAGACCAATGTATTCCAACGCCAAAGGAACTCCTCCGGAGAAAATAATCATCGCCAGATTGATGCCCATGCCCAACACTCCCCAGACTACAGCGCGAGGGAAAACGCCGAACCCCGGCTTCAGATACTGTCCCATGCTGAGACGAAGCCCCAGAAGCTCTCCCAAGGTAGACAGAACTGCAAACTTCAGAAAGCTCATCACCATTCCATGGGCCGCATTGAACGACTTGTACCATTCATACAATGTTTCTGAACACACAAAAGGAGCGAATATCGCCAGAACTATCACAGCGAAAGCAAAATCAGATTTTTTCATGTCAATTTCACGTGTTTATCATATTTTTACCAACAAAGATTCATTTTGCCGCTAATATAAGAATAAAAGTGCAGCAAACAAGGAAAAATGGCAAATATCATTTCCCAAATTTTTATGCTATCTTTGCCGACCAAACGAACAACAATCATGAAGCGGAAAAATACCATCGTCCTTTCGGGCATCATCCTGTCGGTTCTGGCCGCATGTGCCATCGTCCCACTTTGCCTGCTGCTGAACCATCCGATAAAGACTTCACCTGTCTCTTTCCTTTATATTGACGATGACGACACGGCCGACTCCGTCTACACCAAACTCGAGAAACAGTTCCATGCGGAAAGGCTTGAAGGCTTCAAGATGCTCGCTTCACTGAAACATTATAAAGAACATGTGCACACGGGTGCCTACAAACTGTCGGCCGAAGAAAACACGTTCCAGCTTTTCCAGAAGCTGAACCACGGACACCAGACTCCGGTGAGAATGGTCGTTCCCGGTACACGTACCGTCGAAAGAATGGCCGCTACGATAGGCCGACAAATCATGGCCGATTCCACACAGATAGTCACCCTGCTCAACGACAGTGCCTGCCGCGCGTCGCTCGGATTCAACAAAGAAACCTTTCCGGCATTCTTCCTTCCGAACACGTACGAAGTATATTGGAACATGGATGCGGAAGATTTCATCAGACGGATGAAGAAAGAATATGACCGTTTCTGGAACAAGCAACGGCTGGACAAGGCAAAAGCCATCGGACTGACCCCTGTGGAGGTATGCACACTGGCTTCCATCGTGGAAGAAGAAACCGCCGACAGGAACGAGATGCCGACAGTGGCCGGACTCTACTTGAACCGCCTGCGCATGGGAATGCCTCTCCAGGCCGACCCTACCGTCAAATTCGCCCTCCAGGATTTCGGATTACGGCGCATCCTGTTCAAACATCTTGACGCAGACAGTCCCTACAACACCTACAAACACACGGGACTGCCACCAGGTCCCATCCGCATCGCCTCGATACATGCCATTGAGAGTGTGCTGAACTACACGCGACACAACTATCTGTACATGTGCGCAAAGGAAGATTTCTCAGGCACACACAACTTTGCCCGCAATCTCGCAGAACACCAGGCCAATGCCCGCCGGTACCAGCAGGCACTGAACCGGAGGAATATCAGATGAGACGAATCAACGGACAGACTTCCAGAACTCGATGAAACGGGAATAAGGACCGTAGCAGACCAACTCGTCGTCACCCGTCAACTCATAATCCTCGGCAAACTCATTGGCAACCCCATGTTCCAGCACTGAAATGCCCAGACAGTTACAAGTGCGGTTTCCACGCACCAAAGAGATGACCTTCAGACCGAACTCCTGTTCCAAGTTCAGGTCGTTGGCATGATACCCCACCAGTTTGGCAGGCAAGCGGAACTTGAACACATAATTTTCCTCGTCCACCCGGAACGACTCCACCACCGTACCCAATTCGAGCGACTGAGCCAACATACGGGCGGCATCCTGCTCCGGAGTCAATATCCGGTCGATGGAGAAAGCGTCCAACACGGCCTTATGCACATCGTCCACCGCCCGCGCATAAATATGCTTCGCCTTATTCTTCTTCAATAAGGAGACGATGCGCACCGAAGCGCCGAAATTGTCACCGATGGCCACAATCACCAGATCCACATTCCTGACGGGAAGCACCGTAAGCGCCATCTCATCCGTGGCATCGAGCACAAACGAGGTTACCATCTTGTCCTTCACACGGTCCACATGCGACTCATCCTTATCCACACCGACCACCTCATGTCCCAATGCGGTCAACTCCTCGGCAAGGATTCCTCCATAATGCCCCAAACCAATAATCAGATATTTCATAATCAGTTGATAATTATATTGTCACTCGGATATCTATATTTCCGTTTCTTTTCCTGTCTGATAAGTCCGGTAGCCAACGTAAAGGCCCCCACACGTCCTATGAACATCATCAACACGACCAGCACCTTGCTCCAGTCGCCTAACGTGGGAGTCAGGTCGAGACTGGAACCGACCGTACTCAACGCAGAGACACACTCAAAAAGCACCGCCAGCAGAGAGGCTTCCGGCTCCAGCACACTCAACAGGAACATTCCACAAAAAACCATGATGAGATACAACATGATCACCGCGTTCGAACGCCGGATGGAATCATCCGAAAGCTCCCGTTTCATGATGGTGACATGGTCGGCCCCACGGACCACGGCCCACAGATTAAGCAGAACGACCGCGAACACATTGATCTTCACACCACCGGCCGTAGACTGTGTGCCACCACCGATAACCATCAGCACCAGCATGAACAACAGTGTCTGCACGGAAAACGAAAGCAAAGGCACACTCACAAACCCCGCCGTGCGCGGACAGGAGGAATTGAAAAAGGAATGGACTAGCTTGTCCGCCACCGGCATACCCGCCAACGCCTGGTTCCACTCCACCGCCGCAATCACGACCGTACCCAACACCAGCAGAAAAGCCGTGGAGACAAGCACGATTTTCGTATTCAGGTTATACAGGTGTACCCGCTTGTTGAAGCGGCGCGAACGGCCGAATATCTTCCACCTGAGATAACCCAGATAATAAGCGACAGTCTCGTACAGATTCACCAGAATCGGAAAACCGATACCGCCCAAGGCAATCAACAATCCCAACGTGACATACAGCAGATTGTGCCCTTGCATCACCATCGGATTGCTCATTCCTCCCGGAAGTGTGGAGAATCCGGCATTGCAGAAAGCGGAGACAGAATGGAAAGCCGAAAAAAACAGCTCCTCATCAAGAGTCATCCCCAACGTACCATGGATGCTGTACCAGATGACAGCCATCCCCACCCCTTCAATAGCCAGGGTAAACCCTAATATATATAATAAAGTGGACAGCAATGAATTGAGCGAGTTCGAGCTGATCATATCGCCCACCACCAGCTGGTTGTAGATGGAAGTGTTTCCCATGAAGAACATGGCAAAGAAACTGGTCAGCGTCATCAGGCCCAGACCTCCCACCTGTATGAGCAGGATGATGATGACCTGTCCCTCAAGGGTGAAAGTGGAAGGCACATCCACCGACACCAGTCCGGTGACACACGTGGCACTCGTAGCTGTAAAAAGAGCGTCTATCCAATGGATGCCATGATATGTGGCACGCGGAAGCATGAGCAGGCCCATGCCCAGCAGAATGATCACCAGAAAACTCCCGGCCAGAATCAAAGGCGGATTCGTGCGCCTGCCCATCAGCCTGACCAGACTGCCCGAAAGCTGGTAGAAGGAATACAGCAGCAGGATGGTGCCCCGATAATAGGGACTACGGAAAAACGCCCACACCCAATAGACTTCCGTCTCCGGATCGGGCTTGTTGAATATCACCGGTAAAAGGGTAAGATAAAGAAGAGCACTCAACACCCATGTCCAGGGAGTGAACCTGAACGGCGAGTCCTCCTGACGGAACACAATCTGCATCGTCGCTCCCAACAGGAAAACCACCCACACTATCCGATAGACCCAATGGACGGCAGCCCGCTCCTCACCCGAAATACTGAACCCGTATTCATACACAATGGCAGCCAGGAAAGCCAGCGCACACACGTAAGTGATTCCAAGCGTCCAGTTCACAAGCTGGTTGATGCGAGGAAGGAGCAGTTTCTTCCGATATAAGAACAATCTTTCCCAATAGTCCATATTGCCAATGTTAATGCCGGACAAAAATACACATATCTGCTGGAAAACATTTTTCCCTCTTTCCTTTCCTCCTGTTCATATAGTTTTTTTAACACAAGCCGGCTTTTATGACAGAAAAACAAAGAAAAAAGCAAAATCTGTTGTTTCATATCATTTATTTGCATATTTTTGGCATGGACTAATAAATTGAAAGCAAATTATGAGCAATAAACAGAAAAGATTCATCCTGCCTGAGGACGAGATTCCAAAATATTGGTACAACATTCAGGCCGATATGAAAAACAAGCCCATGCCGCCGCTGAATCCGGCCACCAAACAACCGCTGACCCCCGAGGACCTGTACCCGATTTTCGCCAAGGAACTCTGCCATCAGGAACTCAACCAGACGGACGCATGGATAGAAATCCCCGAGACCGTGCGCGACATGTACAAATATTACCGGAGCACACCTCTGGTACGCGCGTACGGACTGGAAAAAGCCATCGGCACACCGGCACACATCTACTTCAAGAACGAGAGTGTCAGCCCGATCGGCTCACACAAACTCAACTCGGCACTGGCACAGGCCTACTACTGCAAACAGGAAGGCGTGACGAACATCACTACCGAGACCGGCGCGGGACAATGGGGCGCCGCCCTGGCCTACGCAGCCAAGGTGTTCGGGCTGGAGGCCGCCGTGTATCAGGTGAAAATCAGCTATGAGCAGAAACCTTACCGGCGCAGCATCATGCAGACTTTCGGCGCGCAGGTCACTCCCTCCCCGTCCATGTCGACACGCGCCGGAAAGGACATCCTGACCAAATACCCCAACCATCAGGGATCGTTGGGAACGGCCATCTCGGAAGCCATCGAGCTGGCACGCACCACACCGAACTGCAAATACACCCTCGGATCGGTGCTGAGTCATGTAGCCCTCCACCAGACCATCATCGGACTGGAAGCGGAAAAACAGATGGAAATGGCCGGAGAATATCCCGATGTCATCATCGGCTGCTTCGGAGGCGGATCAAACTTCGGAGGAATCGCCTTCCCGTTCATGCGCCACACCATCCTTGAAGGGAAAAAGACCCGCTATGTGGCCGCAGAACCGGCTTCCTGTCCGAAGCTGACACGAGGGAAATTCGAATATGACTACGGAGACGAGGCTGGATATACCCCCTTGTTGCCAATGTACACACTCGGCCACAACTTCACTCCGGCCAATATCCATGCGGGAGGTCTGCGCTATCACGGAGCAGGCGTCATCGTGTCGCAGCTGATGAAGGACAAGCTGATGGAAGCCGTAGACATCCAACAGCTGGAAAGCTTCGAATGCGGATGCCTGTTCGCCCGCGCGGAAGGCATCATCCCCGCACCCGAATCATGTCATGCCATCACGGCCGCGGTTCAGGAAGCAAAAAAATGCAAGGAAACAGGCGAGGAGAAAGTCATCCTCTTCAATCTTTCCGGACACGGTCTGATTGACATGAGCGCATACGACCAGTATCTGTCTGGCAACCTGATGAACTATTCCCTTCCGGAAGAAGAAATAGAAAAAAGCCTGAAAGAAGTGCCGCAAATATAAAGCACTGAGAGACAGTTTTTTAATTTCCCATCCCATTTTGTCCGCCCGCCAAGGACTGACAGAATGGGATGTTTTCTTTGATTTTTTACCGCAAAAGGCTTGCAAAATCAAAAATAATGCGTACCTTTGCACCCGTGATTGAGAAACACCTCATCACAAGCATAGGATGGCCCGTTCGTCTATCGGTTAGGACGCAAGATTTTCATTCTTGAAAGGGGAGTTCGATTCTCCCACGGGCTACGTGAAGGGCGCTCATCGTTGAGTGTCCTTTTTTCGTCGAAAAAAACGTCTAGACGTTTCAACCAAAACGTCCTTACGTTTGAAATAAAACGCCTTGACGTTTTGATCAAAACGTCAAGGCGTTTTTTTACCCCCTCCACAAGGTCCTGTAGAGCATGTCAGAATATCACACCCAAGCGGAAACCCGCATTGTTCTGCCCGTCGATGCCACAGGTAAGAGTCTGCGTCTGGTTCGTGGCATAACTGTAGTAGCCGGCCACGTGGAATCCCCAATGCTTTCCTGTCGGGAAAATCTTCAGACCGATCTCAGGAGACACATAAAATCCCCAGGACTTGTCCTGTACCCCGGTCGCCGCATAATAAGTCGTGTTGCGGGCGAACATTGTCCCGGCTTTCGCGCCGATATACGGCCGACAATACTTGCCGGTGGAAAGATTGAAGGCTGCCGTCACACCGAAAGGCACCTGGAAAGCCGAACGCTGCTGGTCGGTGGTCAGCGCCTCGGTCGGTGAAAGATACAAGGTCTGCCGTCCCACATACTGATGGTTGGTATGGAACGCCGCGAACACACCGGCCTCCCAACGCGGAGTGATCCCGTAAGTAAGCTCATAGTTCATACCCCACCCGCTGATCTTATCGGCAAAGTCAGTCGAGAACGGCGCGTTCATCTGCCAGTCCACCTTCAGGTCCATCTTGCTGATGTCCCATTGTGCAAAACCATGCACTGACACGCCCAAAAGCATCACACACACCAAAAGTGTTTTCTTGAAAATCCTATAGCTGTTTTTCATACAAATTCCTCCTGTTCATTAGTTGGCTTTAATATATGGTGACTGTCCGAAGGCCTGATCCACGGCCTGTTCCATCAACTGCTGGTTATAACGTCCGCCGAAATCAAACCCTGAGGCACTGGCGTACCAGATTACCGGCAACCGGGAATCTCCTTCCCGACCATCCGCGGACAAATCCACCATTTCCATCACCAGTGTGTTCGTGTCATACGAATAGCTTACAGGATACGGATAATACCATCCGCCCCACGGACCCCAGAAGCCGAAATCCCACCAGCCACCGAAATATCCGCCGGTCACCACGTGAGTGGTCTTCGCCACATACGAAAGCTGCACACCCAGATCCGCCTCTTCCCGCTTCTCCGGGTCAAGTATACGGGTATATCCACGGCTGTTCATCTGCGCCTCCACCTTATCGACAATGGCCTGCGAGTTCTCGTCATTCCAATAGGCGGCATGATGGCCTCCCGCCTCCAGAATGCTGTCGGGAAGGAAATAAGTCCGTTTGCTTCCGAAATCAGCCTCGCTTTCATGGTCCGTATAGACCGCAAGGTTTGCATCCAGATTCCCCATGTCGGGATCTTTTTCGCATGCCGTCACCGCCAATGCCGCACATGCAAGGAACAATAGTTTTTTCATGCTGTCATCTCCTTTCTGTTTAATTAAATAGAAAATATATCAGAGGGAACTGCCTTTAAACACATTGCTTCTCTGCGAAGGCAGGACCACCCCATTTAATGTCAGACGGTTTGAATTGAAGTTCGGCGATATATTCACCGTGGCACGGTTGGTGCCTTTCGCCATACTGATATCCAGACGCGCGGAAATGCCTGTACCCATCACGTTCATCGTCAGATACACATTGCCTTTCCTGTCCGTCTTCACCTCGTAGGAAGACATTTTTCCTTCCACCGTAATGCCTCCCAATCCGTTCGGGCCGGCCACAGGAATATTGAAAGCAACCTGCACCACCGCGTGCTCTCCGTTTACGGAGACAAAGTTCGTGTTCGATGTCACGTATGCGGTCTGACCGTACTTGAACACCACCTGGTCGGCTTCCAGCGTGAAGTCCTTCGCGTTGATGGCTTTGACGGCCTCGTCAAACATCAGACTGTCCAGTTTCTCCTGCATCGCCTTTTTCTCTTCTTTTGTCAGCTCCCGTTCCTGAGCCTGGATGTTCCCTGCCATGACCGACAGGGCGAACATCATAATAAGAATCCTTTTCATTGTCTTGAAGTTTTACTTTTCACTCAATAAAACAAACAAACCACCTTTTTGCTGCATCTTTCCACATTAAAAAAGGCTAACAGATGTTACGTTTACGATTTTTTTCTTACCTTTAAGGTGAAAGTAGAAATCATCCGTTGTCTCACCCTTTAAAATCCGGAACCATGACAAACATCAATGAAATCACTCTTCTGATCGCGGTCATCGCCCTCGCAATGTGGCCGACAGTGCTGTTCGCCCTGCATTACATGAAGAAACGCCGCCAACGGCTGGAACATATCGAACGCCTGACAAAAGACGAGCTGGAAGAAGTCAGCACGAAAGAGCTGGTGATGGGCACACTCAGGAAAATAGGATGCCAGCCGGAAGTGAACGAGGACGAGCAGGTCTGCTTCAAATACCAAGGTGACGACTTCTACATCGCCGCCGAAGAGGAAAACAGGTTCATCATGATCTGGAACCCGTGGTGGGGATGCATCAATGCCGACAACGAGGCCTTCCCGGTACTGAAGGAAATCATCAACCTGGCCAATGTGAAGTCTATCGTCACCACCGTATACATGGCCGACGAGGACGGGAAGACCATCGGCCTGCACTCACACTGCCACACCTACTTCTCCCCAAACGAAGGGGAACTGGAAGACCATCTGAAAATGCTGCTCGACTTCTTTTTCGACATCCACAACTTCATCAAAGACAACATGAACCAGCTCGGCACAGAGGAAATCAACGAGGAAGAGAAGAAAGAACGGGTAAAGGTGAAAGGATTCGCCGCCTACAAGGAGAACACCATCCCTTTGAAATCCAACAACGCCGCGGCGGCGCAGACCGACAGCCACGAGGACATGCAGTCCACAACGAAAACCAACGAGACCGCGGCCCGGCATGGCGGCACAACCGGATGAGGAAGCTCACTCCCCGGTTTTCCGCATGCTGAACTCGCAGCCACAATACTGCTGGTTATAGAAACCATATTCCCTGATGATGGCGATACGCCTCTCGCTCAACCCTCCCTTGCGCCAGTTCTGGTCCCACCAGATGACATCGGGATAAACCGATACGGCAAAACGTCCCGCCTCGTTGATCTGGTCGAGGCTTTTCCAGCGCGAGGAAGCCAGAGTCGTAGTAATCACACGGAAGCCATGCTCATGGGCATAACGGGCCGTATCGAGCAGACGTATCCTGAAACATTTCAGGCAACGCCCGCCACGCTCAGGCTCATTTTCCAGACCGGCCATCTGTCCGCGCCAGGCCTCATGATCATAATCGGCATCCACGATGTCAAGTCCCAGAGAACGCGCGTAACGGGTACACTCGTCCTTGCGGATACGATATTCCTCTTCAGGATAAATATTCGGATTGCAATAATAAACGGTCGGTCGCACGCCATGCGCCATCAGCCATTCGATGATGGCTGACGAGCAAGGCGCACAACAAGTATGCAGCAATACCTTGTCCGCCCCTTCGGGCACTTCCCATTCGTCTTTCTTCTTTTTCATCGCTTCTCAGGACAGGCTCTCACATTCTTCACTCATCTCATAACTGTTGAACAGCGGCAAAAGCACCTCAGGCACCTCCACCCCGTCCTTTCTGATGGCGGAAAGACACTCGCGGGCTTTCTCCGTCAGCGAGAAATACATCTGCCGCTTGTCCTTCTCACCCAACTCACGCGTGAGAAGGCCTTTCCTTTCCGCTCCGCCAATCACCTTTGACGTATGCGACGCCTTCATGCCCGTACGCTCCACAATGGTACTTGCCGCCACCGTCTCACGTCCGATGCTGCACAACACCATCGCTTCGTTCAAAGAAACGCCATACATGTCCACCAGACTGTTTTCAAGTTCTGAGAGAGCCTTGAACAGCTCCCTCATCACACAAATACACTTTATTTTTTCCATTTCAGATAAACATATTCACATTCGAGGCTCCGGCACGCTCCATATAAGAAGCCACACCGCCGACCGTCACATCATCAAGAAGTTCTTCCTTACGCACTCCCATTACGTCCATGGACATCTGGCATGCGATGAACTCAACCCCGTTGTCAATGGCCTGCTGCCGGAGGGACTCCAACGAATCCACCCCTTTCCGCCTCATCACATAACGCATCATCCTCGCTCCGAGTCCACCCATGTTCATTTTTGAAAGTCCGAGCTTCCGCGAGTCGGAAGGCATCATCCAACCGAACATCTTGCCGAACGCATCCTTACGGACACTTGGCTTCACCACTTTCTTGATGGCATTCAGTCCCCAGAAGGTAAAGAATATAGAGACTTTCCCGCCAGTCGCGGCCGCACCGTTTGCCAGCACAAAAGTAGCTAAAGTTTTGTCAAGGTCATCACTGAACAGGATAAATGTTTTTCCTTTTCCTTCCGGTGCCCGACGCACGGCCTCCGCGGCACAGAGAGTGGCTTTCTCTACCGTGACTTCATATCTTCCGTTTCCCGATGAGGTATCCACCACCCTGTGGCCCGTCGTACGGCACCATGCTTCGGCATCACGGGGAAAGCCGGCATCCGTAGCGACAATCTTCAAAAGTTGCCCGGGAAGCAGGTTCTCCATTTCCCTTTTCAGCTTCAGGATCGGACCGGGGCACTGAAGTCCGCATGCGTCCACACATACGGTTTTCCGGGATTCAGACTCACCGTGAGCAGATGGTGTGCAAGAGCAACCGCTTACGGTTCCGGTATGGTTCTCCTCTCCCGGCAATGGCACCTCAGCCACGGCCGCATTATAGGTCCTGATTCCCCCGACAAGATTACGCACATCCGCAAAACCGTTCTGCCTCAATATATTCGATGCCAGATAACCACGCAGTCCGACTCCACAATACAAATACACAGGCCTATCGGAAGGTATCTCGGACAAACGTTCCCTCATCTCATCCAAAGGCACATTCACCGCACCCTCGATATGCCCCAATCCATACTCATCAGCAGTACGGACATCCACCAAGGTCACCTTCTTCAAATCGGCTTCCTTCAGCTCACGCCAATAAAGCGGTGTCATCTTCCCGCACAAGATGTTGCCCGCCACATACCCCGATACGGCCACCGGATCTTTCGCTGACGAGAAAGGAGGAGCATAAGCATGTTCCAACTCCATCAGATCGTACACCGTACCGCCATGCTTGATGACCACGGCATATTCGTCAATGCGTTTGTCCACACCTTCATAACCCACAATCTGCGCGCCATAAAGCCGGCCGTCGACCGGCGAGAATACAATCTTGATGTCCGTCTGCGAGGAGCCGGGATAATATCCCGCATGGGAAGCGGAGTGGACCGTGGCCGAAAGATAAGGAATGTCCATCTCCTTCAGACGCTTTGCCGCAACTCCCGTGGACGCGACCGTCAGATCGAACACCTTGGCGATTGACGTGCCGACGGAACCTTCATACCTCACCTTGTTCCCGTACACCATGTTGTCGGCCACGATACGCGCCTGGCGGTTGGCCGGTCCTGCCAGATAGTTCAGCCACGGCTTCCCTGTAACCGGATGGGGATACTCTATCGCGTCTCCCACTGCATAGACCGACTCGTCGGAAGTCTGCAGATACTCGTTGACATGAATGCCACGCGCCTCCCCGATCTTCAGTCCGGCCTCCTGCGCGAGACGCGTCTCCGGACGGACACCGATGGACAACAGCACCATTTGGGAGTCAAGGGTAATTCCGGACCTGAACCTGACCAGAATATCGTTTCCCTTCCGCTCAAAAGACTCCACAGCCTGTTTCAGGTACAGCCTTACCCCCTTCTGTAACAGATGCTCATGCACCAATGCGGCCATCGAATAGTCAATCGGCCCCATCACCTGACCGGCCATCTCCACCACGGAAACCTCCACACCCGCATGATGGAGATTCTCTGCCATCTCAAGTCCGATAAATCCGCCTCCCACAATCACGGCACGCCTCACGGCGTGACGAGTCATATATTCCTTGATACGGTCGGTGTCGTTCACATTGCGGAGCGTGAAAATGCCCTCTCCATCAATACCCGGAAGAGGCGGACGCACAGGAGAGGCACCCGGAGAAAGCAAAAGCTTGTCGTAAGTCTCCGTATATTCTTTTCCATCGGCCGTCCGGACCGTAACCTGCTTTCTCCCCACATCCACTTTTGTCACTTCCGAACGCGTACGCACGTCAATACGGAACCGGACGGCAAAAGCCTCAGGCGTCTGCACAAACAGCCGCTCCCTGTCCTTAATCACACCACCTATATAATAAGGTAACCCGCAATTCGCATAAGAAATGTATTCACCCTTCTCAAACAGGATGATTTCCGCCTTCTCTGTGTTCCGACGGATCCGTGCCGCCGCGGTAGCCCCGCCGGCCACTCCTCCTACTATCACATACTTCATAATATAATTATTTTCTAATGGAAACTTATGCAAAGAAAAACAATTATTGAGACAATAAAAAATTTCCACAGGAAAATGATTTCGTATTAAGACAGATTAACACGGGAGACAAAAAGAAAAACCGGAAAAGCTCCGGGAAGCCCTTATCCTCAGTCTAAAGATACAGATTGTCCAAACAGAATTTCCGGCTTCACAAAAGAACACGTCAGGCCCTATCCGTCACCGCTCCTTTTGATAGGCGATACGCGGAGAACCGTTTTTCAGATAAATGATACCACAACGCCGGAATCCGTTTTCGGCCAAAAGATGCTGCAACACCTTATTTTCAGCATGCGTATCCACACGCAGGCAAGGATATCGGGAAAAACACCAGTCAAAACACAATTTGGCAATGCCCTTGCACGTCCCGTCGGAAGCAAGACGATGAATCACATAATAAGGGCGATTGTCCGGCCAGTCACCGTCCTCGATATAAGAATAGGTAGGATCAGGTCCCGGAATGAAACAGAAAGTGGCCACAACCTGCCCCGTTTCTAACTCACACACATAACAATGCCCGGACTCTATCTCACCCGCAATCAGTTCACGCTGCGGATAGCCGTTGATCCATTGGTTTGGATTTCCACTCCGGACCATAAACTGACGGGCTGTGTCAAAAATTCTCATCAGATTGTCCAGATCATGTTCCACAGCCTTACGGATACTTATTTTCTTCATCACGATTATTTTGGTTTATGTGGCAAAATTAAAAAATGAGGCCGATTTATCGAGCGGAAAAATTGAAAATATAAAATATTCGTTATATCTTTGCACGTGGAAAGAATGAGGGGGCATTAGCTCATCTGGCTAGAGCGCGACACTGGCAGTGTCGAGGTGACCGGTTCGAGTCCGGTATGCTCCACGCTCTATCAAGACACGAGAACTAAGATTCAGCGTCCGGCACGAAAGGAAACGGAAAAGCTGGAAAAACAACATCGCGTTCAATATCCAGAGCTTAATGAAAAGACAAAAAGTGGGATCCTGCAAATCACACAGACAACGTTTTATAAATTAAAATTTCAGCTTATGGATGTACAAAGTATCGGTGAAAGCGCAGGTGTTATTTGGAGACTGCTCCAAGGCGAACACCGGAAATGGAACTACAACGAAATCAAGGAAGCAACCAAGCTGCCAGACAGGCAGATTAACGCGGCCATCGGCTGGCTGGCACGGGAAGGGAAACTTTCCATTGACGACACGATGGTTGACGGCAGGCATGTGTTATACATTGAATTGAACTATTATATCGGATAAGCACATGGAAGAAATCATCTGAAGCAATCCTCTTTCCGGACATCACGAGAGGATTGCTTTTTTTTGCAATCATACTCCTCCTTCCAGTGAGGGTCTTTCCCTCCCGTTTTTTCCCTTCCCTATTCCACCGACAAAATGACAAACTATCCGTAAATTCGGGAGGAGAACCCGGTTTTTTTCTTGAATTTATGTAATTTTGCAGACTAATACCAAACGTATGAATATGCAAGCTAATGAGACCAAGAAGATAAATTTTCCGGACTTGTCCCATTCGATGGGAGCGCACTTGGGCATCCGCTTCACTCAAATGGAAGAAGGATTCGTGAAAGCGACCATGCCGGTCGACGAACGGACGTGTCAACCTTTCGGCATCCTCAACGGCGGAGCTTCATTGGCGTTGGCGGAAATCGTCGCCGGCCATGGCTCCATCCCACTTTGCACGGAAGGACAAATGCCGTGCGGCATACAGGTGAGCGCAAACCATGTCAGTATGGTACCCGCAGGAAGCCTGGTAGAAGCCACCGGGACACTCATCCACAGAGGCAGGACCACACACGTCTGGAATGTGGACATCAAAAGTCCGGAAGGAAAACTGGTCTCAACGGCACGAATAGTCAACCAACTAGTAAAGAAACGCCCATGAACATACCGGAATCAACCATACATCATCTCATCGACAGTCTGACACAGAGTGAGCGAAGTTTCGCGCTTTACCGGCTGCCGTGGACCGATGAGCCGATTCTCGTGCTGCAAGAGAAAGGAAAACCGGAAACGACAGAAACGTTATGTGACCTGAACGGAAAAGAAGGATTCATCATAAGTCCTTTCAAGCCTTCGGCCACACACCCGATTGTAATCATCCGCCCCGACAAAGTGGCGCACAACTGGAATATGATTACAGACGCATTAAAAGAAGTGCAGGAGGGCATACAATCCGAAAAACAGGCCGAAGCCTCATCTGAATGCACGGCCCGTACCTCACAACACACGAACGATGAGAATGAGAAGCGGAAATATACCGAAACATTCAACCTCTTTATCGAGCCGTTGCGGAAAAAGGAATTCCGAAAGCTGGTACTCTCACGCCATAGCAGACAACTTCTTCCTGAGAAATTCTCTCCACTGAACGCATTCATAAAGGCATGCAACAGCTATCCACGCATGATGATCTCCTTATGCCATACTCCTGTCAGCGGCACATGGATAGGAAGCACACCGGAAATCATTCTTGGCGGAAATGGCTCAAACTGGCACACTGTGGCCCTGGCCGGAACCATGCAGATGGATGGAGAGAACATGCCGACAGAATGGGACAAAAAGAATCAGGAGGAACAAGAATTCGTCAGTGAGTACATACGCAAAACGGTCAAGAAATTCGGTTCCAGACTTACGGAGAAAGGACCATACACCGCACGGGCCGGACAACTGGTCCACTTGAAAACAGACTTTCATTTCACGCTGAAAGACACCCGACATCTGGGGAACATCCTACAGGAACTGCATCCGACTCCTGCCGTATGTGGACTTCCCAAAGAAGAAGCCTACCGTTTCATCATCGACACGGAGAACTATGACAGGAGTTATTACTCCGGAATCATCGGCTGGCTGGCTCCCGAAGGGGATACCACCCTTTACGTCAACCTGCGCTGCATGAGGATTGGCAAGGATACCGCCACTCTGTATGCCGGAGGAGGGATCCTGCCTACTTCTGAAGCCGAATCCGAATGGGAAGAAACCCAACACAAAATGGATACCATGCGGAACATTCTCTGACGATAAACCTTCTGAAACACATGTATACCGACAAGAAAAACATACTCCAACTGGCCGCTCTGCTGAAAGAGCACGGCGTAAGGCAATTCGTGCTTTGTCCGGGAAGCAGGGACATCCCCATCGTACAGACCCTGGCCAACATCCCGGAATTTACCTGCTACCCGGTGACAGACGAACGGAGTGCGGGATTCTTCGCACTGGGCCTCGCCTTAAACGGCGGACAACCGGCCGCCGTATGCTGCACCTCCGGATCCGCATTGCTGAACATCCATCCGGCCGTAGCAGAAGCTTTCTACCAACAGGTCCCGCTAATTGTCATCTCAGCCGACCGGCCGGCCGCATGGATCGGACAGATGGACGGACAGACATTGCCGCAACCGGGAGTGTTCGGAAATCTGGTCAGGAAATCAGTCAACCTTCCGGAAATACACGACAAGGAAGACGAATGGTATTGCAATCGCCTCATCAATGAAGCGTTGCTGGAACTGGACCATCACGGCAAAGGACCGGTGCATATCAACATTCCTATCAATCCGCCATTCTTCCAGCTTCCAACAACCGAACTGCCAAAAGCCCGTGTCATCCGCCGGTATGAAGAAGAGGAAGGCATCGAGATCTTCAGCAGAACACTCAAACGATATACACGCCGCATGATCATTCCCGGACAGATGAATCCGGCCTGCCGGATCAAACCGTCCACAGCCGGACGGCTGTCGCCCCATTTCGTATGGATGGCGGAAAGCATCAGCAATCAGGCGGCTCCCGAATGTCCGATCCGTCGTTTGGAGCCTTTACTCGCCTCCATCCCGAAAGAGGAATCGGACACGATGCGTCCCGAACTGGTAGTCACTTTCGGAGGACACATCATTTCCGGAAGACTGAAAAAATTCCTGCGCGCCTATCCTCCGGCAGAGCATTGGCACATTTCCCCTGACGGAGAAGTGGCAGATGTGTTCCAGTCACTCACCACAATCGTGGAAGCCGATCCGTTCGCATTTCTGGAAAAAGTGGCGGAACAGACAGACATTGTTCCAAGCGATTATCCACACGAATGGAAAGCACGGGCTTCTTCCATTCAAGAACCTGATTTCCAATACTCGGAAATGAGTGCCATAGGGAAAATCATCCGTCGTCTGCCGGCACCGAGCGTCCTGCATCTGGCCAACAGTTCCGTGGTGCGCTATGCCCAACTCTACAATCATCCCCAAGGAATAGATGTACTTTCCAACCGAGGCACCAATGGCATTGAAGGCTCATTGTCGACCGCTATCGGCTACGCAAGCGCCTCCGGAAAACTGAACTTCATATTTATCGGAGACCTGAGTTTCTTTTACGACATGAACGCGCTTTGGAATACAAATTATAGGAATAATATCCGCATCCTGCTTCTAAACAACAGTGGAGGGGAAATATTCCATGCCTTGCCAGGCCTGGAAGTACGTCCTACAACCACGAGATTCGTCATTGCCGACCACCACACATCGGCACGCGCATGGGCAGAAGACAAGGGATTCCGCTATCTGTCCGCCCACTGCGATGAAGAGCTGGACAAAGCGGCAGAAACTTTCACAAAAGCCGGTACACTGCCATATCCGGTTCTGCTTGAAGTGTTTACAGACAAGGAAACGGATGTAAGACTGCTGAAGGACTATTATCATAACCTCAAAAAATAAACGATATGCCACAACCTAGAAAATGGGAAACCATCAAGAATTATCAGGACATCCTGTTTGACTTCCATAATGGGATCGCAAAAATCACAATCAACCGCCCACGTTACCGGAATGCCTTCACGCCGGACACCACCAAGGAAATCAGCGACGCTCTGTATTACTGCCGTGACTGTCGCGACATCAATGTGGTAGTGCTGACAGGGGCCGGCGACAAGGCATTCTGTTCAGGAGGAGACATGCACGTGAAAGGTCACGGAGGCTATGTCGGTACCGACGGAGTCCCCCGGCTGAACATCCTCGACGTACAGAAACAGATACGGTCACTGCCCAAACCCGTCATCGCCATGGTCAACGGATATGCCATCGGCGGAGGCCATGTACTGCATGTGGTCTGCGACCTGACCATCGCTTCCGAGAACGCGATTTTCGGCCAGACCGGACCACGCGTAGGAAGTTTCGATGCCGGATTCGGTTCCTCTTATCTGGCACGTATCGTAGGCCAGAAGAAGGCGCGCGAAATCTGGTTCCTCTGCCGCCAGTATTCGGCCCAGGAAGCGCTTGAAATGGGACTGGTGAACAAAGTCGTACCATTTGACCGCCTGGAAGACGAAGTGGTGGAATGGGCGGAGACCATGATGCAACACAGTCCGCTCGCGCTCCGCATGATCAAGGCCGGACTGAACGCTGAACTCGACGGACAAGCCGGCATTCAGGAACTGGCCGGTGACGCGACCATGCTTTATTACATGACAGACGAAGCTCAGGAAGGAGGAAAAGCATTCCTTGAGAAACGTAAACCGGACTGGTCAAAGTACCCGAAACTTCCTTAACCGGAGACAATCCGACATGATAATTATCGGAAAGATGAAGCGCCTCGTGTATCTGGTCATGATGATTTGCCTGCTGGCCACTTTCCAGCTGCATTCATCGGCCCAGAAACCCCTATCAGAAGACTCTGTCGCATATCATCTTTCCGATACTTTATTGCTGGACGAAGTGACCGTCACCGCTCCCATCCAGGCCATGGAACAGAAAGGCGATACGGTCGTGTTCAATTCCGGCGCATACAGATTGTCTGAAGACGCCTGTCTTGAAGCACTCATACGCCGTATTCCGGGGCTGGACTATGATCCTAAAGACCATTCACTCTCATTCAACGGATATCCCATCAAGGAAATCACCGTAAACGGAAAAGAATTTTTCAAAGGGAACAACAAAGTGGCCCTGGAAAACATCCCGGCCAAGTTTGTCAGCCGCCTGAAAGTCTATGACAAGGAGACCGACAAGGAAAAAGCCACAGGCATGAAAGACACTGAAAAGAATTACGTGCTCGACCTGCAAACAAAGAAAAGGCTGAACGGCTTGTTGAACGCATCGGCGGAGGCCGGATACGGCAACCATCGGAAAAAAGAGGTCAATGCCAAGGTTTTCCACTTTGAGGAAGGAGGAGACAACTTCAGCGTGATAGGCCAATCCGGAAATCGCAACCATACCACTCCGGACGAGCGGAACATCTCACATACAGCCGGAATCAGCATCAGCAGACAGATCGACAATAAACTGGAAATCGGAGGATATGTCAATTACTCGTACGACCGCAACGGAGCTACGGGTTCAGGATACAACGAGAATTACCTGACAGAATCCACCCAATACGGTGTCACTGACAACAACTCACTCAGCAAAAGCCAAAACACAAACAGCAGCCTGAATATCGGATGGGACATA
This sequence comes from Candidatus Phocaeicola excrementigallinarum, assembly GCA_019120125.1. Lineage (GTDB taxonomy): Bacteria > Bacteroidota > Bacteroidia > Bacteroidales > Bacteroidaceae > Phocaeicola > Phocaeicola excrementigallinarum. The sequence continues at coordinate 74,952 of DWVR01000027.1, read as the reverse complement.
AATGACATGACCCGACTGACCATAAACGCGGGAGCCAGATATTTCCCCTCAAACAGCCTGAACGATACGCACAGCGCCATATTCAGCGAGGACCCACAAGTGGACGTAAAGGATCCATTCAACGGGACAGACGGCATCAATCCCGAAAGCCGCATCAACGACCATGTCAACCGTTCCCAAGACAAGCGCAATGCCTGGGGATATAATGTCAACGCATTGTTTGCACGAAAACTGAACGAGAAAGGAAACAACCTGACCTTGAATTACACGATAGGACAGGACAAGGCAGACAACGAATCGTTCACCTGGGGAGAAGCCACATATTTCAGACTGAAGGACCTATACGGGAACGACTCAACCGACATCCAGAACCAATACAGGAAATCACCCTACCGGACTCAAAACCAGCAGCTGGAACTGGCCTACACCCATATCCTCAACGATGAATCAAATATCCAAGTTTCTTACAGCTTCAAGCATGACCGTGAAAAGAACCGGCAAGACACATACGACCTGCCGCCGTTCCCTACCGACTCCTTTTCCATCGGACAGCTTCCCGACAATTACCAGACCGGACACGTGGACAGCCTCAGCAACCGGAGTGAAAGCACCACGACCGGACATCAAATCTCTTTGGTCTATAACTACAAGGGAAAGATATGGAACATCCAGGCCCGCATCTCGGTCACTCCACAACGCCGCACCTTGAAGCAGGACAGGAACAAAGCATACATCGATACAGCCTCATGCAACATTGAGTGGAACCCATCGATCGTTTTCAGCCGACAAAAAAACAACTGGTATACCATGCTCAACTACTCAGGCTATACACGACAACCCTCCCTGATCAATCTGTTGGCTCCCACAGAATACATCTCCCCCCTGCTTGTCAGGCGAAGCAACCCCCATCTGAAGCCATCGTATACCCATTCGGCATATTTCATAGTCAGCAATTTCACAAAAGGCTTCAACGCATCGGCCATATTCAACCAGGAATTCAACAGTGTGACACAGGCCACCATCTATGAACCGGAAACAGGAAAACGGGAAACCTGTCCGGTCAACATTCATGGGAACTGGAGTCTCATGAGCAACGCGGGCTACAATAAAAGCACAGGAATGTTCCGTTTCTTCGCCAACGCATCCGGAAATTTCGCCCGCCGCATCAGTCTGCTTGATGACGGCGGCACCCATGGAATGGCGCAAAGCTGTACACGCGCCTTAAACCTTTCATCCGATTTCCGGATCTCATACATACCGGTATGGGGAAATATCGACCTGAACGGAAAATGGGATTACCAGCAATCCCAAAACTCCTTGCAAGGAAACTCCACCTACTCACGCCATTACACAATCGGACTGACGGCCAATATCCAGCTCCCGCTGAACCTGTATTTTGACACTGACGCCACTTACAATATACGGAACGGTACGGGCATACAAGGCAACGGTAACAACGAAATCCTCTGGAATATCCGCCTGGCGTGGAAATTCCTAAAAGAAAAACGCGCCGAAATATCTTGCTATTGGGCCGACATCCTCAGCCAGAAAAAAAGCTATTACCGCTATGCCTCAGCCACACGCTTCAGCGAGACTTATTCCGAACAACTCAGGGGATATTTCATGGTGTCACTGAAATACGAGTTCAACAGGATGAAGTAACCGCCAAAATCAGTACCTTTGCAACGGAATCCCTACGGCACCGTCCATGACGCCGCACACGTTCCCACAACAACTAACCTTACAAGAACAATGTATAAGATTCAAATCATCCCCCGTACCCTGCATTTCAAGCAACCTGCAGGGACCTCACGTGGTGTCTATACCACCCGCAGACTTTGGTATCTGCTTGTCAACAACCCGGACACCGGTAATCTCGGCGTAGGCGAATGCGCTCCACTCCCAGCTCTCAGCTGCGATGATATTCCCGACTATGAGAAGATTCTTGCCGGACATTGCCGGGAAACGGAAGCCACCGGAGCCATCAATTACGAGGCACTACGTCCCTATCCGTCCATGCTGTTCGGACTGGAAACAGCCATGCAACACCTCCATGCCGGAAACATCCGTTTATGGAAGACTCCTTTTTCCGAAGGAAAGCAGGGAATTCCCATCAACGGACTGATATGGATGGGAAACTTTGACGAAATGTATCGCCGTATTGAAGAAAAGATGCGTCTCGGCTTCCGCTGCATCAAGGTCAAGATCGGAGCCATCGAATTTGAGAAAGAACTGGAACTGCTGGAACATATCCGCCGGCACTTCTCTCCCGAACAGATCGAGCTGCGCGTAGACGCCAACGGTGCATTCACCCCTTCTGACGCTCCTCAAAAACTGGAAGCACTCAGTAAATTCAAGTTACATTCCATCGAACAACCTATCCGCGCCGGACAATGGACAGCAATGGGACAGCTTTGCGCACAATCCCCTTTTCCCATCGCGCTTGACGAGGAACTGATTGGAGTGAATACCTTAGAACGGAAAATAGAACTGCTTGAAACCATCCGCCCACAATACATCATTCTGAAACCTTCACTACACGGAGGACTGAAAGGCGCGGCCGAATGGATTTCCCTGGCCTCACAACGCGGAATAGGCTACTGGATCACATCAGCACTTGAGTCAAACGTAGGTCTGAACGCCATCGCCCAATGGTGTGCCACACTCAATCCTACACTGCCGCAAGGACTGGGCACGGGACTGCTTTTCACGGACAATATCAGCTACCCCCTCCATATTCAAGGCGACTGTCTCTGGTTCGATCCGAACGCTCCGATGCCTGACTTTACCCATTACTTATACACACAAGACCACTGACTTATGGAATATATCACCGATATTTCCCAACAGACAATCACCATCGACGGAACGACGTATACAAACGATGACGCTACCGCCGGAAACGGCACGCCTAGCCATCTGCAGACTTTGTTCCGCCTACGACATGGCACCGGAAGTTTCCATGCCACCCTGGCTGATTTCCTGGCCGAATGGTTCAACGGCTCGGACACGCTGAAGGTACACACTTCTGGCTCCACAGGCACCCCGAAAGAACTTTGGATTGAAAAACGCCGCATGATAAACAGCGCCATGATGACAGTCTCGTTTCTGGGGCTGCAGCCTCATGACACCGCCCTACTCTGCATGCCGTTGCAATACATTGCCGGGAAAATGGTAGTGGTACGCTCCCTTGTGACCGGACTGGACCTTATACCGGTTTCCCCAAGCGGACATCCGCTAAAGGAGCTGAGAACGGCACCAGTGTTTGCCGCCATGATTCCAATGCAGGTGTTCAACTCACTTGCCGTGCCGGAAGAACGCGGACTGATGCAACAAATCCATCATCTGATTATCGGAGGAGGAGCCGTGGACGAGACAATGGAAAAGACCCTGAATGACTTTCCCAATGCCATCTGGAGTACCTACGGAATGACAGAAACCCTTTCTCATATCGCCCTACGCCGCCTTAACGGCCCAAATGCCTCCCACTGGTATACCCCGTTCAAACACGTAAGCCTCAGTCTTTCGGATGGCGGGACACTGGTAATTGACGCACCTCTTGTAAACAAAGAAAAATTGACGACCAACGACATTGCCGAACTTGACCACAACGGACATTTCCGCATCATCGGACGTCGCGACAATACCATCAACACCGGAGGAGTGAAGGTACAGATAGAACAGGTGGAAAAAGCATTGTCCCACACCCTCTCCTGCCCGTTCATGATCACCTCCGTGCCCGACCCGAAATTCGGTGAACGGATTGTCATGCTGGTGGAAGACATCCTGCCGAAAGAAAAGACAGACCAGGCTTTAGCGGCACTCCCCCCCTACTGGAGACCGAAACAAATCTTCAGAACCGAACGGCTCCCACAGACAGGAACGGGAAAACCAGACCGTGCGAATGCCCGACGGATAGCCCGGGAAAAAGCCGAAGAAGAACTGTCCTGCCAATGAAATGGCAGAAGCCTGTCTTTCTTTGAAAAGAAGCTGCAGGCGGCAATAGCCGGGAGCAAAATCGGCTGTTTTTGTCAACTCGACATGACGTTTCCCTCCATCCGCCTGTCCTGCTCCGGCATAGTCCGTACTTTTCGGTGAAAAAAGCGGAAGGGAGACAAAAAAAGGGGCTGAGATTGGACGGATGTTCCTTTTTTTGCTATTTTTGCACAGATTTAGAGATGTTGTGCTGACTTTTCATCACGTGTCTCTACCGGCCGAGAGAGGTTGGCCGGGTTGTCAGAACGGAAATAATAACCAAAACATAAAGCATGATACACAAAGTATTGATCGCTAACCGTGGAGAGATCGCTGTGCGCGTAATGCGTTCGTGCCGTGAGATGGGCATCCGCACCGTTGCAGTGTTCTCGGAGGCCGACAGGACGGCCCGCCACGTACTTTATGCGGATGAAGCCTGCCTGATCGGTCCGGCCGCATCACGCGAAAGTTATTTGAATATCGATAAGATTATCATGGCCGCCAAACGCCATGGAGTGGATGCCATTCATCCGGGCTACGGATTCTTGTCGGAGAACTCGGAGTTCGCACGCCGTTGCCGGAAGGAAGGCTTCATTTTCATCGGACCGGATCCGGAGACGATGGATGCGATGGGTGACAAGATTTCCGCACGCAAGCATATGATTGCGGCCGGAGTACCGGTGGTGCCGGGCACGGAAGAGCCGCTGAAAAGCGTGGAGGAAGCAAAGGAAATCTGCAACCAGATCGGCTATCCGGTGATGCTGAAGGCCTCCATGGGTGGTGGCGGAAAAGGTATGCGTCTGATCCACAATGAAGACGAAGTGGAAGAGGCTTACAATACCGCACGCTCGGAGTCCATGTCGTCGTTCGGTGACGATACGGTCTATCTGGAAAAATTTGTGGAGGAACCGCATCACATCGAATTCCAGATTCTGGGCGACCACTATGGCAACGCCATCCATCTGTTCGAGCGCGAATGTTCCATCCAGCGCCGTAACCAGAAAATCGTGGAAGAGACCCCTTCTCCCTTTATGACTCCCGAACTGCGCCAGAAGATGGGGGCCGCGGCTGTGGCTGCGGCGAAGGCCGTCAATTATAAGGGTGCCGGCACCATCGAGTTCCTGGTCGACAAACACCGCAATTTCTATTTCCTTGAAATGAATACCCGCCTGCAGGTGGAACATCCCATCACGGAAGAAGTGCTGGGCGTAGACCTGGTGAAGGAACAGCTCCGCATCGCCAACAACGAACCTCTCCATCTGAAGCAGGAAGAGCTGAAGCAGCGCGGACATGCCATTGAATGCCGTATCTGCGCGGAGGATTCCGAAAACAACTTCATGCCTTCGCCGGGTGTCATCCGCCAGCTGATTGAGCCGAACGGTATCGGTGTGCGCATCGACAGCTACGTGTACGAGAGCTATGAGATTCCTATCTATTACGACCCGATGATCGGTAAGCTGATCGTGTGGGCCACCACCCGCCAGTTCGCCATCGAACGTATGCGCCGCGTGCTTTACGAATACAAGATTACGGGTCTGAAGACCAACATCGGTTATCTGCGCCACATCATGAACGTGCCCGATTTCGTGGAGGGACATTACAACACGCTGTTCATCCCGAAGCATCAGGACATGTTGCGCCAGTGGGCGGGACGCAAGGAAGAGGACACCGAGAACATTGCGATGATTGCCGCCTACATCGACTATCTGATGAATCTGGAAGAAAACAAGACCGCTTCTTCAGATAACCGTCCGATCAGCCGCTGGCGTGAATTCGGTCTGAAGAAAGGTGTATTGAGAATCTAAAAACAGGAAATTATGGAAATACATATTGGTGACAGAGTGGCCGATGTGACGTTGGTCAGCAAGGAAGGCAACAAGGTGCAGCTCACCGTCGACGGGGTCCCGTATGACGTGGACATCGTGATGGCGGAAAACGGAAGCTGCTCGATTCTCCACAACGGAAAGTCATACAATGCCGAACTTATCCGTAAGGAAGGCGGCAAGAGCTATACGGTGAACGCACACTATCAGTCATACAACATCGACATCATCGACTCACAGGCCAAGTATCTGCGCATGCGCAAAGGCGGCGACGAGAAGCAGCAGGACAAGATTGTCTCGCCGATGCCGGGTAAGGTCGTGAAGATACCGGTGAAGGTGGGCGACCATCTGGAAGCCGGCGATATCGTGGCCGTCATCGAGGCAATGAAGATGCAGAGCAACTACAAGGTGAACAGTCCTTGTGTGGTGAAGGAGATTCTGGTGAACGAAGGTGATTCAGTAAACAGCAACCAGGTCATCATGACGCTGGATGTGATAAATAAAGACGAAGAATGATTATGACAGCAGAAGAGCAATACAAGAAATTTGAGGAGCTGGACAAGCTGGCTTCACAGGGAGGCGGTGTGGATCGCGTGGAAAAACAGCACGCCAACGGCCACATGACGGCACGCGAGCGCATTGACATGCTGCTTGACAAGGGCACGTTCAATGAAATCGACAAGTTCGTGGTTCATCATTGCACGGACTTCGGAATGGACAAGAAGCATATTCCGGGCGACGGCATCGTCTGCGGATATGGAAAGGTTGACGGACGTCTGGTGTATGTCTATGCATACGACTTCACTGTGTATGGAGGTACGCTGAGCGCGACCGGCGCGAAAAAAATCGTGAAGGTGCAGGAGCTGGCGCTGAAGAACGGCGCTCCGGTCATCGCGCTGAACGACTCGGGCGGTGCGCGCATTCAGGAAGGTGTAGGCAGCATCTCGGGATACGCTTCCATCTTCTATCAGAACACTATCGCCTCAGGGGTTATCCCACAGATTTCAGCCATTCTCGGACCATGTGCGGGTGGCGCATGCTACTCGCCGGCACTGACCGACTTCATCTTCATGGTGAAGGAGAAGAGCCACATGTTCATTACCGGACCGGATGTGGTGAAGGCGGTGACTCATGAAGAAGTGGACAAGGAAGAACTGGGGGGAGCCTATACACACAGCAGCAAGAGCGGTGTCACCCATTTCCTGTGCGACACGGAAGAAGAGACCCTGATGAGCATCCGTGAGCTGCTGAGTTTCTTGCCTTCAAACAATATGGAGGACGCTCCGACCGTTCCCTGTACGGATGACATCCGCCGGGCCGACGAGGCGCTCATGTCGGTGATTCCCGATGACCCCAACATGCCGTATGACATCAAGAACATCATCGAACCGGTGGTCGACAACCAGTATTTCTTTGAGGTGATGTCACATTTCGCCAAGAATATCGTGGTAGGCTTCGCACGTCTGGGAGGCCGTTCGGTTGGTATTGTGGCCAACCAGCCCGCTTATCTGGCCGGAGTGCTCGACATCGACGCGTCTGACAAGGCGTCACGCTTCATCCGTTTCTGCGACTGCTTCAACATTCCTATCATCACGTTTGAGGATGTGCCGGGATTCCTTCCGGGATGCACCCAGGAACACAACGGAATCATCCGTCACGGGGCAAAAATCGTGTATGCGTATGCCGAAGCCACCGTGCCCAAGATTACGGTCATCACCCGCAAGGCCTATGGAGGTGCCTATATCGTGATGAACAGCAAACCGATCGGCGCTGATGTGAACTTCTCTTATCCTACCGCCGAAATCGCGGTGATGGGAGCTGACGGAGCGGTGAACATTCTCTACCGCAAGGCTACTCCAGAAGAAAAGGCACAGGCCATCGAAGACTATAAGGAAAAGTTCTCCAATCCGTATCGTGCGGCCGAGCAAGGCTATATCGATGAGATCATCCTTCCGAAGGATACCCGCTTCAAGCTGATCCAGGCACTGGAGATGACTCAGAACAAGAGCCAGAGCAATCCACCGAAGAAACACGGCAACATGCCGCTGTAACCCCCGGTTCCGGGTATCTTGAAAAAAGAGAAGAGTATGCCAAACAGTTGACATACTCTTCTCTTTTTCTTTTTCAGAACCTCTTACAGCTTCAGTTTCATCGTGACGAACTGCTGGATGAAATCCACTGTTCCGTCAATGCCCAGCACCGATGAGTCGATACAGAGATGATAGGTGGCGGCCGCTCCCCACGTCTTGTAACTGTAGTAGTTGTAGTACGACGAACGTTTCTTGTCAGCTTTCTCCATCAGTTCTTCGGCCTCGTCGGCTGTAATATTGTGCAGTTTCATCAGCCTCCCGATACGTGCTTCGGGAGATGCGGATACAAACACGTTCGCGCAACGCGGATGCTCGCGCAGGATATAGTCCGCACACCGCCCCACAAACAGGCATGATTTCTCAGCGGCCAGTTTGCGGATCACGTCACTCTGGATCTTGAACAAAGAGTCATTGCTCAAGTATGAGTTATACGGATAGGCACCTTCCGTGATGAAGGGGAACCGTGTACCAAAAAGTCCTCCCAATATGGTTTGTGAAGCTTTTTCATCGGCTTTCTCAAAGAATTCCTTGCAGAGCCCGCTTTCTTCGGAAGCGAGGTTGATCAGTTCCTTGTCGTAGAAAGAGATGCCCAGTCTCTTGGCCAGTTTTTCTCCTATTTCCTTTCCGCCACTTCCCAACTGGCGTCCCAGATTGATTACATAGTGCTCGTTCATAGTGAATCGGTATTAATATGTGTACAAAATAAATGGGGATTGAGCGGAGGGACCATCCGTCAGCACGCCTTCCACATCCCGGCGTTCAATCCAGACATTGTCTTATTGCAAAAATATAATTTTTTTGGAATGTACATCCTCCGCAAAGGATATTTTTTCATCCTTACGTCACGGCCGTTCATTCAAATTCCGCAGGTCATTGCTCCGTGCGCCCAGAAAAAGCGCTACGACACACCCCTACACTGACAGTTGGTATTTTTTCGGCGAGTATCCGGTAGCGGCCTTGAAATATTTTCCGAAAAAAGAGGCGTTGGCAAAATTCAGCAAGTCGCTTACCTGCTGGACGGTATATCTCCCGTTCTTCAGCAGCGTTTTGGCATCCAGAATCACATATTCCTTGATCCATTCTCCGGCATGTCGCCCGCTGGCCTGGAAGATGGCTTGCGACAGATATTTGGGTGTCAGACACATCAAGTCCGCATAGAATGTGACACTCCTTTCCCTGGTATAATTTTTTTGTACCAGTGTCAGAAACTTGTCGAAAAGGTATTTCTGCCTGTTTTTCCTGTAATTGCTTTCCTTTATTTCCAGCGTGTCCGAAAGTTCCTGATAGCATTCGGCCAGCATCACCTGCATGAACCCCTTCAGCGCTTCGCGTGTGAACTCCGTGTGGGGCTCCCGTACCCTTTTCCGCATCATGCGGTAAAGAGTCAGCAGTTCCTCCATTTTCCCGTCCGGCAGGCAGGCGACGGCCTGGCTGGTAAGTCTGTTGCGGAATTCTGCCGGATATGCGGAGTCGTGTCCGTTCAGATAATTGTCCTCTTTGTAGGTGATGAATGCCATCTGGAAGTCCTTGCTGATTTCCACACATTCGCCGATGGAGTTGGGAAGGATGATGGCCACCGTGTTTTCCCTGATCACGTATTCCTGCAGGTTATATCGGATGCGCATGTATCCTTTCGTGCATATCTGTATCATGTTGAACATCACCTTGAACGGATAGGCATTGTGGATGAATCTGGTTATTTCCTTTTCTTCGATGGGTGGAGAGTTGAAATTGTCCGTCAGCATCAGTTCGTCCTCGAATGTCAGAGTCTGTTCCGAGATGGGGAGCATCATCATCTCCAGTTTGTTGAATGTCTGTGGAATGTGTTTTCTCATGGGTCTGTCGCCTTTATATGCACGACAAATATACACCTTTTAGAGCGATTTAATCCGTCAATAAGGCTTATTTGAGAGAAAATCCGTCCTTTTGAGTGTTTTTCCCGTGCTTTGGCTCGTGAAAATCATGATTTAAAGTCAGATATTTGTAAAGATTAAAAAATATATTCATGAAAAGCTATATCGTATTGGGTATGATGCTCGCCGCCGGTCTGTTTGCCGGATGTAGCGGCGACAAGCCGGGAAAAAGGACCGTACATCATGTGATGTGCGTGCGACCGTTGCCTTCAGGCACGGAAACGGTGAGGTCGTTTTCCGGAACAGTGAAGGAAATGCGTGAGATCAGTCTGGGGTTCAAGACTCCCGGACAGATAAGACAGGTCTATGTGAAAGAGGGCGACCGTGTGGGTGAAGGCCAGCTGGTAGCCGTTCTCGACGATGCCGACTATCGGCTGGGCGTGGAGGCACTGCAGGTGCAGGCCGACCAGCTGGAACAGGAGGTGGAGCGGATGAAGCTGCTTTACGAGGCCAAGAGCATCTCGGCCAATGACTACGAGAAGGCCGTGGCGAGACTGAGACAACTCAAGGTGCAGTTGCAGGTGAACCGCAACAAACTGGACTATACACGGCTTCATGCGCCGGTATCGGGATATATCCAGAGTGTGAACTTTGAACCGGCGGAGATGGTGGATGCAGGCACTCCTGTCGTGACTTTGCTGGACATGGACCGTCTGGAAGTAGAGTTGGACATCCCGGTGGAATTATACCGGCAAAGGGACAGGATTGACGGAATTTTCTGCTATCCCGGCCAAGGGAAAGATACGGTGGCGATGAAGCTTCTCAGTATCACTCCGAAAGCAGACGGAACGCAGCTCTACCGGATGTGTCTGGCTTTCGGAAGTCCGGTGACGGACAAGTTTACGCCTGGCATGAATGCGGAAATCGGCATCCGGATGGTATCGGACGAAGAAGCGGGAGTGTTTACCTTACCTGTCCATGCGGTGGTCAGAGAGAAGGATGAGGTGTATGTATGGACAGTGGCCGGTGACTCCACGGTGCATAAGGTACGGGTCAGTCTTCAGGGGATGGACGGAAAGGGCCAGGCTGTCATTTCTTCCGGACTGAAGGGAGACGAGCAGGTGGTCAGAGCCGGAGTGAACGTGCTTCAGGAGAATGAGAAGGTGGGCGTGATGGACGGACCGAAAAAAACGAATGTGGGAGGACTGCTCTGATGAAAATAACGGAGTTTTTCATGAAACGGCCGACACTGTTCTGGTCGTTGGCGGTGTTCGTCATTCTGGCGGGAGTCTTGTCTTTCATCCAGATGCCTAAACTGGAAGACCCGGCCGTCGCGGTGAAGCAGGCGATGGTGGTCGTACCCTATCCCGGAGCCGGAGCGCATCAGGTGGAGCTGGAAGTGGTCCAACTGATGGAGGACGAGTTGCGGAATCTTCCGGACGTGAAGAAAATAAAGAGTGAATGCAAGAACGGGATGGCCATGCTGACGGTCGAATTCCGGATGACGGTGCTACTTGAGGATCTGGAACAGCATTTCGACTTGCTGAGACGTAAGGTGAACGACCTGAAGCCGCGTCTTCCCCAAGGATGCTATGACCCGGTGGTGGTGGACGACATGATGGACGTGTACGGCATCTTCTACGCTTTCACGGGCGACGGGTATTCGTATCCCGAGCTCTACCAGTATGCCCGGATGTTGCGGCGTGAACTGATGAACGTAAAGGGGGTGAAGCGTGTCAACATTGTGGGCAACAGGGATGAAGTCATCAACATTGTGCTCTCAAAGGAAAAGATAGCCCGTAACGGTGTACTCCCGACGCAGATCATGATGGCATTGCAGAATGCGGGGAAAACGGTCAATTCCGGTGACTATCAGACAGGGGGCGACCGCCTGCATATACGTGTGGGAGAAGCCGTAAAGGATGAAGAGGATATCCGCCGGTTGCTGATAGGTACGTTCGACGGGAAGCAGGTGCGTCTGGGCGATGTGGCACAGGTGGAACGTGCCTTCTCGGAACCGCAGCGCAACGGATTCTTCATCAACGGGAAACCTGCCCTTGCCGTTTGCATCGCGATGGAAGCGGATGCCATCGTGCCCGATGTGGGTAAGGCGGTGGACGCGAAGCTGGACGAAGTGATGAGGTCGATGCCGGCAGGAATGGCGACGGAAAAGATTTTCTTCCAGCCCGACAAGGTGGATGAAGCTATCAGCTCGTTCATGGTCAATCTGGTGGAGTCTGTGGCGATTGTGATTCTTGTGCTGGTCTTTACGATGGGAATCCGGAGCGGTGTCATCATCGGGTTCGGACTGATCCTGACCATTGCCGTATCCTTCCCTATCCTGTTGGTCTGCGGAACAACCTTGCAGCGCATCTCCTTGGGAGCGTTCATTGTGGCGATGGGTATGCTGGTGGACAATGCGATTGTCATCATGGACGGCATTCTGATAGACAAGCAGAGGGGGTATGGACCGAAGACGTATCTTTACCGTATCGGACGGAATACGGCCTTGCCTCTGTTGGGGGCGACCGTCATTGCGGCGTCAACTTTCATATCGGTTTATCTGTCTCCGGACTCTGCCGGAGAATATGCTCGCGATCTTTTCCTTGTGCTTTGTGTCAGCCTGCTGGCGAGCTGGGTATTGGCGTTGATACAGGTTCCGGTCTGTGCCAAGTCGTGGCTTCCCTTGCGCGACAGGAAGCAGGCGGGCAAGAAGGAAGAAGTGCTGAATTCGCCCGTGCATCGTTTTGTCCGCCGCACGATTGACATACTGGTCGGGCACCGGAAACTTACCCTGGGCATTGCCGGGATTGTGCTGCTTGTATGTATTTGGGGCATGACGAAAGTCAAGAACCTGTTCTTTCCGGACTTTGACTACCGTCAGCTGGTGGTGGAATATTATCTGCCGTCCCAGTCCAGCCCCGACCGTGTGCGCCATGACTTGCTTGAAATCAGCGCCTGGCTTCAGGAGAAACCGGAAGTGGAACGCGTGGCAGCCAGTATGGGAAGCGCGCCGGCATACTATTGCCTGGCACGTCCGATGACTTCGGGAGGCGACTGTTATGGCGAGCTGATGATAGACTGCAAGGATTACGCCACGGTGATGAAAATTCTTCCCGGACTTCGTGACGAGTTGCGGCAACGCTATCCCGACGCATATATCCGTATGCGTAAATACAATTTCTCCATCGCCACATCACATACGGTGGAAGTGGAATTCTCGGGTCCCGACCCTGCCGTGCTCAGGGACTTGAGCCGTCAGGCGGAAGACATCATGCGCCGGTGTCCGTATGTCGACCCTTATTCGGTGCAGAACAACTGGAAGCCTTCCGCGAAGTCGCTGGCGGTGGATTATGTGCGTGCCGACGCGCTCCGGTCGGGAATTGAACGAGGAGATGTGGCCAATGCACTTCTGGCCGCAACAGACGGAATGCCGGTTGGCGTACTTGCCGACCGGGAGCGGATGGTGACCGTCAATCTGATGGTGCGCAATGCGGACGGAAGCCGGATCATGGACTTGAATGACATTCCCGTGTGGAGCATGATGAACATGCGGCTTACGGACGAGGATATGGAAGGGATCCTGACGGGAAGCAAGAATGCCGCCGACATCCAGGACGGGCTCTTCCGGAGTGTGCCTTTGAGCAGTGTGTCGGAACCGGTCCGGATGGACTGGGAGGAAGATGTGGTGTACAGGGTGAACGGACGGCGTGCCATCGAAGCCGAATGTGACCCCAACACGGACTTGTATGCCGGGACCCCCGCGAAGGTCAGGGCATCCATAGAGAAGGAAATCAATGCGATCCAGCTTCCCGAAGGTTATCAGATGAGATGGGTGGGAGAAGACGAGCTTCGTGACGATGCCATCTCCAACCTTCTGAAGTTTGTGCCGCTCACCATTTTCCTGATTTTGGGTATCCTGCTTCTGTTGTTCAACAACTGGAAGAAAGTGATTCTGATACTGATCTGCTTTCCTTTCGTGTTCTGCGGAATCACACCGTCCCTGCTTCTGTTCCGCCAGCCGTTCACGTTCATGGCGATTATCGGTATGATGGGACTGATCGGCATGATGGTGAAAAACGCGATTGTGCTGGTCGATGAGATCAACCGTCTGCAGATTGAGGAACACCGCGACCCGTATGACTCGGTGGTCGAGGCTACGGTCTCGCGTGTGCGTCCGGTGCTGATGGCCTCGCTGACCACCATTGTCGGCATGATCCCGCTTGTGTCCGACCCGATGTATGGCTCCATGGCCGTCACCATCATGGGCGGACTTACCATAGGTACGATCATCACGCTGATATTGTTGCCGCTGTTCTATACGGCTTTGTTCCGCATCAGGAAAAAATAGTTGGACATTAAATCTTAGATGGATATGAAGAAACTGATGATATTGTTTGCCGCCGCTTTCTGTGTGGCGACAAAGGCCCAGGAGCCTCTTGAACTTTCTTTGCAGAAGTGCCGGGAAATGGCGCTGGCACATGACGAAGACCTGCAACGTGCGGACAATGCGTCCATTCAGGCAGAACTGGACAAGGAAATCGCTTTCAGTGCCTATCTGCCCAAACTCGATGCGACGGCTACAGGCACCTATATGAACAATCTGGACATGATGGGCATGGAACTGCAGATGAGGGGCATGTATATGGCCGGAATCAGTCTGGTACAGCCTTTGTATGCCGGAGGGAAAATCATGGCGGGAAACAGACTGGCAAGGATCGGAAAGGAAGTCGCCGAAGAAAACCGCAGGAAAACCCGTATGCAGGTGATAGCGGATGCCGACAAGGCCTATTGGACGTATATTGCCGTGGGCAGGAAGGTGCGGATGCTCGACAGCTACAAGGCACAGATGGACACGGTGTTCCGGCAGGTGGAAGTGGCCCTTTCCGCCGGAATGGGAGTAGAGAACGACCTGCTCCGCATCAAGACCAAGCGGAGCGAGATTCATTATCAGTATCAGAAGGCGAAGAACGGGCTGAACCTTTGCCGGCTTGCCTTGTGCAATGTGCTGGGACAGCCGCTCGATACGGAGTTTGTACCTCTTGATACGGCCATCGCAGTCTCAGCCCCGCGGAAAATGGACGAGAGCATCGCCGCGCGTCCCGAACTGGCTTTGCTGGAGAAACAGGTTGAGGCGGGCGAACAGCAGGTGAAAGTGACGCGTGGGGATATTCTTCCGCAGATCGGTTTGTCGGCCGGGTATCTGTATTATGGGAATATCAAACTTAAGGGAATGAACTACGATGCAAACGGTACAGCGATTCCGTTCACACAGAAGTTTGATGATGGATTGGGACTGGTAATGGCTTCCGTCAGCATTCCTCTGTTTCATTGGGGTGAAGGGCTGAAGAAAGTCCGGAAGGCGAAACTTGACCTTGAGAATGCCCGTCTGGACCTCCAGAAGAACCGCCGCCTGTTGAGCATCGAGGCGCGCCAGGCCGTACAGAATGTGACAGACGGATACCGCATGGTGGAAACCGCGGAGCTGGCTTCCCGTCAGGCGGACGAGAACCTGCGCGTGATGCAGAACCGTTACCAGAACGCCATGTGTACGCTGACCGACTTGCTGGACGCGCAGTCGCAATGGCAGCAGGCGCAGAGCAATCTGATTGAGGCTCAGACACAATACAAGATTTATGAAACGGAATATCTAAAGGCGACCGGACGACTGGAGACGGACGAACAACGATAAATTGACAGTAGTGGAAAACGTCTAGACGTTTTATCCGAAACGCCCTTACGTTTTCCTTAAAACGCCTTGACGTTTTGGTCAAAACGTCAAGGCGTTTTTTTCAGGTTGAAATGTACTGAATTTCGTTGTCAGTTCATGCAATTATTCCTGACCAGGTTGACTGGTTGGACATCAGTAGGCCATTCCTCAAAAGAGACTCCACGAGACGGTGAGTCCCGCCATGACGATGGCCACCATGCTCATCAGCTTGACAAGGATGTTGAGACTCGGACCGGAAGTGTCCTTGAACGGGTCGCCCACGGTGTCGCCCACCACGGTGGCACGGTGCACCTCGCTTCCCTTACCTCCGAAATTGCCTTCCTCCACGTATTTCTTCGCATTGTCCCACGCGCCTCCCGCGTTTGCCATGAAGATGGCCAGCACGAATCCTGCCGACAATCCACCGATAAGCAGTCCGATGACTCCCGGCACTCCGAAAACCAGTCCGGTGGCTACGGGGGCGATGATGGCAAGCAATGAGGGGAATACCATCTCATGCTGTGCCCCTTTCGTCGAAATCTGCACGCAGCGGGCATAGTCGGGTTCGGCCTTTCCTTCCAGAATACCCTTTATCTCACGGAACTGGCGGCGCACTTCCTCCACCATGCGTGAGGCGGCACGCCCCACCGCGTTCATGGTCAGTCCGCAGAACAGGAAAGCCATCATGCTCCCTACAAACATGCCTGAAATCACTTTCGGGTTCATCAGTGTCACGTCATAGTAGATCATGAAGTCGGTGAAGCTGGCTTTGTGTATGTCCACCTCGATGCCGTTCGGAAGTTCCAGCATGGCCGTTCCGATACGGTCGAGTCCGATGCGGATTTCCTCAATGTAAGAAGCCAGCAAAGAGAGTCCCGTAAGTGCGGCCGAACCGATGGCGAATCCTTTTCCGGTGGCGGCGGTCGTGTTGCCCAACGAGTCAAGCGCATCGGTGCGTCTGCGCACCTCCTCGCCCAGACCGCTCATCTCCGCATTTCCTCCCGCATTGTCGGCAATCGGTCCGTAAGCGTCGGTGGCGAGGGTGATGCCCAATGTGGAAAGCATGCCCACGGCCGCGATTCCAATACCGTAAAGTCCCATGCTGATGTTCGTGAAGTCAAAACCGGCCGCGAACCAATAAGAAAGGATGATGCCCACCACTACGGCAATGACCGGAATGGTGGTTGAAATCATTCCCAGTCCGATTCCGGAAATGATGACCGTGGCCGGACCTGTCTTTCCGCTTTCCGAAAGCTTCTGTGTCGGCTTGTACGACTGGGATGTATAGTATTCGGTGGAGCGTCCGATGACGACACCCACTGCCAGTCCCACCACTACCGAAATGGAGATGTTCACCCAGTTGTCGATTTCCAGCATCCACATGATCAGGAACGTGGCGAACACAATCAGAACCGAGCTGAGATTCGTGCCGAACGAGAGGGACTTGAGCAGATCTTTCATGTCCGCGTTTTCCTTCGTCTGTACGGCAAAGATGCCGAGGATGGACAGGATGATGCCCACGGCCGCAATCAGCATCGGCGCGATGACCGCCTTGAACTGCATGGCGGTGTCACCCGTGCCGATGAACGCGGCGGCTCCCAATGCGGCGGTGGCCAAGATGGAACCGCAATAAGACTCATAAAGGTCAGCCCCCATTCCGGCTACATCCCCCACGTTGTCCCCCACATTGTCGGCAATTGTGGCGGGATTGCGAGGGTCATCTTCCGGAATGCCTGCCTCTACTTTTCCCACGAGATCGGCCCCCACGTCAGCCGCTTTCGTGTAGATGCCTCCGCCCACACGGGCGAACAGGGCCTGAGTGGACGCTCCCATTCCGAACGTCAGCATGGTGGTAGTGATGACACAAAGCTTCGAGGTAGGGTTCAGCACATCCTCCGGGATGCACCATTCCAGAAGCAGGTACCAGAAAGAGATGTCCAGCAGTCCGAGGCCGACCACCACCAGCCCCATCACCGCCCCGCTCCGGAAAGCGATACGCAATCCCCTGTTGAGCGATTTTCGTGCGGCGTTGGCGGTCCGTGCCGAAGCGTATGTGGCGGTTTTCATTCCCAGATAGCCGGAAAGCCCGGAGAAGAATCCTCCCGTCAGGAAAGCCACCGGCACCCAATGGTTCTGCAGGTTGAATCCGTAGGCCATGATGGCGAAAAAGATGACAAGGCCGATGAATACCAGTGTCACCACTTTATATTGTTGTTTCAGATACGACATGGCCCCCGTGCGCACGTGCAGTGCGATACGTTCCATGTCCGGTGTGCCTTCGCTTTCAGTTTTCATCTGCCTGTAGAAATACAAGGCAAGTACCAGCGCCAGCAGCGATGACACCGGTACTATCCAGAAGAGAGATGTTTCCATAAGTGCTTTGATTTTAATGATTGACTTTTTCAAAGATAAGAAAACCCTCGGGAAAATTGTTTCCTGTTGATTTAAAGAATGTTTAAAGATATAGCCTGTTTTTCTGAAAATATGTGCGGAAAGGCGGCGTGCACACCTCGTTAATAATTCTTAACATGGTGGCATTTGTTTTATTACGAAATATTCGTAATTTTGCGAAAAACTCGTAATAATCTTATATACAAATGGAAAAACTAACATTACAGGAAGAACAGACGATGCTGTATATATGGAAGCTGGGAGCTTGTTTTGTGAAGGATGTGGTGGAGCAATATCCTGAGCCGCGCCCCCCTTACACTACGGTGGCTTCCGTGATACAGAATCTGAAGCGGAAAGGCTATGTGGAGGCGAAACGCTTTGGCAACACCTATCAGTACACTCCGATGGTGCCGCAGAACGAGTACAAGAAAAATTCGGTGGGCAATCTTGTGAGAAACTATTTTGCGGACTCCTACAAGGAGATGGTTTCTTATTTTGCCAGGGAGAACAAGATATCCGCTTCCGATCTGAAGGATATCATTGATTTGATAGAAAAAGGAAAACAAGACTAAATTTTAGCTTTATGATGACACCCGGACAGGTTTATTTTCTGGAGGCGAACCTCGGAATCGTGCTTTTCTACGCGTTCTATCGGCTTTTGTGTGTCCGCGACACTTTCTTTGTGGGGCGGCGTGTCGCGCTGCTGTCGTTTGTGGCGGCTTCGTTCGTGTTGCCTTTTGTCGGGATGGAATGGTCCAGTTTCAGCATGACCGAATCGCCCGTGACGGAATATGTCACCACGTTCCTTATGCCCGAGGTGACAGTCGGCACCCGTGGTCCGTCCGCTCCGCATCCTTTGTCCGCCGGCTTCCTGCTTGCGATGCTCTACTATGCAGGTGTGGCGGTGATGGCGGTGCGCATGGGGGCAAGATGGGTCAGTGTGCTCCGTCTGCTCCGTGTCTCCCCTTCCGGAGTCATGCGAGGAAGAAGGGTGAGACTTCTGCCTGATCCGTCGGGACCGTTTTCGTTTTTCGGGTGGATATTCGTCCATCGCGGGTCTGTGAAGCCGGACGAGGAGGCGGAAGTGCTGGCACACGAGACGGCGCATGTGCGCCAGTGGCATTCGGTCGATGTGGTTCTGATGGAGCTGCTTACCGTGGTGTGCTGGTGGAATCCTTTCGCATGGCTCATGAAGCGTGAGACGCGCGAGAATCTGGAATACCTGGCCGACCGGAGTGTCATCCGGTCGGGTTTCAATCCTCGCGGTTACCAATATCATCTTGTGGCACTGGCCTGCCAGAACGGAAAGGCCGGGCTGATCAATTCGTTCAATCTTTCCAATCTTAAAAAACGTATCATTATGATGAACAAAAGAAGAACAAATCGGACAGGGTATCTTAAATATGCGCTGTTCGCGTTTCCGGCATTCGCTCTACTCATGCTGGGAAACATGTCGTGTACGTCGGAAAAGAAGCAGGCCGACGAAAGTGTGAAGGAACAGCCGGTGTCGGTTCCGGATTCCGTGGACCAGCCTGTGGCGGTACCTCTGGTGGAAGATACCATCTATAATGTGGTGGAGGAAATGCCTCAATTCCCCGGAGGTGTGTCCAAACTGATGGAGTTCATAACGAAGAATTTGCAGTATCCGAAATCCGCGCAGGAGCAAGGTATTCAGGGCCGTGTCATCGCACAGTATGTGGTAGAGAAAGACGGCTCGGTGAGCAACATCAGGGTGATCCGTGGAGTTTCTGAGGAGTTGGATGCAGAAGCGGTGCGCGTGTTGAAATTGATGCCGAAATGGACTCCCGGCAAGCAGAACGGGAAGCCGGTGCGTTGCAGATATACGATTCCTGTACAGTTCCGGATAAGATAAATGATTCGGAACACGGAGACCCGGAGACACAGAGCCTTTATTTCATTGATTTATAAAGATGTTCTCTCCGTGCCTTTGTGTCTCCGTGTTTTATGTCCTAATTATGACACACTTTCCTTTATATTCCGTCAGGGATTATTTTCCGTAGAGCTTCGGAATCAGGTCGCTCCGGCCGATCTTTCTTAATTCATTGATGATGGCGTGCCGTTCTTCAGGTTTGTACCAGAAGAAGAACATGCGCTGCGCCAGTTTCTCTTTCTGTGTCTTGGCGGAGAACACCGGTTCCAATGTGTAGGGATGGATGCCTGTATACCAGGCTTCGGTGGCCACCGTCATCGGAGTAGGTGTAAAATCCTGCACCTGTTCCAGATGGAAATCCAGCCTCTTGGTGATGACCGCCAGTTCCGCCATGTCCTCTTCCGTACAGCCCGGATGACTGCTGATGAAGTAAGGGATGAGCTGCTGGCGCAGGTTCAGTTCCCGGTTCAGCTTGTCGAAAATCCGCTTGAATTCGTAGAATAGCTCAAACGAAGGTTTCCGCATCAGATAAAGCACTTTGTCGCTCGTGTGTTCCGGCGCCACTTTCAGCCGTCCGCTCACGTGGCGCACTATCAGCTCGCGTGTGTATTCGGCCGTACTGCGGTCGGTGGCCGCATCCTTGCTCTTGTGCAGCAGCAAGTCGTAGCGCACACCGCTTCCGATGAAGCTTTTCTTGATGCCCGGCAATGCGTCTACGGCGTGGTAGATGTCGAGCAGCGGACGGTGGTCCGTGTTCAGGTTCGGACAGATTTTCGGATGGACACACGACGGACGTCTGCATTTGCGGCAAAGCGTCTCGTCCTTCCCTCCCATGCGGTACATGTTGGCCGACGGCCCTCCCAAATCGCTCAGATAACCCTTGAAGTCGGGCATCCCGGTGATGGCCTTTACCTCTTTCAGGATGCTTTCCTTGCTCCGGCTGACGATGAATTTTCCCTGATGGGCAGAAATGGTGCAGAACGCGCAGCCTCCGAAACATCCGCGGTGTATGTTGACCGAGAATTTGATCATGTCGTAGGCCGGAATCCGTTTTCCCTTGTATTTCGGATGAGGCAGACGTGTATAAGGCAGGTCGAACGAGCGGTCCAGCTCTTCCTGTGTCATCGGCGGATAAGGAGGGTTCACCACCACCATCCGGTTTCCTGTATGCTGCAGGATACGTGCAGCGGCATAGCGGTTGGATTCTTCTTCGATATGGCGGAAGTTTTGGGCTTGCTTCCTCTTGTCCTTCAGGCATTCTTCGTGTGAGAACAGTGTCAGGTCGCCTTCTCCATTGGGATTAGGGGGCAATGCCTCCGTTTCTTCCTTTCCTACGAGATAGGCCGTCTGGAGGACATCATGCGGCAAATGGCCGGCGTGTGCCTCACCGTCTTTTCCCACTGTCCCGATGAGGTGGCCGCACAAGTCCGCAATCGGTTTCTCGCCCATTCCGTAAATCAGCAGGTCCGCCTCTGATTCTGTCAGAATGGACGGACGTACCCGGTCCTCCCAATAATCGTAGTGTGTCAGACGGCGGAGAGACGCCTCGATGCCTCCCAACACAATCGGCGTGTCGGGATACAGTTTTCTCAGGATATTCGCATAGACAATGCTCGGATATTCCGGACGCATGTCGTGCCGTCCGTCGGGTGTATAGGCATCTTCGCTGCGCAGACGCTTGTTGGCCGTGTATTTGTTGACCATGCTGTCCATGCATCCTGCCGAGATGCCGAAGAACAGACGGGGACGTCCCAGCTTCTTGAAGTCACGCAAATCGTCGCGCCAGTTCGGCTGGGGCACAATGGCCACCCGCAGTCCCATCGCCTCCAGAGTGCGTCCGACGACCGCCGCTCCGAATGACGGATGGTCCACATACGCGTCTCCGCTGAAGAGAATGACATCCAGCCGGTCCCATCCCCTCAGCTCCACTTCTTTCTTGGTCGTAGGCAACCAGTCGGTAAGCTGATGTTCTTTCAAAGCGCGTTATCCGTTAGATTCTTCCCCTTCTGCCGTTTCTTTCTCTTCTTTCTCCTTTTCCCATTTGATGTAGAGCAGGATGAGCTGATGAAGCCCGAAAGCCTTCATGTTGTTGTGATAGATCACGTCGATGCAGAGGTCGAGCAGGTCCTTGCTGTTTTCTTCCATCGAGGCGATGAGCGAGCGGACATTCAGCTTCAGCTTGTCGAGCACCGACTCGTCGATGATTCCATTGCTGTCGATAAGCTGTTGGAACAGGGAGTATTTCTCAATGGTTTCCAGATGTTTTTCCGAAATTTCCATGCTTCGTGTTCCCGAAGGATTGGTCTGTATGGTGTACATGTTGAGCTTGTTTATTGGTTTATTATGGGCAAAGTTAGTCTTTTTTCTGAAAAAGCCTGTCTCTTTTTGTTTTTTTGATATGCGATTCACTCCATGCACATATTCCACGGATTGGTTCAGGCAAAATCGGTTGTTCCGCAAAGACAAGCCCTGCAATCTGTGGTGAAAACGGAAAATGCCGGCCGGATTGTCGGCTTTATTGTACCGGAATGCGTATCTTTGTCCGTATTCAAATACCAACAAATGGTGATTGTAAGCGTTGTACGGATTGTCTTATTTTGCATTGGAAAATTATGAAACCTTTATTTATGTGTAATAACGGAGTTCGGACTTATAAGCCCACCGACAAGATGAGCGACTTGATTTGCGACAACTACGCGCTGTTGCAGGTGTTGAGCCGTTTCGGTGTGGCACTGGGGTTTGGTGACAAGACCGTGAAGGAAGTCTGCGAGATGAACCATGTGGATTGCGACACGTTTCTGATTGTCGTCAATTTTCTGGGTGAGGAAGGAAACCGTATCCAGGATCATCCCAAGGGACTTTCGGTTCCGGCACTGATGGACTACCTGAAGCGTGCCCACCATTATTTTCTGGACTTTCAGCTGCCTACCATCCGCCGCAAGCTCATAGAAGCGATTGACTGCTCACGGGAGGACGAGGTGGCCTTTCTGATCATCAAGTTTTTCGACGCGTATGTGCACGAGGTGCGCAAGCACATGGAGTATGAGAACGAGAAAGTGTTTGTGTATGCCGACAAGCTGCTGAGAGGAGAGCGGTCGGACGGATATAATATCAGCGTGTTTGCCCGCAATCATGACCAGATCAATGCGAAACTGACAGAATTGAAGAATATCATCATCAAATATTATCCGGGAGATGCCGACAACCGGCTGCTGAACGCTACGTTGTTCGACATTTTCAGCTGTGAGGAGGATCTGGACTCGCATAACCGGGTGGAGGATTATTTGTTCGTGCCTGCCATTATGGAACTGGAAAAGGAGGTGAAATGAAATCGGAAGATATCATACATATAGCGGTGGCCGAGACATCGGCCATTGTGCGCGGAGGACTGGCCGCCATTTTAAGGAGGTTGGGAGATTTGAACGTGCAGCCGGTAGAAATTTCCTCGGAAGAAGGACTCCGGCATTGTATGGAGGCGCACCAGCCGGATATATTGATCGTGAATCCGCAATTCGGGGGATGGTTCAACCTTGGCAGCTTCAAGGAGAAATATCCGCATGCGGACATGAAGTATGTCTCGCTGATATATACGGTGGTGGACTCCAGCCAGCTGAAGGAATATGACGAGTCGGTGGACTTGTTTGACGATGTGGATTCGCTGACCCGTAAGATTTCGGTGCTGATGAATGTGACCGATGATGAAGAGGGGGATGCCAATTCGCTGAGCCAGCGCGAGAAGGAAATTGTGGGCTGTGTGGTCCGCGGAATGACCAACAAGGAAATAGCCGAGAAGCTGTTCATCTCCGTGCATACGGTCATTACCCACCGGCGGAACATCACACGCAAACTGCAGATCCATTCGGCGGCCGGACTCACGATCTACGCCATCGTAAACAAGCTGGTGGAACTGGGCGAAGTGAAGATGAATCTGTAATGATGCCGTTATTTGGAACATTTCTAAAATACCAACAAGTAGGTATTGCCCGGATTCCTGAAACGGCTTACCTTTGCAGTGTTAGTCATATGATATTACGTAAACCACAAAAGTAGAAAAGTTAGTTATTAGTTGAGCCTGCCCTGCGAAGCGATTCGTGGGGCAGGAGCGCATTGGAGAGACCCATATGGATTTTACCGCGGAAAACATATTCTGCCACCTGGAATTTCACTTAATTGATGAAAATATTTTCATATTCGGGAAATAGGTGTAATTTTGTTCGAGAAACAAATAACTTAATTGACAATGAAAGTAGGATTGTTTATCCCGTGTTACATCAATGCCGTGTATCCGCAGGTAGGAGTGGCTTCCTACAAGCTTCTGAAGAGTCTGGGAGTGGATGTGGACTATCCGCTGGACCAGACCTGTTGCGGACAGCCCATGGCGAATGCGGGGTTTGAGACTGAGGCCACCGGTCTGGCAAAACGTTTTGACCGCCTTTTCGAGCAATATGACTATGTGGTGGGGCCTTCGGCCAGTTGTGTGGTATTCGTGCGCGACCATTACGGAAATCTGCTGGCAAAAGAAAGCCACCGTTGCGCCACGGAAGAGAAGATCTATGATATCTGTGAGTTCATCCACGATGTGGTGAAGCCGACCTCGCTTCGCGCTTCGTTCCCTCACAAGGTCAGTATCCAGAACAGTTGTCATGGCGTGCGCCTGATGCATCTGTCGTCGCCCAGCGAACTGAATGTCCCTTATTACAACAAATTGCGTGACCTGCTTTCGCTGGTCGATGGAATTGAGGTGGTGGAACCGGAACGGCCGGACGAGTGCTGCGGGTTCGGCGGCATGTTTGCCGTGGAAGAACACGCCGTGTCGGGACAGATGGGACGCGACAAGGTGCAGCGCCACATTGATACGGGAGCGGAATACATCGTGGGGGCCGACAGCTCCTGTCTGATGCATCAGAACGGCATCATCAGCCGCGAGCATCTCCCGATAAAGACAATCCATATCGTTGAAATATTAGCTTCAGGCCTATGAGTACGAAACATTCCAATAACGCCGGGAAATTCCTTCAGGACAAGGAAATGACGAAATGGCACGACCAGACCTTGTGGATGGTGCGCGCCAAGCGTGACAATATGAGCCGCCAGCTTCCCGAATGGGAACGTCTGCGTGACATGGCGAGCGCCATCAAGATGTACAGCAACAGCCATCTGGACCTGTTGCTTCAGGAGTTTGAAAAAAACGCGCTGGCCAACGGCGCACAGGTATATTGGGCGAAAGATGCGGATGAATATTGCTCGATTGTCTACAATATCCTGCACGCCCACGGTGTGAAGCATTTTATCAAGAGCAAATCCATGCTGGCGGAAGAGTGCGGACTGAACGAGTTTCTGGAAGAGAAAGGCGTGGAGGTGGTGGAAAGCGACTTGGGCGAGCGTATTCTCCAGCTGATGCACAAGAGACCGAGCCATATCGTGATGCCGGCCATCCATATCAAGAAAGAAGAGATCGGTGAACTGTTCGTGAAGGAAATGGGCACGGAACCGGGCAACAACGACCAGACGTATCTGACGCATGCCGCACGCAAGAACCTGCGCCGGAAATTCATCGAGGCCGAGGCGGCAATGACGGGAGCCAACTTTGCGGTAGCTTCTACAGGCGAGTGTGTGGTCTGCACCAACGAAGGAAACGCCGATATGGGAACGTCCCAGCCCAAGCTTCAGATTACGGCTTTCGGTATGGAAAAGATTGTGCCCGACCGTGAGTCGCTGGGAGTGTTCACCCGTCTGCTGGCCCGTTCGGGTACGGGGCAGCCTGTCACCACCTATACTTCGCACTACCGCAAACCCCGTCATGGAGGCGAGCTGCACATCATCATCGTGGACAACGGGCGGAGCAAGATTCTGGCCGACAAGGAGCACGTGAAGACCTTGAACTGTCTGCGGTGCGGCGCCTGCATGAACACGTGTCCGGTATATCGCCGGAGCGGAGGCTATTCATACACGTATTTCATTCCGGGACCGATCGGCATCAATCTGGGTATGCTGAAAGCTCCGCTGCATTATTTCGACAATGTGTCGGCCTGTTCTTTGTGTTATTCCTGTCAGAATGTATGTCCGGCCAAGGTGGACCTTGCCGACCAGATTTACCGCTGGCGTCAGAAACTGGATGACCTGAGCGTGGCCAGCTCATCGAAAAAGCTCATGTCGGGCGGCATGAAAACATTGATGGAACACCCCCACTTGTTCAATCTTGCGTTGCGTAACGCGTCTGTCGTGAACGGAATGCCGAAATGGCTTGTCTACAACGGCCTGAACGATTGGGGCAAGGAGCACGACATGCCTCAGTTTGCCAAGGAAAGCTTCAACGAAATGTGGAAAAAGAACAAAGTAAAATAAACTGACTATGAGCAGCAGAGAAGATATATTGCAGAGCATCCGCCGGAACACGCAGATCCGTTACGAGAAACCGGATCTGGCGGAACTTGAAAAGGAAGCCATCACTTATCCCGACAAAATCGGGCAGTTTCGTGAGATTATGGTGCAGATGGGCGGACGTGCCATTGTGGCGGAAGCCGGAGATGACGTGAATGAGCTTATCCGCAAGCAATATCCCGAGGCCAGGCGGATTGCCTCAAGCCTGAACACCATCACATGTCTGGGCAAGGAACAGAAGCTGACTTGCGCCACCTTCCATCCCGACGATGTGAAGAAGTCGGGCGATCTGGACGGAACGGACCTGGCCATCGTGTCCGGAAAAGTCGGGGTCTGTGAGAACGGTGCCGTATGGGTGGAGCAGGACATAGAGCAACGTGCGGTCTATTTCATTTCCGAAGCGCTGGTGTTGGTGCTCGACCGCAAGAATCTGGTGAACAACATGCACGAAGCCTACAAGCGTATAGATACCGGCAGCTATGGTTACGGAGTTTTCATTTCCGGTCCTTCCAAGACGGCCGACATCGAGCAGGCATTGGTGATGGGTGCACACGGAGCACGTGATGTCACGGTGCTGTTGGTGTGAGCCGGCTTGCTGTCTTTTTTAGAACGCGGCGGCACGGAAGCGCGGAGCGGTATGTTCTGCGATTTTGTGCCGTCGCGTCTTGTCTTTTGTACTTCAGTTAATGCTTACCACAGACAGGCTCATCGTATCCTTCGTACCGTGTAGATCACTTTCCCGTCCTTGTCAATCATGTGCAAGTCAAGTTCGTCCTTGTCGACCGTAATGAGCGAGAATCCGCTCTTGTCGCTACAAAACCGAGTGCCGTCCACCGGCTTCACCTTACGGCTCAACGAGCCTGAAGAGTTGACCACATAGTCAATTTTGCTGTCCGGCTTGCGGATGTGCTGGAAATTATGGATATGCCCACACAGGTACATGTCGACGTTGCCATGCTTGCGCAGAAGCGTGTCCACACGCTTCTGCATGTCAGCACGTTCCGACTCGTTCTTGTCAGTGTCCGCATAAATGGGATGATGCCCCACCACGAGCACCCAGTCCTCTTTCGCCACGGTGAGCACCGAATCCATCCAGACCAGCTGCCTGTTGATGTCCTGCCTAGAGGCATCGGGATACTTTTCCGTATCCTCACGATACTTGTCGAGTAAGGGTGCCGTATCAATCATTACCAAACGCAAGGTGGTCCCGTCTTCCTCCATCACTTTCGTGTAGTAACGTGCAGGCATTTGCCAGCGCGCGCTCACATTGCTGTAATCAACCACCGCCTGTGTATTACCCCGGTATTCATGATTTCCCAATACAGGATACCAAGGCAACATGAGATCGGGATGACTGTAGATCAGTTCATAGTTGGTCATCCACAAGGGATCGTCCACACTGCGCACTCCCTCAAAATGATGCACATCGCCGGCTGCCACCACAAACTCGATATCGATGGTCTCAGCCATCCTCCCCATCAGTTCCGCAATAGGTTTCTGGTCATAATACCCGTTGCGGCCCAAATCGTTGGCCAGATAAAAGTTCAACGGCTTTTCCAATGGTTTCCATTCGGCAGGTGTCTGAGAGAATACCGACAAAGCCAACAAGGCACTCCCCAAAACACTGAAAGTTCTCTTCAATGAAATCATAATAAATCGTTTTATTTTGTTGTTCAATTATTCTGCGACAAAAGTAGCAGGTGAAACTGAAATGAATCTGAAATATAGGCTTTAAAAAAACATACTTACGACGAGGAATCTCGCAAAAAAGGCCCGGACACCCCTCATCGGAATCCTGCCCGAGCCTTAAAAGAAATGAATGTATATCAGCGTCTCAAAAACGAGCCTTGTGGATTTTATTCGCCATAAGCTCCGAAATGAGCCTGAACCTCCGGTGAAGTGTAAGTTTTACCGGTTCCTTCAAGAACCAGACCGGTAGTCGAGAAATACGGAGTTGAGAAAGCCTCACTGCCATTACAAGCGCCAGTCAAGGCAGGAGAACCTGCTGTCAGATGAAAATCCCATGCGTCATTATATACATAATCTGTCAGTCCCACTTCGTTGATGGGGAAGTTCACGAACTTCGGATCTTTCAGGTCGTTCTCCGTAGCAATCACGCTATGTACGTCGACCACACCGGTGTTGTAATCTTCATGCGCATAGTTGTAACCCTGCCAAGCGTATGCCACACCACTCTCGTCCTCACCATCGTACACGATGTCACTTTTCTGACTTCCAGAAGCATAGAAGTTGTAGTCGATGACAGAATTATCAGCATATCCTTCATCCGGATCGTTCGGAATATCGAAGCTCGGAGTCATGGCGCGGAACTTACAGTTTACAAGCAGATTGTTGAATACATTAGCCAAAGCGTTCTTCTCCACATAGATACAACCACCTTTTTCGCCGTCACGTCTCCATCCTGCGTTGATGACAGTATTGTTGTAGGCCTGGATCAACGCCTGTCCGCGAGTCTCGCTCTGTCCAGAACTCGAGAGCTTCAGACCGTTAGTGTTCGGGCTGAACATCACGTTTCCAGCCACATCAACCTTGCAACCAGCCTTCACATTCACGGCCTCTGCACCATCATAACCGTTGGCTGCAAACAGATTGTTGGCGATAATCGCCTCTCCACCCATCAAGTAAATGCCGTCAGACCAACCATTACGCAAGATAGAGTTTGTAATGACATACTTACCGTTGATATTGTTGGTAGTAATCTGCGGATATGCGTCATCACCGGCCGTGTAGACACCGTTGGTAGCGGCAGGAGAACCCTCAATTACCTGACCACCGGTATATTCGATGATAGTATGGTCAATCAGCATTTCCTCACAAGTTTCAGAAGCGACGATACCTCCCCACAGACCGGCAAAAATATTGTCCGATGTACGGTCTGCTTCCGGAATAGAGAACAATATTGGTTTTTCCTCGGTACCTTCACAATACAAATTTCCATTAACCGTAAACTCAATAGCCACATGATTAACGCCTACACCTTCAGTGCTGGCAATAATCTGAGCACCCTCTTTAATGATCAGAGTTTTTCCTTCTGGAACCTCATAGTGTTCTGTCAGATTGATTACCGTATCAGCCGGCCAAGTCACCGTAGTGGAGTTTTTCCACTGGTCAGCCAAGCTCACCGGAGTTTGCGGATCTTCCGGTTCTTCCGGTTCATCCGGATCTTCTTTTCCCGGAGTTTCCTGATTGTTCGGAGTTTCAGGCTCGTCATCACTACAAGCAGCGAAGAATGACAATGTCATCAAGGCTGCGCCCATGAACAAATACTTTTTGAAATTCATAACTGATTAAATTAATAAAACGTTAGTTATCCGTTAGTCTCTTGATTAAAGCTTATATCTGACACCCAGCATGATGGTTTGCCCATGCCATTCCTTACGCTCTATCACGTTTCCTTTGTGGCGCTCGTAATTGACATTTTCAGTACTGGGTCCTTTATGCACGTATCTCAGCAAAGGCACGTCAAGCAGATTGGATGCCTTGGCAAAAAGGCTCACCCCTTTCTTGAAACTCTTCTCCACAGAAGCATCCAACTGGAAATAGCCATCCTCCCATATATCATTTTCATACCAGTTAGAAATGTCGCTCAGACGTTTTCCGGTATAGCTTCCGGCAATCTGACCTTCCCAACCATGCTTGGTATCCTTAAACAGAAGGGAAAGGTTGGCCACATGCGCCGCCTGTCCGAACAAGGGACGTGACTGCTTTCTCGTCGTCACCTCAGAACCGTCCATGATACGCTTTTCAGTAGTGATTTTGGAATGCGTGTAGGTATAGTTAGCCTTGATGCCGAACCAGTTGAAATATTTCATGATGTCCACCTCCACACCCATGTTTGTAGCGTCACCCAAGTTCATCGGCTGGTAATAAGTGTCCTGACCGGACGTGATCAGACTGTATTCAATCGGGTCCTGAATGTTCTTATAGAACAGTCCTACCATGAACTGTTCAGAAGAGCGTGGAAAGAACTCATAACGCAGGTCCACATTGTCAGCCACAGTATGCTTCAGGTCCGGATTACCTTTTTCCTTATAATCTTCGTTAAGAATGGTATAAGGCACGATTTCAAAGAAACTCGGACGGTTGATGGCACGCGCATACGAGAAACGCAGGTTCGCGTTTTCATGCACATTGTATTTCGCATGGAAACTGGGTAACACATCCGTATATTTCTGGTTTCCTTCGGGATCCACATCACGCGGGAATTTCAGGACATATCCTTGGTCAGTATGCTCCACACGCACCCCAGCAATCAGTTCCCACCTTGGAAATGTGTATTTCACCATACCATAACCAGCTCCCACTTTTTCCGATGCGTCATAATTCAACGGGTCACCGATATTACCATATCCGCGCATAGACGGCACAAACACAATCTCATCAAAATTGTTCCAATCCTCATTTATATACTGAGGATCCCTTCCTGTTCCTGAATCAAAAGTATATTCATTGAAAAAGCTGTCGCGCTTCTTGTCACGATACATACCTCCAAGCGAAAAATCAAACGCCGACTCATTGGCCAGCTTCCATTTGTAGCTCAAATCCACATATCCAGCTTTATCTTTATCTGAATTGTGCTCCCACCGACGGATAGCTGCACCGGATGTCTGCACATGGGATCCTTGCATGAATATCTCCGCATTATCCGGAGTCTCGCTATACGCTTTGGAAATGACAGCTGACCAGTTCAGTTTCAACACTCCGTCTTCCAGGAACTGATGCTCACCTTTCAATGTGGAATTGATGATATACTGACGGTTCCATTTCATACGTACAGCACGTTCCTTGTCATCCTGTCCGTCACGGACTTCCGCCTCACGCATATCCATATAACCATTATACCAAGTCAGCTTGTGATCGCTATTGATATGATAGTCAAATTTCACATGAGCACCGATACGGGTCTGCCGGGCTGAATAGTCACGGTATTCTATTCCATTATGGGAAGTACCCGGCTGATAATACAACTGACTTTCCTTACCTCTGTAAGTATTCAAGTAGCTTCCCGCCAACATCACACCCAGCCTGTTGTCAAAAAAACGGTCACCGTAAGAAAGGCTGGCCGTCAGGTCAGGCAAAGGCCTTTTCCATTTCATGTGAAGGTTCTTGTTTGTGAAATTATCCTGAGTCACCTTATAATCTTCCGGTTTTCCCATCGCCTCGTAAGGAGACTCCTTCACAATCGCCCCCGTGTTGAACGACTGGAAATCACGGCCGAAATACATGGCATTGTAACCGGTGGAAACACTTGCCGTAAACTGGCGTTCCGTGGGCGCGTCTTTCATCACCAGGTTCACCGCACCGCCGATACCGTCGCCTTCCATATTGGCCGTCAATGACTTGGTCACCTCCAGGCGGTCGAGCATTTCAGAAGGGAATATGTCCAAAGGGACAAAACGGTTCTTGTTGTCCGGACTTGGAATCTTCACGCCGTTGACCAGTGTATAATTGTAACGTTTGTCCATACCGCGGAGAATGGCATACTGGCCTTCCCCACTACTGTTGCGCTCGATGGTCACACCCGACATTCGCTGGATGACATTCGCCACGGTAATGTCCGGCGAAAGCTCGATGGCCTTTGCACTCATTACGTTCACCACATTCATCGCCTTACGCTCAATGGCCCGCGCACCTGCCTCCGTGCGTCCTGGGTTAGTGGCAACCACCGTCACCTCACCCAACATCACCTCATCGGTCCTTAAAGGGATCACAATCTCATCATCCTTCGCGCCAACTTTTACCTCATAGTTCTTATACCCTATATAAGAGCAAACCAGCGTATATGTGTTTCCCTCTACCGACAGGTTGAAGCTCCCGTCCAGACCTGTCACCGTTCCTTTACCCGGCTCCTCTTTCACCATTACGGATGCACCGATAATCTCTTCACCGGTCTGAGCATCCGTAATCTTTCCCCTAATGACTCTGGCTTGCACACTGACTGACGCCAACAACAATACCGCCGCAATTAATCTAGTCTTCATCTCCTGTTTTTTAATTATGCCGCAAAAGTAAAGGAGGAGATTTTCATGACGATTACACGATTGTTTCTTTTACATTACAATTATTTACTAAAAATATTTCAACAAACGTCATCAAACAATAAAAAACCGCCCGGTAGCATAAGTCATACATGACCTGCCACACATGGCGGATTCCAAATATTCATAATGAAAATGCAGACAAGCACACGTCAAGGCAGACTGATTGACTCCACAACAGACTTCCAATACCTTCTCACATCCTTCCAATGATAAAAAGGCGCCCGGTCTGTTTTTACCGGAAGAGTCACTTCCCTTTCATTCAGCAACGGTTTTACCAGAACGTCATCACTGCCCTTTTTGCGGTAGAATATCAGCTGTATGTTGCCACACATCGGGATAATCCGATACGTACGGTAAGTGTCGGCTATCTTTTGCCAGTCGGTTGTGGCCGTAGTCAGCCGGTTCATGCCCATCAGCGCCGCCAGAGGAGCCAGATTCGTGTCGTGGCCGAAACGGAGAGTCACCGCGTTCTTTCGGGAAGCAATCACCGTATCGGCCGTTTCCATGAAATTGTCCAGAAGATTCCTCTCCAACCTGTACATGCAACCATCACTCAACGGAGACGGTCCTTTCTCATAATACCATTCAAAATTGTTGCGCTGCCACATGTCATACAGCTCGTCTTCCGTAAAAAGAAAACCCAGATCAGGCTGGTCATAACTGCTCTGGCTGATTCCGTGCAGTTCAAACAAATCGGACATCAGCCTCTTCGCATCGATATGCCCGGCCACATACACCGAATCATTGAAAAGCTGTCTCATCAGACGCTCCGGATGAATGTACACGCTATCTGCGGCACGATACACAGAATCGGAATTCTCCAGATGCAACGCCTCATACTCCGGATTCTTGTATTTCATATAATAAGTATCACGCTCACTGGTACCGGTGGTGATATTCAGTTCCGGATTCAAGCCTTTCAGCTCCACGCAGGCGGCCGCCATTGAAAGAAAGGCACGTGTCTTATAAGTGGACCGTGCATCCACATGAACGCCATCGTGAAACACTTGGGGATAATTGGCATACATCCGGTCGACTAATCTACGGTGTTGCCCAGCCCCTTTCGGTGTCAGTTCTCCATAACGTCCCTCCGCCTCTTCGGCCAACGACACAACCACTTTCAACGCCCGTTTCCCGTCAGGAGTCAGCACCCCTTTTTCGTCTGCTTCCAGCAGGATACCGAGAGGCTGCGCATATTTCTTCTCTTTCGTGAGATAACGGGAGCCATGCCGTGCGAACGATGAGATATAAAACGGTTCATAACCGTCCGGAACCGGTGCAAGTCTGCTTTCCGGAGCCTGATAGGCATAATATTTTCCTGCGGCCAAGGCCGGATTCTGACGAATCTCTTCGCGCGCACTTTGCCCCATTGCCACTAATGGAAAAGCAAAAAATGACAGAATCAACAGTTTTCCATTCATTTGGATATTCTTTTTTGAGATTTCCGGCAAAATTACACGTTTTCCCTTATGCCTCCTTTCCGTCCCGGGAAAAAGAGACAACCGGATTCCTGATGAAACACAAATGAAATCCGGATGTCACCCGATCGAAACAAGTCAGCCTGCCGATGCCTCCCCATTCATGCCAACCATCTCCTGCAGAATAGCCACCGCCTCTTCCACCGTAGCCACATGACGCACCACCATACTCCTCTTGCCATCCTGCTCGCGGAGATTACAGATGCGGGGATATTTCGACATGTATTCAATGATTTTCCCGAACGACTTGCTCTGATAATACGGACTTTCCAGGTTGCTGACAAAATAAAGCGTCATGCGACCGGCTTTCAGGAACACCTTTTCCACCCCCAACCGCTTTGCCAGCCGACGTAACGGGACAATACGGATAAGTTCCTCACCCTCAGGAGGAATCTTACCAAAGCGGTCGATCAACCGCGACTTGAACGCATCCACATCCCTGTCCAGTTCCAGCTTGTCCAGCTCCCGGTAAAGCAACATGCGCTCACTGCTGCTCGGAATATATTCGTTGGGAAACAGCAGCTCCAGATCGCTTTCCACGGAACATTCGTCCACAAATTCCTCCCCACTGATTTTCTCCTCTCCGGCCTTGATTTCATCCGCATACAAATCGGCAAACTCCTCGTTTTTCAATTCCTTTACGGCCTCAGCCAGAATCTTCTGGTAAGTCTCATAACCCAAATCGGCGATGAATCCGCTCTGCTCCGCCCCCAGCATGTTTCCCGCGCCACGGATATCCAGGTCCTGCATGGCGATATGGATGCCGCTTCCCAAATCGCTGAAAGTCTCGATGGCCTGCAAACGCCGTCTCGCTTCCGGAGCGAGACCCGACAAAGGAGGAGCCAGCAGATAACAGAATGCCTTCTTGTTGCTCCGCCCCACACGCCCGCGCATCTGGTGCAGGTCGCTCAGTCCGAAGTTCTGCGCCTGATTGATGATGATCGTATTGGCGTTCGGGATGTCTATACCACTCTCGATAATGGTCGTGGAGAGCAGCACATCGTAATCATAGTTCACAAAACCGAATATGATTTTCTCCAGCTCTTCAGGCTGCATCTGGCCGTGACCGATACATACCCGGCAATCGGGAACGTTCCGCTCAATCATGGCCTTCAGTTCCGGAAGGTTCTGGATACGGTTGTTCACGAAAAACACCTGTCCGTTGCGGCTCATCTCGAAATTGATGGCCTCTGCAATGATTTCTTCATTGAACGTGTGCACCTCCGTCTGAATCGGATAACGGTTGGGAGGAGGGGTCTGGATGACCGACAAGTCACGCGCTCCCATCAGCGAGAACTGGAGCGTGCGCGGAATCGGCGTAGCGGTCATGGTCAGCGTGTCCACATTCACCTTCAACTGACGGAGCTTCTCTTTCACACTCACTCCGAACTTCTGTTCCTCGTCGATGATCAACAGCCCCAAGTCCTTGAACTCCACTCCCTTTCCGATAATCTTATGCGTACCGATCAGGATATTCACACTTCCCTCGGCCAGCCCTTTCAAGATACGGGCAGTGTCTTTGGCCGTTCTTGCACGGCTCAGATATTCCACCGTGCAAGGCATATTCTCCAGACGCTTTCTGAAAGTCTGGTAATGCTGGAAAGCCAACACTGTAGTGGGTACCAACACCGCCACCTGCTTGTTGTCGGCCACCGCCTTGAACGCTGCACGGATTGCCACCTCTGTCTTTCCGAACCCCACGTCGCCACACACCAGACGGTCCATCGGGCGGTCGCTTTCCATATCCGCCTTCACCTCCTGAGTGGCTTTCATCTGGTCGGGCGTATCCTCATAAAGAAAGCTCGCCTCCAGCTCATGCTGCATGAAACTGTCGGGACTGAAGCGGAAACCTTTCTCCTGCCTGCGCTGGGAATAGAGCCGGATAAGGTCACGGGCAATGTCCTTGATTTTCGTCTTGGTGCGCTCCTTCATTTTCTCCCACGCACCCGTACCCAATTTGCTGATACGAGGCTGTTCGCCCTCTTTCCCTTTATATTTGGATATCTTGTGCAACGAATGGATTGACACGAACACCACGTCATCGTTCTGATATACCAGTTTGATGACCTCCTGCGTAGTGTTTCCGTTCGGAATGCGGACCAGTCCCGCGAACTTGCCGATGCCATGATCAATATGCACCACATAATCCCCCGGCTCAAACAAGTTCAGCTCCTTGAGCGAAAGAGCCACCTTTCCGCTGCGTGCCTTGTCGCTCCGCAGGCTGTATTTATGGAAACGGTCGAATATCTGATGGTCTGTAAGAATGCAGCTGTGCAAAGTATGGTCGATGAACCCTTCGTGCAACGTGCGGTCTACCGGTTCAAAACGGATATCATCACCTCTTTCCTTGAAAATGTTCTTCAGACGGTCGGTCTGTTTCATGCTGTCGGAACAGATATAGATTGAATATCCCCTCAGCTGATAATCGGTCAGTGCACTGGAAACCAAATCAAAATTCTTATGGAAGACAGGCTGTACCGAAGTCTCGAACCGAAGCGAGGCCTGCGGAGTTCCCGAAGCCTTGTGGCCGAAATCAATCCGGCGGAAATCAAGTGCGCGCACGGTAAATTCCGCCCCGTCCACCAGTTTCCTCTCCAGTCCCGCCAGCTCAGTCTGTTCTCCTTCATAAGCCACCAATGCCTGCGGAGAAAGCACCTCATCGTGTACGGCCTGAATCCGCTCCTTCACCCACGCCAGGTCTTTCACCCACAACACGCTCTCTTCAGGGATAAAGTCGAGAAAGCACACATCCCCCTCAGCAGCCGACGACAGTTCAGGCACGATGTTTACCGATGTCTTTTTCTCTTTTGAAAGCTGGGTTTCCACCTCGAACGTACGGATACTGTCCACCTCATCGCCGAAAAAGTCAATGCGGTAGGGATATTCCGA
Organism: Candidatus Phocaeicola excrementigallinarum; assembly: GCA_019120125.1. Taxonomy (GTDB): domain Bacteria; phylum Bacteroidota; class Bacteroidia; order Bacteroidales; family Bacteroidaceae; genus Phocaeicola; species Phocaeicola excrementigallinarum. The sequence goes on along the minus strand of DWVR01000027.1, from coordinate 38,409 downwards.
AGCAAACGAATACACATCGAGAATACTTCCACGAAGTGCGAACTGTCCCGGCTCATACACATAGTCCACACGCTCGAAGCCATATCCGGACAACTCCTCCATGATTTTTCCGGTTGCGACATGCCGGCCCACTTCCAGCGTGAGCGTCCTTTCATTAAGGGTTTTCCGGGAAACCACCTTCTCTGCCAACGCTTCAGGATAAGTGACCACCGCCACCGGCTCCTTCCGCTCCAACATTCCCAGCACCTCCGTGCGGAGAATCTCGTAGGCCGCATCCTTCTGCCCGTATTTGAAGGCCCTACGGTACGAAGAAGGGAAAAACAACGTGTGCCCTTCCCCATTCACCTGCACCATATCATGGTAAAAATATCCCGCTTCCTCCAGGTCGTCCAGTATGAACACATACACCCCCGGCCTTTTCTTGACAAAAGCCGACGCGAACAACGACGCGCACGACCCGTGCATCCCGTCAAGAAAAACAGTCCTTACCTCTTCCTTCTTATCCAATATAGATGCCAGTCCCGACAAGTTCGGATGTCCGGCATACATGCTCTGAAGTTCCGTTATACCCATTGTTTCACTTATAGATGCCGCAAAATTACAAAATTATTGCTACTTTTGCACGTAGTTAAACGACAAATGGGAATTTATGCGCACAAGCATACCCAGAAGTCAACATGGAGTTAAAGAAGTGATCACTCCGCTTCGCTAAATTATCTTTTCACATGTATAAAGACATCATCCAATTTCTCGACCAGAGAAGACTAAAGGAAGCTTTCGCGCAACTGAGCTCGCTGGCTTCAAAAACAGGCAACTGGAAACTGACATCAGAAGTGGAGACACTGCAAACCACTTACGGATATATGCTGCAATACGCCGCCCAAGGAATGGACGACCCCGGGCGCGGAAAGATGTACGCGCGTCTGCGCCGTACGGGATATGAACTTGCCGACAGGGCCGGATTCATCAACGACCAGCAGACAGCCCAAGGATATTTCGCCTCCAGGTTCCGCAGCTTCAAACAGATGCCGCCACACTCGTTCCAGGAAATCGGAATGACACTGGAAGCCATCGCGGAAGACGTGGGTGTCACGCCACTGATGATTGCTGATGAAGAAAAGAAAAGGACGGAGCTGAAAAGCCTCTACGAACGCAACGGAAAGGCTACTGACGAACTGTTCGACAAGATCTGGACTTCCGTGCAATGGACGGAAGAGGAAGCCAACGAAGCGGCCGCCCTGCTCGATTCCCCACTCATACCGGCCAACTCACTGGCGGTCATGATCAGTGCCGTCACGCTGAGCCTGATGAGAATATTCGACGAGCGGAAATTCCACCTTCTGCTCCACGCCTACCGCCAGCGCACGGAACCGGTCATCACCCAACGTGCACTTGTCGGCATCCTGCTCGCGGCCAGTTATCAGGAAAAACGCCTGGCACTCTACCCGGAACTCACCGCCGCCTTGACAATCCTGTCAGACAGTCCGGAAACGGTCAAGCAACTCCATCACATACAAGTCCTTTTCCTTCTCTCAAGAGAAACGGAAAAGATTGACAGGAAAATGCGGGAAGAAATCATTCCGAAGATGATGCAGAATCCCCATCTGAAGAACCCGGACCTGAAGATCACCGACATCGAGGACCTGGAGGACAAAAATCCGGAATGGGAGAAAAGCATGTCGAAAATCAGTGACGAGATACGCCAATTGGGCGAGTTGCAGATGGAAGGGGCCGACACCTACATGAGCACTTTCTCCCAACTGAAAAACTATCCTTTCTTCCGGCAGGCCGCCCATTGGTTCTATCCGTTCGACCGACAGACGGCCGACATCGCAGACTTTTTCTCCGACGGGAAAACCGAGGACAACTCACTCATCGGCCTGCTGCTCAGCTCGCCTATGTTCTGCAATTCAGACAAGTATTCTTTCTGCCTAACAATCAACTCACTTCCACCCTCACAACGTGAAATGCTGAGCACCCGGCTCGGTGCACAAAACGAAATAATGCAGGAAAACATAAGTAAGCTGACGGCGGAGACACACGAAGGCGAGAAGGAGAATATAGTGAGCCGGCAATACATCCACGACCTCTACCGTTTCTTCAAGCTCTGGATGTTCCGTTCCGAACAGCACGACCTGTTTGCAGACGAGCTGACTTTCTGGAAGTCCCCGTTCCTGCGTCCCCTGCTCCTGTCAGACGAATACCACAAACAGATCGCCGACTATCTGTTCACCAAAGACTATTTTCAGGAAGCCGCCGAGCTTTACAAGGAACTGACCGCCATCAGTCCGGAAGATGCGGACATCTGGCAGAAGCTGGGCTTCTCATACCAGAAAATGAGACACTACGAGAAGGCGGTAGAAGCCTATCTGCAGGCCGATATTCTGAAGCCCGACCATGTATGGACGCTCAAGCATCTGGCACAATGTCACAAACGGATGCGCAACTACGAGAAGGCCTTGTCATACTTCTACCGGGTGGAGGCCATCCAGCCCGACAACCTGAATCTGTTGCTCCAGACAGGCCAGTGTCTGGCTACCTTGCGCGACTATGCCAAGGCATTGCAATATTTTTTCAAGGTGGAATATCTGGACAAGACACCCGAGAATGCCCAACGGGCCATCGGCTGGTGCTATTTCATGACCGGAAAATACGAGGAAGCTCTCCGCTTCTACGAGAAGCTGCTCCAGACACCCGGCGTACAAATGAACGACTGGCTGAACGCCGGTCACGTATATACCGCCATGAACCGGATTACGGAAGCACTGAAGTGCTACCGTGAAGTGGAAAAGCGGACTACCACCCACGATGAGTTCATGAGAATCTATCTGGCTGACAAAGAAGCCTTAATGGAACAGGGAGTGACAGAGGAAGACATCTATCTGATTCCGGACTTGCTGTGAATTTCCATCCCCTACAAAACGCCTTGACGTTTTACTTAAAACGCCCTTATGTTTTGTCTGAAACGCCCTTACGTTTTAATCAAAACGTCAAGGCGTTTTTTTCATGCCCGGCAACGGACCTGCAATGTAGCCCCATGGAAAAGATTCCGGCTCCGGATTTTATAACAAATGCTATAAAAACCGACGCTTCTGTCACAACTTTCGTTTTAATTACGTACCTTTGCCTTAATATTTACAGAAAGACATGCAGACAAGCGACAGCATAGTAATCATTCCGACCTATAACGAAAAGGAAAACATAGAAAATATCATCAGGGCGGTATTCGGACTGGAAAAACGCTTTCACATTCTGGTCATCGAAGACAACTCTCCCGACGGAACGGCCGACATCGTGCGGCGTTTGCAGAAAGAGTTTCCCGAACGTCTTTTCATGATTGAGCGCAAGGGAAAGCTGGGATTAGGCACCGCCTACATCACCGGATTCAAATGGGCCATCGAACACCAGTATGATTTCGTATTCGAGATGGACGCCGATTTCAGCCATAATCCCAACGACCTTCCGCGCCTTTATCAGGCATGCCACGACGAAGGGGCTGACGTGTCTATCGGCTCACGTTATGTAAGCGGCGTAAACGTGGTCAACTGGCCGATGGGACGGGTGCTGATGTCGTATTTCGCCTCGAAATACGTGCACCTCATCACCCGGATCCCTATCCACGACACTACGGCCGGATTTGTCTGTTACCGGAGGGAAGTGCTTGAGACCATCAATCTCGACCGTATCCGCTTCAAAGGATATGCGTTCCAGATTGAAATGAAATTTACCGCCCACAAATGCGGATTCCGCATCAAGGAGGTACCGGTCATCTTCATCAACCGCGAACTGGGAACCTCCAAGATGAACAGCAGCATTTTCGGCGAAGCCGTATTCGGAGTCATCCAACTGAAATGGGACAGTTGGTTCAAGAAATACCCACACAACAAACGATAAGTTATGAAACGAACCTGGATACATCATGCCACAATCGTCAACGAAGGTCGGAGTTTTACCGGCTCCGTAGTCATAGAGGGAGAACAAATCAGTGAAGTGCTGGAAGGAGACGCATGCCCGTCTTCTGTCTGCGATGAAGAAATTGACGCCCACGGATGGTTCCTGCTTCCGGGAGTGATTGACGATCATGTGCATTTCCGCGACCCCGGACTGACACACAAGGCGGATATGGCAACGGAAACGGCCGCGGCCGCGGCCGGAGGTGTGACCTCTTTCATGGACATGCCCAACTGCAACCCGCAAACCACCACTCTCGAGGCGCTTGACCGGAAATTTGCCGATGCGGCCACGAAATGTGTCGTCAACTATTCGTTTTATTTTGGAGCAACCAACAACAACGCTGACCTGCTTGCCCGACTTGACAAGACACATGTATGCGGCGTGAAGCTCTTTATGGGGGCCAGTACGGGAAACATGCTGGTGGACCGCATGGACACGCTCCGGAAAATCTTCTCAGAGGCAGGCATGCTGATTGCCACCCATTGCGAGGACCAGCACATCATCCGCCGGAATACGGAACTTTTCAAAGAAAAATACGGAGAGGACCCTGACGTGTGCTTCCATCCGATGATACGGAGCGAAGAGGCTTGTTGGGAATCCTCGTCCCTGGCCGTCCGTCTGGCCAAAGAAACGGGCGCACGCCTGCACATCCTTCATGTCAGCACTGCCCGTGAGCTTGAACTGCTTGAGAACAAGCCGCTGCATGAGAAACGCATCACGGCAGAAGCCTGCGTGTCGCATCTCTTCTTCTGTGACGAGGACTACAAGACATTGGGCACACGGATAAAATGCAATCCGAGCATCAAGACACGCCATGACCGGGATGCTTTGAGAGCTGCCCTGCGCACAGACCTCATCGACGTAATCGGGACGGACCATGCCCCTCATCTGCTGAGTGAGAAACAGGGAGGAGCATTGAAAGCCGTTTCCGGGATGCCCACCCTCCAGTTTTCGCTGGCAAGCATCTACGAACTGGTATACGAAGATGTATTGAGCATGGAACAGCTCGTACAGAAGATGTGTCATGCTCCCGCGGAACTGTTCCGGATAAAGAATCGCGGATATATCCGCCCGGGCTATCAGGCCGACCTGGTACTTCTGAATCCGAACCACGAATGGACAGTCACTCCAGACTGCATCGAAAGCAAGTGCGGATGGAGTCCGATGGAAGGACGCACATTCCACGGCAAAGTGGAAAAGACATTCGTGAACGGCACTCTGGTATATGCTGACGGAAAAGTGGACAAGACCCACCGGGGCCAGGCACTTGTTTTTGAACGCTAACCATACCCAGCGCATGCAGACTCACATCACCACGGTCACTTATCAAATCCATGACTTGACGGACTACATCAACTGGATTTATTTTTTCCATGCGTGGGGATTCCAGCCCCGTTTCGCTACGATTGCCGACATTCATGGATGCGATGCCTGCCGCGCCGGATGGCTGGCCTCTTTTCCGACAAAGGATTGCGGGAAAGCGGCTGAAGCCATGCAACTGCACAAAGAAGCCATGAGGATGCTCCGCAACCTCGACGGTAAATGTCAGGTATATGCCGTCTACCGGCTGATGGATGCCAATTCCGAAGGAGACAACCTGATACTGGACGGAACTCCGTTTCCGTTGCTCCGCCAGCAGACACGTGTCCACGCGGACGACCCTTGCCTGTGTCTGAGCGATTTCGTGCGCCCTGCCTCATCAGGCATTAGGGATACGGTAGGAGGATTCGCCACGACCGTTGACTCCGGAATGGAAGAAGCCTGTCAGCACGATGACTACAAGTGTCTGCTGGTAAAGACATTGGAAGAACGTCTGGCAGAGGCCGCGGCAGAAAAACTGCACGAGACCATCCGCAAGGAAGTGTGGGGATATGCCAAGAACGAGCGGCTGACCATGAAACAGTTGCTCAATGAAGAATTCCAAGGCATACGTCCGGCTGTAGGCTATCCGTCTCTGCCCGACCTCTCCGTCAATTTCCTGCTGGACGAGCTGATTGACATGAAGCGCATCGGCATCCGCCTGACAGAAAACGGCATGATGCGTCCCCACGCATCGGTATGCGGACTGATGTTCGCCCATCCTGCCGCAAGATATTTCTCGGTGGGAAAAATCGACCGCCACCAGCTGGAGGACTATGCCGCCCGCCGGGGAATGGATGTGGAGACAATGGGCAAATATTTGGCTTCCAATTTGCAATGACGAATAAAATGATTGTACGAACATGATACTGTTGAGAGTTTTGATTTTCTTCCTGCTTCTGCTGCTGTTACCCGACTGGTATATCTATCGGACTTATCTATCACGGACAAGAAGCAAGACGGCAAAGCGGATCTTCTGGTTTCCGTCCATCGCCCTGTTGGCAGGTCTGCTGACATTCATGATAGGCCGCGACGCACTGCATGACAGTCTCGGGCTTTATCTCATCGTCATGCTCTGCGTGGCCGTGCCGAAAACGGTGTTCGCCCTCATCAGCCTGCTGCTGAGAGGTATCAGCAGACTGTTCCGTTTCCGTATGCCCCACGGCTGGATTTCCTTGATTCCGTCACTGGCCGTATTCGGCTACGTGCTTTTCGGAGCCATTGAAGGGAAAGAACATTTCCAGGTGAAAGAAGTGACTTTCATCTCCCCAGATCTGCCGGACGGTTTCGACGGATACCGCATACTCCAGCTATCCGACATCCATTCGGGAAGCTGGAAAGGAAATGCGGACGCCATACAGGAAGCGGTAGACATCAGTAACCGCCAACAAGCTGACCTGATCGTCTTTACCGGCGACCTGGTGAACAGCCGCGCCTCCGAGCTTCCGGAGTTCATGCCTGCCCTTTCACAATTAAAAGCCAAAGACGGAGTTTATTCCATCACCGGCAACCACGACTACGGCACATACGTGCATTGGGACTCCGACGCGGACAGGGAAGCCAACTTCCGGAAACTGATTGAAGAAGAGAAACGGATGGGATGGGATGTCCTGATGAACGAAAACCGGATTCTGCATCGGGGAAACGACTCTATCGCACTGGTCGGAGTGGAGAACAGCGGAAATCCTCCTTTCCCGGACAAGGCCGACATGCCCAAAGCGATGAAAGGCACGGAAGGGATGTTCAAGGTGCTGCTCAGCCACGACCCGACTCATTGGAGACGGACCGTATTGCCCGACACCGACATCCAACTGATGCTGGCAGGACATACCCACGACATGCAAATCAGCGTATTCGGATTCTCCGCCTCACAGTTCATCTATCCCGAACACAGAGGACTGTATCTGGAAGGAGGCCGCGGACTGTATGTCAATATAGGACTGGGATACGTGCTCTTCCCGTTCCGCCTCGGCGCATGGCCTGAAATCACTGTAATCACTTTAAAACAAGAAAAATAAAACCAAACGCCTATGAGATTCTTATACATCGTCTACCAAATTTGTATCGGACTGCCTGTCTTTCTGGTACTGACTCTGCTGACCGCCTTGACCACCACATTAGGATGCTGGCTCGGGAACGGTCATTTCTGGGGATATTATCCCGGCAAAATATGGTCGCAACTCACCTGCTGGGTATTCCTTCTCCCGGTGAAAGTGGAAGGACACGAGAACATCGACCATAAGACTTCGTACGTATTCGTAGCCAACCATCAGGGAGCGTTCGACATCTTTCTGATATACGGTTTTCTGGGCCGCAATTTCAAATGGATGATGAAACAGAGTCTGCGCAAGATTCCGTTTGTGGGGAAAGCCTGCGAGTCGGCAGGATTCATATTCGTCGACCGTTCCAGCATGCGCCAAATCTACCGGACCATCAAATATGCGGAAAAGGTCTTGCAAGGCGGAACATCGCTGGTCGTATTTCCGGAAGGAAGACGTACTTTTACCGGCAAGATGAACGAGTTCAAGAAAGGGGCCTTCTTCCTGGCCGACCAACTCCAGCTTCCTGTCGTGCCGATGACCATCGACGGATCGTTCGATGTTTTTCCACGCACCGGCAAGCTGCTCCACTGGCACCGGATGAAGCTGACCATCCACAAACCTATCCAGCCCACCGGAAAAGGGGACGAGAACCTGCAGATGCTGATGGAAGAATCCCGCAAGGACATCGAAGCGGGACTTCCGGAAAGATACAGAGACTGACACGCCAGAATATGCCAGAGGCACGAAAGCACCGGGATTCCGATCGGTCAATCAGAAAATCCCCCCGCCTTCGTGCCTCTGGCCGATAATGGTTATATAATGCGAATCAATTTCCCGCTCTCTTCATCTGCTCCATGTTCTGCTGCGCCGCGTCCACATATGCGCGCACCATAAAATTATTCTTGAACGCGTCAGGAGCACCGTCCATGATTTCCTCCATCAGTGGAGTAAGCAAGGGATACGGCATGCCGTTACCCAACATGATAAACACTCCCGGACCCAGCACATTCTCATAATTATCCTTGATAAAGCTCTTGGCGAGACTGTTCATCTCATCCACCAACTGCTGGCGCTTCCTGCTGATTTCCTCATGCACGGTACGCAAATCCTTTCCGTCCATAATCATGCGGCTTTCCTCATGCTCCACCTCATAGGCACGGTCATCCAGCGAGTTCTTCTTCATCACGAACTCGTTGAAACAATCGTTCAAGGGAGTGCCTTTGATGGCAATCCCCGCATTGTCAATCTGAATCTCGATATTCCCCGGCTCGATGACGAGCGGCATGATGCAGTCTTCATCCATATATAAGGAAGCAAGGACAGTGGAATCCACCTTGCCTTCCATCTTGAAAAGGCCGTGGATGACTTCCGCTGAATCAATGTTCACCAATCTGTCGCCCGACGGCACCTTGATGAAAAGCATCTTACCGTCAAGGATTGAGACCGAGGACGTTCCTTCTATCTTGTATTTCTTACTGCAAGAAGCGCACAGCAATGCGCAGCACAGAAAAAGACAAAGTCTATACATGACTGATCCTTTTAAATTCTGCGGCAAAGGTAAAAGGTTTCGGCAATGGACAGAAATAAATTATCATTATTTATACATAGATAGTGGTTTATTACCCTTTTATGGGCAAGAACTGTTTGCATGTCCATTTTTTTACTATTTTTGTGCGTTACTTCCCTGCACGGAGAACAGACAGGCAATGATATTTACAGATTACTAACAATAAAAAAAGGAATACTAGAATGAAAAGACTGAAAGTATTGGCACTTGCACTGATATGCGCCGTATTCTCTCCGGTGAAGGCTGACGAGGGAATGTGGCTGCTTCAGCTCATGCAAGAACAGAATTTGGCAGACCGGATGAAGTCACAAGGCCTGAAAATGGACATCGGCGACATATACAGTCCGGATAAGATCACACTGAAAGACGCAGTGGGTATCTTCGGAGGAGGATGCACGGGAGAAATCATTTCGCCCAACGGACTGATTCTGACCAACCACCATTGTGGCTACGGGGCTATCCAGCAACACAGCTCCGTGGAACACGATTACCTGACCGACGGATTCTGGGCGAAAAGCCAGAGCGAGGAACTGCCTACTCCGGGACTGAAGTTCAAGTTCGTGGAACGTATCGTGGACGTGACTGACTTGGTGAACAAGGATATCGAGAAAGGAAAAGTTACCGAGGCAGAATCTTTCGGCTCAAAATACTTGAAAGAGCTTGCGGACAAGCAACTGAAGAAAAGCGACCTGAAAGGTAAGGCAGGCATCTCTACCCTGGCTCTACCCTTCTATGCCGGAAATAAATATTATCTGTTCTTCATCAAAACCTACGGCGACGTGCGCATGGTGGCGGCTCCCCCCTCATCCATCGGAAAATTCGGTGGAGAGACTGACAACTGGATGTGGCCGCGCCATACCTGCGACTTCTCCATGTTCCGCATCTATGCTGACAAGGACGGCAACCCGACCGAAGAATATAAGGAGACCAATGTGCCACTGAAGGCCAGGAAGCATCTGGCCATCTCGCTGAAAGGCCTGCAGGAAGGTGACTATGCCATGATTATGGGATTCCCCGGAAGCACCAGCCGTTACCTGACCGAAAGCGAAGTGCGCCTGCGCATGGAAGGTACCAACATTCCGCGCATCACGGTCAGAGAAGCGAGACAGGAGGTGTTGCGCAGAGAAATGGCAGCCAGCGACAAGGTGCGCATCCAGTATGCCAGCAAGTTCGCGGGTTCCAGCAACTACTGGAAGAACTCCATCGGAATGAACAAGGCCATCGTAGACAACAAGGTACTGGAAGCAAAAGCGGAACAGGAGCTGAAATTCCTGGAGTTCGCCGAAAAGAAGCAAAACGAGGACTACAAAGCCGTGGTGGGCAAGATCAATGACTATGTGGACAAGGTGACCCCGCTCCGGACACAGATGACATATTTCACAGAAACTTTCCGAGGCGGAATTGAATTTGCAAACTATACCAAAATAAACAGCAGCATTCAAACGCTTCTGAACGCGTTGGAGAAAAACAGGAAAAAAGATATCGAAAAAGCCATCGAGGAAGTGAAAAAGGCGTATGCCGACATCCACAACAAGGACTACGACCATGAAGTAGACCGTAAAGTGGCTCACGTGCTGATTCCGCTGTATATGGCGAAAGTGCCCGCCGACGCGCTGCCCGCATTCTATGGCACCGTCAAGGACGAGTTCAAAGGCAACTTCAAGGCATACATCAACGCACTCTACGACAACACGATCTTTGCCAATGAGAAGAACTTCAACGAATTCATAGCCAACCCTACAGTCGAGGCGATAGAAAAAGACCTGTCCGTACAGTACGCGGAAACCGTGGAGAACAAATTCGGGGAAATCGCGGAAAAGATTGACGAGGCCAGCGGCGACATCAACCTGCTGCACAAGACATACGTGCGTGGCCTGTGCGAGATGTACGCCCCAACCCCCAAAGCTCCGGACGCGAACTTCACCATCCGTCTGACTTACGGCAACGTGAAATCGTATGACCCGAAAGACGGAATCCATTACAAATATTACACCACCCTGAAAGGCGTGATGGAAAAGGAAGACCCGGACAATCCGGAATTCGTAGTGCCCGAGAAACTGAAGGAACTGTATGCGACCAAGAACTACGGCCGCTACGCACTGCCCAACGGCGAAATGCCCGCCTGCTTCCTGACCACGAACGACATCACCGGCGGAAACTCCGGATCACCGGTAATGAACGGCAACGGCGAGCTGATCGGAACGGCGTTCGACGGGAACTGGGAATCACTCTCAGGCGACATCAACTTCGACAACAACCTGCAACGCTGCATTGCGGTAGATATCCGCTATGTATTGTTCATCGTGGAAAAGCTGGGCGGATGCAAGAATCTGATCGATGAAATGACCATCGTGGAATAAACGGTCATCTTTTGACATTCCTCACACAGAGATACGGAGACACAGAGTTTCTCAATCTTCAATTCTGCGCCTTTGTATCTCTGTATTTTTATCACACTAAATACTCATAACCATGAAAAAGACTTGTTTGTTATTGCTGTTCTCGGCATTCACGCTGGCCGGACAAGCCGATGAAGGCATGTGGATGCTGACCGATTTGAAACAGCAGAATGCGGCCGTGATGCAGGATCTGGGACTTGACATCAGCATCGATAAGGTGTATTGTCCGGACAACATCAGCCTGAAAGACGCGGTGGTACACTTTGGCGGCGGATGCACCGGAGAGGTAATATCCGCTGAAGGGCTGGTGCTCACCAACCATCATTGCGGATATGGATATATCCAACAACACAGCTCGGTGGAACACGATTATCTGACCGACGGATTCTGGGCCATGACCCGCGAACAGGAACTTCCTTGCGAAGGACTGACCGTGACGTTCATCGACCGGATTCTGGACGTGACCGCCTACGTGGAAGAACAACTGAAAAAAGATCCCGATCCAGACGGGACCAATTACCTGTCTCCCTCCTATCTCGACAAAGTGGCTGAACGCTTCGCCAAGAAAGAAAAAATCAGGACAGACGAATTTCACGTACTGGAACTGAAACCCTTCTACGGAGCGAACAAATATTACCTGTTTGTGAAGACGGTCTACAAAGACATCCGTATGGTAGGCGCACCTCCCTCATCCATTGGAAAATTCGGGGCGGACACCGACAACTGGATGTGGCCGCGCCATTGCGGTGACTTCTCCATATTCCGCATCTATGCCTCGAAAGACGGGAAACCGGCCGGATACAGCGCGGAAAACACACCGCTGAAAGTGAAAAAGCATCTGGTCATCAATATGAAAGGAATCAAGGAAGGCGACTTCACTTTCGTGATGGGATTCCCGGGTAAAAACTGGCGGTACATGATCAGCGATGAAGTGGAAGAACGGATGAAAACCACCAACTTCATGCGCGACACGATTCGTGGCGTACGTCTGCGCGCACTGAACGAGGAGATGCAGAAAGATGACCATATCCGCATCCAGTATGCCGCCAAATACGCCTCATCGGCCAACTACTGGAAAAATGCCATCGGCATGAACGAAGGACTGGTTGGTCTGAAAGTGCTCGACAAGAAAAAACGGCAACAGGAAGCCCTGCTGGCCTACGGACAGGAGAACGGCAACCCGGCATGGAAAGAAGCGTATGAGACCATCAAGAAGATTGTCGCCAAACGGTTCCCTTATGTCTACCATCAACAAGCCATCTATGAAGCAATGATGCTGGGCACAGAGTTCTATAAGATACCCGACACAAAGACGCTGCTGAAGGCTTTACAAGACAACGACAAGAAAGAGACGGCCAAAGCAGTGGAAGCACTCCGGAAAGACGCTGAAAAGTTCTTCAACAAGGACTATAACGCCGAAGTGGACCGCAAGGTGTCGAAACGACTGATCGCGCTTTATGCGGAACTGGTACCGGCCGACCAGCGAATCAGCATCTTCCAGATTATCGGCAACAGTTTCGGCGGCAATATAGAAGCCTTTGTAGACGCTTGCTTCGACACCTCCATTTTCCGCAGCAAGGAAGCATTGGAAGCCTTCCTGAAAACTCCCGATGCAGAGACACTGGAAAATGACCTGATGGTAAAATACGCGCAGTCTGTGAACGACGGATATGAAGCCACGAGCAACGCCATGAAAGAAGAGACAGACGCTTACAACCGTGCCCACAAGACATGGGTGGCAGGCATGCTTGAACTGAAACATAAAAATAACCAACCGGTATACCCTGACGCGAATTCCACTCTGCGCCTGACTTACGGCAAAATCGGCTCATATGAACCGGCTGACGGAAAAGTCTACCTGTACTATACGACTCTGAAAGGCGTGATGGAAAAGGAAGACCCCAATAACCCGGAGTTTGTTGTACCGGAAAAGCTGAAACAATTATACGAGGCCAAAGATTTCGGTCCGTACGCCATGCCAGACGGTCGCATGCCCATCTGCTTCGCTACGGCGACCGACAACACTGGCGGAAACTCCGGATCTCCGGTGTTCAACGCGAAGGGTGAGCTTATCGGCACGGGATTCGACCGCAACTATGAGGGACTGACCGGCGACATCGCCTACAACCCGCAGTTGCAGCGTGCCGCATGTGTGGACATCCGCTACACATTGTTCATCATCGACAAGTTTGCCGGTGCTTCCCATCTTCTGAAAGAGATGACCATCGTGAAATAAGGCAATCCCGATACAGGCTTTAACAGAAAAAAGAGGCTGTCTCAGGATGAGAACCGAATTTCATCTCGAGACAGCCTCTTTCGTCCATATTGCACCAGAAACGGCTTATTTCCCAGGCATGGACGATGGGGACGGATCCACGTCCTCCTCCAGCATTCTCTGTATTTCCTGGTCCGTCTTATACAGTTTGTCCTTGCAGAACTTGATCAGTTTCTGAGCCTCTTTCAGATAATTTCCCAACTCATCAATATCAAGCTCATTGCCCTCAATCTTGGAAACGATCACTTCTAACCGCTTCATCGCCTCCGAATACGTGTAAGTCTCTTTTTTCGTTGCCATATATTCTTAAACCATTTTTTCTCATTCTTCCATCACTTTACTTTTAAAACGTCCTTTGGCCAGACGGGTCTCTACCACATCACCCGGCTGAAGCAGGGACGCGTCTGTCACCGCCTTCCCGTCTTTCAGTGTCATGCTGTACCCCCTTTTCAACAACAAGTCCGGTGAAGCCGCCTTGACACGCTGCGAGAACAATTCCAGACGATGCCTCTCCACTTGCATACGGACCGACAGAGCATTTTCCACCCGCTGTAGACACAGTTCCTGGCGATGTCTTTCCGACTGGAGACAAGCCTGCACGGACATTTCCAGACGTTTCACCAGCCGTTCCTGCGCAAAACCTTCCCGCTGCAGACACATCTGTACCCTGGCCGGAATACGGGCCATCCAGCTGTCCAGACGTTCCCTCTCCCGTGAAAGCATCAACGGCACTTCCTGATAGACACATTGCGCAAAAGTCTCCAGGCGTTCCGCTGTCCGACGAAGATGGTTGACCAGAAACTCCGCGGCGGCAGTAGGAGTCTTTACCCGCGTATGCGCCACCATATCGATGACCGTATCGTCCCGCTCATGCCCGATTCCCGTAATGACAGGCAAGGGAAACTGTGCGCAATTGGCAGCCAGCTCATACGTGTCGAAACCGGAAAGGTCGGAAGTGGCGCCACCGCCACGGATGATCACCACCACATCCCAGTGGTCGACCTCCCGATAAATCCTGTCCAAAGCCGAAATGACGGACCTCTCCACTTTCTCGCCCTGCATGACAGCCGGAAACAGACGAGTGTAAAAGACAAAACCAAAGTCATTATGGGCCAACTGGTTGCAAAAATCACCGTAACCCGCCGCAGTAGGTGATGAAATCACCGCAACACGCTGCATCAGTTCAGGAAGCTCCAACTCCTTGTTGAGAGTCAGGACCCCCTCCTGCTGCAGGCGTGACAGAATCTCCCGTCTGCGCCTGGCCATATCCCCTAACGTATATGTCGGGTCGATGTCAAGCACAGTCAACGAATATCCATAAAGCTCATGAAAATTGACGCTCACCTTGACCAGCACCTTGATGCCGGAAACGAAAGCCTGCCCTGTCTCCGATTCGAAATAAGGCTTCAAACGGAAATAAGTACCCGACCAGATGATTCCCCTGGCCTTTGCCACCAGCGAATTGCCCGACGGATCTTTCTGCACAAACTCCAGATAGCAATGTCCGGAACTGTTCGCCCGCACATCACTCAATTCAGCCTGTACCCAATAGGAATCAGGAAAGCACGCCTGCACACTCCGGCGTATCAGAGCATTAAGCTCCAACAACGAAAGAGGATTATTTTCCATCATTTCCTTTCCGTTCAAGAGCCAGCCTGTAAGCCTTCCATATATCTGTCACACCATATCCGTAGATATTGTCAGGATAAGCATACCGGTCGCTCGCCTTATGAATCACGTCAATCAGCTCACAAACTGTCAGCCAGGGACAAGCTTGCCACAGACAGGCCGCGAGTCCGCAGAATATCGGAGAGGCGAACGAGGTTCCGTTAGCATATGCCGTACCTCCATTCCCACTCACTACCGCGGAATGCACCCCCACAGCCATCACATCGGGCTTGACCCTGTTGTCAGCCGTATTCCCGACAGAAGAAAATACCGCGTTCACACCCATACCGTCAACAGCTCCTACCGTCAGGACATTCTCCGCATCGGCAGGAGGAGTGATTTTCTTCCAAGTCGCGGTTCCAGAATTTCCGGCACTACACACTATCAGCATTCCTTTATCGGCAGCATGAGAAGCAGAAGCAGACATCAACGAGGTATGTCCGTCAAGTTGCCGGTATGTATAATTGTTTCTGGCATTATCAAACGCAAAATAGCCTAAAGAAGTATTGACGATATCAGCCCCCACACTATCCGCAAACTCAACCGCTGCCGCCCAGTTGTCTTCTTCCGCAGGCTGCTCCGAGGTATTGTCCTCCGAACGCAAGAGCCAGTAGGCAGCTCCGGGAGCCGTCCCCACCATCACATGAGGCCTGTTTGTGGCCATACACGACAACACTTTCATGCCATGGTCGTGTTCCGCAAAAATATCCGAACCGGCATCCACAAAATCATGCGTACCCAACACACGCACATTCTGCAGGATTTTCACCGCGTCCGCGTTATAGAATCCCGCATCAATGACTGCTATCACCATGCCTTCTCCACGAAATCCGGCCAGATGAAGGCTGTCACCATGATGCATCCGGATCTGTGGACCTCCAACACCATAAACATCGTCCACCTCACTCCACTTGTCAGTAATCCCCTTCTTCCGGTCTTTTGCATGAGGTGCCATTGAATCGACAGACACCCATACTTTCCGTACCGACTCTACAAAAGGATTGGTCAAAAATCGTGCGGCTGTCTGTTCATTGTCGGTCTGCATCAGCACCGTATTGTTCCACTTGCTCGCCGAGACAAAAGTGCCTCCCAGTTCCACCAACCGACGGATATAAGCGTCACATACCGGAAGATCGGTCGAATCGACACGCAATCCCTGACGCGTTCTCCGCTCGATGGCACGGGACGAAAGAAACTCTTCCGGACGGTCAAGGCTGTAAGTGGTCTGAGCCTTGTCCTTCAATTGCACACGATATCTATACAGAGTAGTTTCAGCAGACGCCATGACCACACCAGCCAGCATCCATACGCATAATATTATATTCTTCAAGCTCATCTGAATGTTTTTTTTGGAACACAAAGATACATAAACTTTTCCGTTTGACGAAAAAAGCGTACTTTTGCAGGATTTTTTAAGGTAAAAGCAATATCAAACGAAGCTACAGAAAACTATGTCACAAAAAGGAACAGCAACAGAACTAGGAACAAAACCTATCGGGAAACTATTGATGCAATACGCCATTCCGGCCATCATCGCCATGACTGCCTCGTCACTCTACAACATGGTCGACAGTATCTTTATCGGACACGGTGTGGGGGCAATGGCCATCTCGGGACTGGCCATCACCTTCCCGCTCATGAACCTTGCCGCCGCCTTCGGCTCACTGGTCGGTGTGGGTGCCGCCACAATGATTTCCGTGAAATTAGGACAAAAGGACTACAAGACGGCCCAACGAGTATTGGGCAACGTCGTGACACTCAATGTCGTGATTGGCGTACTTTTCACCATTGTCACACTAGTATTCCTCGACCCTATCCTGTATTTCTTCGGGGCCAGCGAAGCCACCATTCCTTATGCCCGCGATTACATGGTCATCATCCTGTTGGGCAATGTCATTACCCACTCGTATCTGGGTCTCAACTCAGTGCTCCGCTCCGCCGGACATCCGCAGAAAGCCATGTTCGCCACTATCATGACGGTCATCATCAACACGATTCTCGACCCGATTTTCATCTTCACATTCGACATGGGAATCGAAGGGGCGGCCGTGGCTACCGTATTGGCACAGGTCATCGCCCTTGTCTGGCTGTTCAAGCTGTTCAGCAACAAGAATGAACTGATTTATCTGGAGAAAGGAATCTACGGATTACAGAAGAATCTGGTAAGCAACATCATCGGCATCGGCATGGCTCCCTTCCTGATGAACTTGGCGGCCTGCTTCATTGTCATCCTCATCAACAAGGGACTCAAGCTGTACGACGGTGACCTGGCCATCGGAGCTTTCGGTATCGTAAACAGAATCTCTTTCCTTTTCGTGATGATCGTGATGGGACTGAACCAAGGGATGCAGCCTATCGCGGGTTATAATTACGGTGCCCAGCAATACCATCGCGTAAACCACGTGATGAAGCTGACAGTCATCGCAGCCACCATCGTCACAACCGTGGGGTTCCTGATTGGCGAACTGATTCCGGAACTGACCGTAAAAGCCTTTACCACCGACCCGACACTGGTATCAATGAGCGCGCGAGGAATGCGTATCGTAGTGATGTTCTTCCCGATTATCGGCTTCCAGATGGTCACATCCAACTTTTTCCAGAGCATCGGTATGGCCAGAAAAGCCATTATCCTGTCGTTGAGCCGTCAGGTCATGATTCTGATTCCTTGTCTGATTATTCTCCCTCTGTTCTGGGGAGCGGACGGAGTATGGTTCAGCATGCCGATTTCGGACGCGGCAGCCAGCGTCATCGCCGCCATAATGCTTTACCGCCAGTTCAAACAATTCAAGCAACATCCCGCGCCGCAAATCTGACGACCCTGAATTGAGAATGACTCTCAGATAAAAGACACAGAGACACGGAAGTTTGGCTGATTTACAAATACTCTCCGTGCCTCTGTATCTCTATATTCGTGTTTATCCAAATAACGTGAATTCGAATGCCTCGAGCCAAAAACCCGAATCTCCACGCAACAGGATTCAAAAAAATCTGTACAAACAAAAAAGACTCCCTATTCCATCCTCTTTCCAGAAGATGGGACAGAGAGTCTGAAAAAATTATCGACTTATTTTCCCTTCCAAGATTCGCGGTTATTACTCAGGATCTTTCTTCGTAGTCTTAGCGGTCTTTTTTGCCGCCGTCTTTTTAGGAGCCGGTTTAGCCTCCTTTTTCAGTTCTTCCTGAAGTTTCTTCACTTCATCAGTCAAATGAACAAGTTCCTGTTCCTGATTATGGATAGTAGTCAACAAGGAATTCAACTCTTCATCATCCATATCAACCGGATACAAGGCATTCACACGTCCAATGAAATCACCAAGAATATTCATATAGTTGGTAAATGCGTCATACGGAGAATCATAGATACCGCGATTGAAGCCTACTTCCATGTTCTTTGTAGTCATGAAGCGGAAATTGTTACTTGCCTGCAGATAGTCCCAATCCTGCTTGATGCGCCTGTCAGAGCACAAATAAACTCTTTCGGCCACACTATATAACTTATTAAATGCCTCACGCTGCATCACATTACCCAACCACGGACTGATATCCCGCTCTTCATCCGTCCAGGACACAGGATAAGGAACATCCATCATATCCACAGACTTCAGCTTGGAAACAATTTCCGAAGGAGTTGAGAACGTAATGCCTCTCTGTTTTGCACACGCAGGCAAAGCCTTCAAGAACTCAAGGATATTTGAAGACAACGGCTGATAGATACCCAAAGCGGAAAGCTCCATAAAGATATTGATAACCTGTTCGTTTTCAGGCAATGAAGCAATCCAGTCGATATATTTGTCAGCAAACAGCGGATATTCACTCCATTCGCTATTAGAGAAACGGAGACTGATATCATCAGAAAGCTTGAAATCACGAAGCAAAAGCTTCAGATTCGGGTTCTCAGCGCAATGATACAGATAATGAGGACTCTTCCAACCCAGAATATGCTTGGCGCCTTCAGCCAACATACCCTTAAAGCCCATACCTGCGACAATTCCTCCGATTTCATTATCATAGATAAGACTTGAATTGCGGAATACTTTCGGCTCTTGTCCAAAATAGTCTTTTATCTTCTGACGCATGCGAGTCACCTCCTCCCGGAAGCAATCTTCATTCTTCAAGGAAGAAAGACCATGAGAATAAGGCTCACACAAGAATTCACAGCAACCTGTATCATTCAATTCATGAAGCAACTCGATTACAGCCGGAGCATGGATTTCCAACTGCTCCAAGGCCACACCCGAAATGGAAAGGGCCACCTTGAAAGCACCTTCGCTGTTCTTGGCCATCTCTATCAATGTCTTCAGAGCCGGGATATATGAGCGTTCCGCCACGTCATTCATTCCCTGCTCATTCGCATAATCATCATAATAATAATGATCAGTACCGATTTCAAAGAAACGATAACGTTTCAAATGGATGATTTGATGTATTTCAAAGTAAAGACAGATTGTTTTCATACCGATTGATTGTTTTTATTTTCCATAATTTTTTAAAACCTGTTCGTATATATTGCGGATTTTGAGACCGACTTTTTCCCAGACAATGCCGTCCACCTCTTTCTTGCCCTCATCACGCAGATATTCATATAAGGCGTCATTCGTACAGATAGAATGGATCGCATCAGCCATCGCATGTATGTCCCAATAATCAGTCTTGATACATTTACTCAAGATTTCCGCACAACCGGATTGCTTGGATATGATGGTCGGAACACTACACTGCATTGCCTCAAGCGGAGAAATACCGAAAGGTTCCGAAACCGAAGGCATAATATACACATCGCTGGCTTTCAACACCTCGTACACTTGTTTTCCTCTCATGAAACCCGGGAAATGGAAACGGTCGGCAATGCCTCTTTCAGCAGCCAGATGAATCATCGCATTCATCATATCACCGCTACCGGCCATCACAAAGCGTACATGATGGGCACGTTTCAAAACCATAGCCGCAGCCTCCACAAAGTACTCAGGTCCTTTCTGCATAGTGATACGTCCCAAGAAAGTCACAATCTTTTCATTAGGATTCTTCCTCGGGACAATGTCCTGAATCTCCTTGGAAAGCGGAGATACCGCATTGTGAACGGTAAATACTTTTCTCGGGTCCTGATAATATTTATGAATGACGGTCTGACGGGTCAACTCGCTCACACACATGATGCAATCGGCATAATCCATTCCGTTCTTCTCTATCGAATATACGGTCGGATTGACATTTCCACGACTACGGTCAAAGTCCGTGGCATGCACATGGATAACCAATGGCTTTCCTGAGACCTGCTTTGCATGGATTCCCGCAGGATAAGTCAGCCAGTCATGAGAATGAATGATATCGAATGTCTGCTGACGGGCAACCACACCCGCAACAATCGAATAATTGTTGATCTCTTCCTGCAAGTTATCCGGATATCTTCCCGAGAACTCCAGACAACCCAAATCATTTGTATGCATATAGTTGAAATCCGCATAGATATGGTCACGCAGATCGTAATACAATTGCGGATCCATATAGCTGCCTACGCGGCTCTTTACATAATCCCACTGAACATCACGCCACACAATAGGCACGCTATTCATTCCGATTATCTTAAGGAAACTCTGGTCCTCATCACCCCATGGTTTCGGAATGCAGAAAGTGATTTCCATATCCGACTGTTGGGCCATACCATGAGTCATACCGTAACTTGCGGTACCTAAACCTCCTGAGATATGAGGAGGAAATTCCCAACCAAACATTAAAACTTTCATATAAATTCCTCCTTCATTATTGATTATTATATCTGTCCAATAAATTCAATGTACGCAGAATCTCCGCCACATTCATCGCAAAGGAAACAGCACCTCTGCCTTGGAAAGGCGGATTACCGTCAAACAATTCAGGAATGGAACTTATGCAATGGCATGACATCTGGTCTTCATAGCTGATCAACTGGCGTTCAACAAAAGAAATCGCACTACGCTTATAGATGCGCAGATAAGCCTCAAGATAGAATCCTTCAAGCCACGGCCATGCAGTACCTTGGTGATAAGCATAGTCACGCTGCAATTGCGGACCTACATAATTGGGGTTATAACCTCCACTCTTCGGGCTCAGAGAACGGATTCCTTTCGGAGTAAGCAGCTCCTTCGTCACGATATCAACCACCCCCTTCTTCTGTTTGGCATCAAGCGGAGAATAATCAAGGGCGGCCGCAAAAATCATGTTCGGACGTACACTCCAGTCCATCATGTTGCCATCCACATAATCCAACAGATAACCGTATTCATTAAGGAAAGTAGAGACGAACGACGGAGCAGTTTTCTCATAACAACCCTGCAGACGGGCCACAAATTCCGCATCTTCAGAATACAAATCAGCCACAAAACGAAGAGCGTTATACCACAACGCGTTGAATTCCACAATATAACCTGTACGCGGAACCACGGGAACACCGTTAGCCGTAGAGTTCATCCACGTAATGGCTTTATCACGCCCGTTTGAATAAACCAATCCGTTGTCATGAACCTGCAGGTTAGGATGCTTGCCGTCCAACAGATAATTCATCACATCCTTGACCACCTGACCGTACTTCTCTTTCGCCTGATTCTTTGAGGTGAATTTCGCATACTGCTGGATAGTCCAAAGCATCCATAAAAGAACATCCGGATGCTCCATCTCATAAACCTTCAGTTCGCTCTTCTCACCATTGATGAATGCATAGACAGCCTTGACAGCCGTATCCATAATCATCTCGAACTTCTCAGTCTCTCCGATCGAAAGAGTCAGACCCGGCAACGAGATGAACTCATCACGCGCCCTACATTTAAACCACGGATAGCCGGCCAACAGATAGGACTCTCCACCCTGCTTGTTCAGGAACTGATGCGCAGAGTTTACAAGACAGTTCTTGAAACTGTTACGCGGCGTTCTTCTTTCCGCTTCCGAAGCAAACAGCTCGTTCAGCGTCAGAGTGTCGATTGATGAGATACCGCCCGCGAAGGTAACACACTCACCCTTCTTGATGTTAAACTCAAAGTAACCCGGCACATACAAATCTTCGTTGAAGTCATAACCGCGTTCCTGTTCTTTCGGATATTCAATTCCACGATACCAGTCCGGCTGGAAGTTGAAGGATACAGGTTTACTGAACTGCATGTACAATTCCGGATATCCCGGATACATGCAGGTCTTTATTCCGTTTTCCACCTCATCGTAATGACGGCTTGCCTGCGAATTCTCATGCGTGTACTGACGCACACTGCGGAATGCCAGATAAGGACGCAGACGAAGCGTCGTCTCGGAATGCGCATCCATCAATGTGTAGCGGATAAGGATACGGTTTTCATGGTGAACGAACACCTTTTCCTTTTTCAGAACAACACCACCCACACGATAGATAGTGGTCGGGACCTTCTCACAGTCGAACTCCCGAATGTACTTGTGACCACGAGGACTGAAAGTACCTCCTCTGTACTTATGGATACCAAGATTGAACTCAGCACCGTGCTGTATCACCGTTTCATCCAAAGAGGACAGCAACACATGGTTCTCGTCATCCAGTTCAGGGACAGGGATGACCAGCAGGCCATGATACTTACGCGTATTGCAGTCTACTATCGTAGAACAGTGATAAGCTCCGGAGCGATTGGTACGAAGAATCTCCCTCGTCAAAGACTCTTCCAGATTTGTCATCAGAGTTTTATCAAAATGCAAATAACTCATAGTGGTATATTAAGGTTATTAATTAAAAATCAGTTCCAAACAAATAATATTTGTTTTCCCCCTCAAAATTAGCAATTAAATATAAACATCAAAACCAAATTTCATTTTTTTTCTTTACAAACTGACATTTTAATTCACTTCGGAGCTTAAAAACAGCAAAATCATGCTAAAGAACATATTTCCCCTAAAACAAAAAGTCCGGTGACACAAACCAGCCACTTCATGTAACCGATCCGCATCACCGGACTCACTGTCCTAAGTATTTGAAATCACTCCATCAGTCAATCATGTCAAAACCGCAATACGGCACCAGTGCCTTCGGAATCCTGATACCTTCCGGAGTCTGGTTATTCTCCAGCAACGCCGCCACAATACGGGGCAACGCAAGCGCGGAACCGTTCAACGTATGGCAAAGCTCAATCTTCTTGTCAGCCGTACGGTAACGGCACTTCAGGCGGTTTGCCTGATAAGTGTCGAAGTTTGAAACCGAGCTGACTTCCAGCCAGCGCTTCTGGGCCTCCGAATACACCTCGAAGTCAAAACAGATGGCGGCCGTGAAACTCATGTCACCACCACACAGGCGAAGGATACGGTACGGAAGCTCCAGTTTCTTCAACAGACCCTCCACATGGTCAAGCATCTCCTGATGGGACTGTCTGGAATGTTCCGGGGTGTCAATACGGACCAACTCCACTTTAGAGAACTCATGCAGACGGTTCAGGCCACGCACATCCTTTCCATAAGAACCGGCCTCACGGCGGAAACATTCCGTATAGGCGCAATTCTTTATGGGCAACTGTTTCTCGTCCAGAATCACGTCACGGTAGATATTGGTCACAGGCACCTCGGCGGTGGGAATCATATACAAGTCATCCAGATTGCAATGATACATCTGGCCTTCCTTATCGGGAAGCTGTCCCGTACCATACCCTGAAGCGGCGTTCACCACGGTCGGCGGCATAATCTCCAGATATCCGGCAGACCTCGCCTCATCCAGGAAGAAATTGATCAGCGCACGCTGCAACCGCGCCCCCTTGCCTTTATACACAGGAAAGCCCGCGCCTGTAATCTTGACACCCAGATCAAAATCAATAATGTCGTATTTCTTGGCCAGTTCCCAGTGGGGAAGCGCGTTTTTCGGAAGCTCGGTTTCCATACCACCCGTCTTCTCCACCACGTTGTCTTCCGCTCCGAAACCCTCCGGCACACACTCATAAGGAACATTGGGAATCGTATAGAGCAAGGCCTGCAAGTCTTCCGCCGCCTTATCCATTTCCTCCTGCAACGATTTGTTGGCCTCTTTCACCTGAGCCACGCGCACCTTGGCGGCTTCAGCCTCCGCATTTTTTCCCTCTCTGATCAGCGCACCGATGCTTTTCGAGGTTGAGTTCACCTCTGCCAGATTATTATCTAATTGGCTCTGAGCCTTTTTTCTTCTGTCATTAAGTTCAAGCACCTGGGCAATCGTTTCCTTCGCTTTGGCAAAGTGCTTCTTTTCAAGCCCACGGACCACCTTGTCGGTATCTTCCGTAATCTGTTTAATAGTAAGCATATCTTTCTCTATTTTAAACCATTGTCATCATTTTGATTCATGCAAAGATATATCATTTTATTGAATATGCCGTCACAATTGTCAAAGACTTTGGCGGATCCTCACCAATTTAACAAGCAAATCTTCGAGCAGGTCAAGTCTCAACATGTTGGCCCCGTCACTTTTCGCGACAGAAGGATCCTCGTGCGTTTCCATAAACAGGCCATCCACTCCGACAGCGACTCCCGCCTTGGCCATGGTCTCAATCATCTGAGGCATCCCTCCCGTAACGCCCGAAGTCTGGTTGGGACGCTGCAGGGAATGCGTCACGTCCAGAACCACCGGATGTCCGAAAGACCGCATGACAGGGATACCGCGGAAATCCACCACCAGGTCCTGATAGCCGAATGTCGTGCCACGCTCGGTCAGCAGCACCTGGTCATTTCCCGCTTCCACCACCTTCTCAGCCGCAAACCGCATCGCTTCCGGAGACAGGAACTGCCCCTTCTTGATATTGACCATTCTCCCGGTATTGGCGGCCGCCACCAACAGATCCGTCTGACGGCAGAGAAAAGCCGGAATCTGAAGCATATCCACACATTCTGCGGCCATCTCTGCCTCACCGGCCGTATGAATGTCTGTCACCACAGGCACATCAAACGTATGACGAACCTTTTCAAGCACCTTCAAGGCCTTTTCATCCCCGATGCCTGTAAACGAGTCCAGACGCGAACGGTTGGCTTTCCGGTACGATCCCTTGAACACATACGGAATATCCAACTTATCGGTTATCTTCACAATCTTCTCCGCGATACGCAGAGCCATATCTTCCCCCTCTATCACACAGGGACCGGCCAAAAGGAAGAAATTATTCCCCCGCCGCAATTCTGAGACAGACTTTATCATATTAATCAGGTATTATCAATGTTATCATTTCTGGAGCAATCGTCACTTCAATCGGGAAATGACGGTCGAGCCACAAGCGTCCGTCCAGACTGACTTCCGCATTCTGGGCCCGGAGAATCTTCACACACCTCGTGCGGTACGGTTTCACGGTCTTATGGTTCAGAAGGCGTCCCTGCTGAAGCATCCACAATCCGGAAATGAGTCCCCGCAGTTCAGGACGATAGACAATCGATACATCCAGCCAACCGTTGTAAGGCACCGCACTCGGAGTCAGGCCATACCCGTAAGCGCTTCCTACCGCCACAGCCATAATGCGTCCGCGAATGTGCTCGTCGTTCACACGCAGATGCATTCTGTAAAGCTTCCTTTCGAATGCCACCAAAAACAACGACGCCAGATAAGAGAACAAGGGAATTCCCCAGAAACGGCGGGTCTCGTTCGTTATCCGCACGATTCTCGCCCCGAGTCCCATATAGACAGCGTTCAGGAAATACCTTGTCTGATGCTTTTCCCCGTCAAAGTAAGAAAACACACCGATGTCCACTTTCCGAAGTCTTCTGTGGATGAGTGCGTCAACCGACATTTTATAGTCATCAGGACTGAACCCCCAATATCTGGCAAAATCATTTCCGATTCCGTTCGGGATAATTCCCAAGGCGATGTCCGCCTTATTCTCCACATCCGAGGTCATGATACCGTTCAGGGCATCATTGATCGCACCGTCCCCCCCTACCACTACAATGGTACGGTAACCGTTGTTCGCCAACGTGCGGGTCAGGCGTTCAATCGACCCGAAGCCTTCCGACTGGACATAATCGTATGCCACTCCCCGCTCGTCCATATAGTCACGGATATTCTTCCACCGGCGCTGCGTTTTCCGCGTTCCGGCTTTAGGATTGTAAACTACACCCCATCTGTTCGGTTCTACTGACATAATCTCATTTATTTAGCAAGTCCTCAATCAGTTCCAACTTCTCTTCCACCGGCAAAGCAGCATCCACCCAATGAATCGTAAACCCTCTCCGCTCCATACCGCGGAACCAGGTCATCTGCCGTTTGGCAAACTGATGGATGGCCGTCTCAAGTTGACCGGACATCTCTTCATAACTCATCTGCCCGGTCGCATAAAGAGTCAGATATTTATATTCCAAACCATAATAAATCAGGTCTTCAGGCTTGATGCCTTCTGCCAACAGGGACCTCACCTCGTCCACCATTCCCTCGTCAAGACGCTGGCGAAGTCTGCGGGTAATCTTCTCCCGCCGCTGTTCACGGCCGATATCCACACCGACTATCAGGCTTCTGATTACCGGAAACTCTCTTGCCTCCACAGGCTGGCTACGGTAATATTCCTCTATCTCAATAGCCCTTACAGCACGTTTCGCCGTATCCACATCCGTTGAGTTATGGAGTTTCTTGTAGGAGGCCAGAATGGAAGTCAGCTCTTCCAGTGACTTGGAAGACAGACGCTCCCTCAGTTCCGGATTCTCGGGAACAGGAAGCAGACGATAACCTTTCAGCACAGACTCAAGATACATACCGGTACCTCCACACAAGACAGGAAGCATTCCCCGTCCACGGATATCCTCGTAAGCTTTCAGGAAATCACGCTGAAACTCGAACACATTATACTTATATCCCGGCTCTACGATATCTATCAGATGATAAGGAATCTTATGGCCTCCAATCTCATAATCAGCCAGATCCTTTCCCGTTCCCAGATTCATCCTACGATACACCTGACGGCTGTCCGCACTGATGATCTCAGTATGCAGACGGTCGGCCAGAGCGACGGCCAACGATGTCTTTCCCGAAGCCGTAGGTCCCAATATCGTGATCAGATCATACTCCATAAGCCACCATATTCAATGTTCCGGCAACAAAGATAACCTTTTCCGCTCATTCCGCACAAATATGTGCAAAAAAAAAGCCGCCTGAAAAATCAGGCGGCCCATTGCTATATGTTCTTTATGACTGATCAGCAGTTTACAGAAGCCATGTGAGCGATCAGATCCAATACTTTGTTAGAGTAACCGATTTCGTTGTCATACCAAGAAACAACCTTAACGAAAGTATCAGTCAAGTAAACGCCTGCGTTAGCGTCGAAGATAGAAGTGTGAGTGTTGCCCAAGAAGTCAGAAGAAACAACAGCATCTTCTGTGTAAGCCAATACACCCTTCAGTTCGCCTTCAGCAGCTTCCTTCATGGCAGCGCAGATATCAGCTTTTGTAGCCGGTTTTGCCAAGTTAACAGTCAAGTCAACTACAGAAACATCCAAAGTCGGCACACGCATGGAGATACCAGTCAATTTACCGTTCAGTTCAGGAATAACCTTACCTACAGCCTTGGCAGCACCTGTAGAAGACGGGATGATGTTGCCGGAAGCGGCACGACCACCTCTCCAGTCTTTCATAGAAGGACCGTCAACTGTCTTCTGAGTAGCAGTTGTAGAGTGAACTGTAGTCATCAAGCCGTTTACGATACCGAACTTGTCGTTCAACACCTTAGCGATAGGAGCCAAGCAGTTGGTAGTACAAGAAGCGTTAGAAACGAACTGAGTGCCTTTTACGTAAGTCTTTTCGTTAACGCCGCAAACGAACATCGGAGTATCGTCCTTAGAAGGAGCAGACATAACCACATACTTGGCACCAGCCTGGATGTGAGCCTGAGCTTTTTCCTTAGTCAGGAACAGACCAGTTGACTCAACCACGTATTCAGCGCCTACCGCATCCCATTTCAGGTCAGCCGGGTTTCTTTCTGCAGTCACGCGGATCTCATTACCGTTAACGATCAGCTTGCTATTTTCAACATCAGCTTCGATAGTACCGTTGAACTGGCCGTGCATAGTATCATACTTCAACATGTAAGCCAAGTAATCAACCGGGCACAAGTCGTTAATACCTACGATCTGGATGTCGTTTCTGCTCTGAGCAGCACGGAATACGAAACGGCCGATACGACCGAAACCGTTAATACCTACTTTAATCATTTTGCTTAAAATTTAAAGGTTTTATAATATACTTTATAAACACTCATTATCATTTCCAATGTCTGTCCGCAGCCCCCTCTTTTTTCCTGACTGCGTTGCAAAAATAAGAATTTCTTTTCAAAGACAAACATGAAAACGATAAAAATTAATTAAAATCCCATGGATATTTTACCTTATTAATATAAGAAGGCACGGAATTCCGCCACACGACCGAAACGGTGTCACAAGATTGCAAACTCAATATATCAAATTCACGTTGTCCACCCAGAACTTATTGCCCGGAGAACCGACAAACGCGCCGCCAAGACTGGAAGTGAACTGCAGGATCAGGTGTGTGGGGGTCTCGTCGGCGGAAGCCCATCCGTTTTCCTGAATCAGCTTGCTCTCACCTTTGCTGTTGCGCGCATGATAGTTTCCGGCCCCCAGTCCCATGAGCTCCGCGTCATACCCTTCGTCGTGCGAGATGTCGCCATATCTGATCTCATAGGTAGCCCCGTTATGCCATCCCTCCGATTTGCTGTAACGCACCACCACCGTGCCCACACGCTTGGCGATGATGTTCCCGTCCCTATCCTCGGAACGTTTCTGAAGGAAACAGGTCATAATCGCGCAATCCTGTCCCGGAACGACAGACTTGCGGCTGAAACCCGTCTGCCGGATGCGGTCAGGCTGCCCGGACATCTGCACCTTATAGTCATAGCGCACCGCCTTCGGACGCTTGGTGAAAGGCACGCCCGAGTTAAGCGCCTTCTCCCCGTCCTTCGTTCCGGTGATCGGCTCCTTCATGTCGCCGAGGAACATGGATCCGGAAGCTAGCACCGTAATGTTCACCAGCCCCAGCACCTTTACGCTCTCGATATGCGTCTCCAGACGCGCGCAATACCCTCCAGTCTCCCGACGTTCCGGATAAACGCTGGTATTGGTCTTCACGATTCCCATTACTTTCGCCATCACATTCGAGTTTCCCCACGGAGAACCACCCTGGTTCACGTACGCCACATTCCCGTCAATCTCCTGAGTAGGACCGAGCTCGTAAAGCAACTTGGTCTCTCCTCCGATGATTCCCGATTCGTGGATTCTGCGGGTTACCCACTGCTCCATGTCACCATACTTGATGGGGACCACCTTTTCCTGTCCCTGTGCCAACAGCGGAAACGCCGCCAAAGCCAGAAATAAAATCTTATTCAACCTCATACTCTAAAAAAATATTCCCATTGAGTGCGCAAAGATACAAAAAAAAGCGACAGTGCACGCACTGCCGCTTTCAAACAGGAAATATAGAATACTGATTCTTACCTACACACTATAGGCATCAAAGGCGATAAAGCAACCACGCGCCCTGGAAGTCCTCACGGTTCGGATATTTTGCCTTGAAAGCATCTCTTGCACGCGCAGCCTCGTCACGGGTATCGAATGTCTCGGCCACCACACGATACATGTTGCGCTCCGCGTTGTACACCACCTTTGCCTGATAGCCCTGTCCGTCGAGCCACGACTTCAGTCCGTCGGCGTTGGCCTTGATTCCAAAACTTCCGCATACCACGCTGTATGCCTTCAGTCCGTCACCGGAAACCAGCTCCACCTTTTCCTCGCGCACAGGAGCCGGAGCCACAGGAGCCGGAACAGTCTCCACCACCGGAGCCGCCTCTACCGCAGGAGCCTCCGCCGGAGCCTCTGTAGCGGCCGCCGCTTCGGCCAGTTCCTGCTGTTTAGCCTTCTCGTAGGCTTTCTTGTATGCGCTTTCACTTGATTTACAAGCAGAGAATGCAAGTGCCACGCACAATGCCATTCCCATTACAACTACTTTCTTCATGTTGTCTATACTCTTTTATATGAATGTCCGATATTTTTGGCAAAAGTAACAATATAAAAAGAGGATTGGTATTAAAAACTGTTAATATTAGGCCCTGGAGAAAATGAAAGCGGATTTTTCTAAAAAAAAGCATACAACATATGAGTTTTATTATTAGATTTGTAATGTATAAACTTCAAAACACAGGATTATGAAAGCATTAAGTATTGTAGCCGCATTCTTGGGAGGAGTTACTCTGGGAGCAGCAGCAGGTCTTTTGTTCGCTCCTGAAAAGGGAGAAGACACACGCAGAAAAATCGCTGAGGTGCTTCGCAAGAAAGGCATTCGCCTGAACCGCGCTGAAATGGATGACTTGGTTGACCAGATCGCAGCGGAAGTGAAAGACGCCGAATGATCTTCTGAAGAAAGTCTAACGAAGATGTGTCAAAAACACGTCAGAACACGGAGGCACGGAGACACAGGGTTTTCCATTTTGCCGGTTTGCAAAAAAATATCCCTTATATCTTTGTGTCTTCGTGTCCGGCTTTTCAAGCATGACACATCTTTTTTTATTTGAACAAACCGAACGATATGTTTGCAAACGAAAACAGCATAAACAACCTGGAAAGTCTGGTAAAGGAAATCAAGAAATACATTGGACTCCAAGGAGAATACCTCAGACTCGATGTCGTGGAGAAGCTCACCGTGCTCCTCTCCACCTTAATACTTATACTGGTGCTGACAATCCTGGGAATGATGGCATTGTTTTATTTCTCTTTCATGCTGGTATACGCGCTTGTTCCGATAGTGGGAAGCATCATCGGCTCGTATGCCATTATCGGAGGAGTCATCCTCCTGCTCGCCCTGCTTGTCTACCGGATGAGAAAGCAGTGGATATTCCAGCCTATCGTGAACTTTCTGGCCAGACTCTTTCTGGAAGATTCTGCCGACAAACATAAACAATGAACTTGACATACCGATATGCAGACAGATAAATACACCGTACAACAGATTGTCAGTCTCAGGATGAAAAAGAGACAGGAACTGCAGGACACGAAAAACCGGATCGTGGATCTCACGGAGGACTTGTTTGCCCCACGACACAGCAAGAACAAGATGGAAAACATGATGCAGCATGTCAACGCGGGCATTGCCGCATACGACGGGCTGCGGACTGGACTCATGGTGCTGAGACGTATCCGGAGCTTCTTCCGCAGGAAAAAGAGAAAATAACATTCTGTCAATCCGGGAAACCTGCCGGAAAAACGGATTTCCAAGCTCTCAATCCCCCTTTATAAAAACGCCCTGACGTTTCAAGTAAAACGCCAAGACGTTTTACCTTGAATGCCCTGATGTTTTACTTAAAACGTCAGGGCGTTTTTATGTGCCCCATGACATCCTGCAGGATACTTTCCAAGCCTATCACCCCTCATCCGCCTCCCCTTCACCATATTTTTTCATTCTGTTGCAATTTCCGATGAAAAGCACTACTTTTGATTTCAAAACCAATAAAACACTAACAGGATAAAAAAACATCATGAAAAGACAACTGACAATTCTGGCAGGAGCGGCACTGGCACTTTCAGTTTCCGCCCAGAACTCCCCCTTATGGACACGCTATTGTGCCATATCGCCCGATGGCAACACCATCGCGTTCTGCTATCAGGGAGACATCTATACCGTACCGGCACAGGGAGGAAAAGCCACTCCCCTCACCACCAACCCGTCGTATGACACCCACCCGGTGTGGAGCCCCGACGGCACCCGCATCGCCTTCGCGTCCGACCGGCAAGGAAACTTCGACATCTATCTCTCCGACAAGGTAGGAGGAATACCCAAACGGCTCACCACCCATTCGGGAAAAGAAATCCCGGTGGCCTTTTCCGACAACGGGCATCTTCTTTTCGAGGCGGCCCTCATGCCGGAATCCGAATCAGTGATATTCCCCAGCAGCCAGTTCTCACAAATCTACGAGGTCAGCACCGACGGAGGACGTCCCACCCTCTTCTCCTCCTTCCCGATGAAAGACATCAGTGTAGGAAACGACGGCACTACCTTATTATATCATGACCAGAAAGGATATGAGGATCCGTGGCGCAAGCACCACACCTCGTCCATCACCCGCGATGTGTGGATGAGCCGGACGGAAAACGGCGGACGGACCTATACAAAGCTGACCGACTTTGAAGGCGAGGACCGCACGCCGGCATGGAGTCCCGACGGAAAGTCATACTATTACCTGAGCGAAAAAGACGGCACGTTCAATGTGTACAAGCGTAACATCGACGGAAACGGAGAGACACAGCTCACCCACCACACCACACATCCGGTACGCTTTCTCAGCGTGGCCCGAAACGGTACACTGTGCTACGGCTACAACGGAGAGATCTATACCCTGAAAGAAGGTCAAGAACCTAAGAGGCTGGATATGGAAATCATCTCCGACCAGACCAAGCCAACCTTGGTCAACCAGATCAAGACTTCGGGAGCGACGGAAATCGCGGTCTCGCCCGAAGGAAAGGAGATTGCCTTCATTCTCCACGGTGACGTGTTCGTGACAGCCGCCGACTACAAGACCACCCGCAAGATTACCGACACCCCCGAACAGGAGCGCGACCTGAGCTTCTCACCCGACGGCAGAAGCCTGGCCTACTCGTCAGAACGCGACGGCCAGTGGCAAGTGTACCAGACATCGCTTACGGTGAAAGATGAAACGCTGTTCACTTATGCCACCGGCATCAAGGAAGAAAGACTGACCGACAACACGGCCACCTCCTTCCAGCCCCAATACAGTCCCGACGGCAAGAAAATCGCCTTTCTGGAAAACCGGACCACACTACGCGTGATGACACTGGCCGACAAGTCAGTACGCACTGCCATGGACGGAAAATACGAATATTCCTACAGCGACGGCGACCAATGGTTTGAATGGAGTCCCGACAGCCGCTGGCTGCTTTCAGGCTATATCGGCACAGGCGGATGGAACAACAATGACGTAGCACTGGTCAACGCGTCAGGCAACGGAGAAATCCACAACCTGACCGAAAGCGGCTACACCGACACGAACGCGAAATGGGTGCTCGACGGGAAGGCCATGATCTGGGAAAGCGACCGAGCCGGATACCGGAGCCACGGAAGCTGGGGCGCTGAAAGTGACATCTACATCATGTTCTTCGACCTCGACGCCTACGAACGGTTCCGCATGAGCAAAGAAGAACTGGCACTGCTGGAAGAAAAGGAAAAGGACGGGAAAGAGGAGAAAGACGAGAACTCCGGCAAGAAAAAAGACAAAGACGGGAAGAAAGAAGCGGACCCCCTGAAATTCGACCTGGAGAACTGCCGCGACCGGGTCATCCGTCTCACGGTAAACTCGTCGCATCTGGGTGACGCCATCCTTACCGAAAAAGGAGACAAGCTATATTACCAGGCAGCGTTTGAAGGCGGATTCGACCTTTGGGAACACGACCTGAAAGAAAACAAGACCAAGGTCCTGATGAAAGACATCGGATACGGGTCACTCGAATCGGACAAGAACCATAAGCACATCTTCCTGTGCGCCAACGGAGGCATCCGCAAGATTGATGTGGAAAAGAGCGAGACAAAACCCGTGGAGTTTGAGGCGGTGTTCAACTATCGCCCGTATGAGGAGCGTGAATACATCTTCGAGCATGTGTGGAGACAGGTGCTCGACAAGTTCTACGTGACCGACCTGCACGGAACGGACTGGAAAGGGTATCACGACAATTACCGCCGTTTCCTGCCCCACATCAACAACAACTATGATTTCCAGGAAATGCTGAGCGAGATGTTGGGCGAGCTGAACGGATCCCACACGGGCGCACGCTACCGTGCTCCGGGCCCTACCTTGCTGACCGCCTGCCTGGGTGTATTCTATGACGAGTCATACGACGGCGACGGACTGAAGATCAAGGAAATCATCAGACAGGGACCGTTTACCGTGAAGAATACCGGTGTGACCGAAGGCTGTGTCATCGAGAAGATTGACGGAACACCTGTCACAAGAGGCTCGGACTATTATCCGCTGCTTGCGGGAAAATCCGGAAAGACCGTACAGCTTGCCATCTATGACCCGGCAAAAGGAAAGCGCTTCAATGTGGCGGTAAAGGCCATCTCCCAAGGCGAGCAAAACGAGCTGCTTTACAAACGTTGGGTGAAACGCAATGAGAAAACGGTAGAAAGACTCTCGGGAGGACGCGTCGCCTACGTACACGTGAAAGGAATGGACAGTCAGAGTTTCCGCACAGTATACAGCGAATTGCTGAGCGACCGGAACCGGAACAAGGAGGCAGTGATTGTAGACACCCGGCACAATGGTGGAGGATGGCTTCACGATGACCTGGCCACCTTACTGAACGGAAAGGAATACCAACGTTTCGTTCCCCGCGGACAATACATCGGCAGCGACCCGTTCAACAAGTGGCTGAAACCTTCGTGCGTGCTGGTCTGCGAGGACAACTACAGCAACGCGCACGGGTTCCCGTGGGTCTATAAAGAACTGAACATCGGAAAGCTGGTCGGAGCTCCCGTACCGGGAACAATGACCGCCGTATGGTGGGAAAGCCAGATCGACCCGACCATTGTGTTCGGAATCCCTCAGGTGGGCTGTATGGACATGCGCGGCAACTACATGGAAAACCGCCAGCTGGAACCGGACATCAAGGTGTATAACACACCGGAAAAGTCATTGCAAGGCATCGACGAGCAGTTGGAAGCGGCTGTAAAGGAAATGCTGAAGGAAGCGGACGCGGACAAGCGGAGATAGCCTTCCGACACAAACGGAAATAAGCGGACGGCAAGACCTCCGAAACCCTTATACATGAAAAGAAGCCGGGAGGAGCACACGATTAAAGTAGTGCGCTTCTCCCGGCTTCAAAAATTCTAAGAAGTCAGTAAGAAGTGGTTTTCAGAAAGGAATATAGAATAATGTAAAAAACATAAAAAGAGACTACAATTTGGAATTAAGAACAGGAAAATGTACATTTGTAATGTAATGATAAAGCTTTGACAAGCGAAAATCTATAAGTGACATAAAAAGACAGTTTTCAGTTACCAAATCGTTACACTTGAAAAATTGAGCTGAATTAAAATATTGATTCATAATGATTTTAGGGAGAAAGGTTCATAATCCTGTCTCTCCGCTGATGTTTAACTAATAAATTAACAAAGATATGTTTTGGTTTTTATTTTTGATATTTTTCTGCATCTTATGTTTTATGATAGGATGGACAACATTAGGATGGATTTTGGTTATTGGATTTGCAGTATTGGGAGTTTTCCTTATATATGCGTATAATGATGGAAAGAAAAAAGAAGAGGAACGAGAGGAAAAACTCCGATTAGAAAAGGCTCGGAAACAGGCTGAAAAAGAAAAACAGGAACAAATCTACAATTCTGAAAAAGAAAAGCTAATTGAAAAATACGGAGAACCTGATAAAACTATTGTTGTGGAGGAATTGAATCTATCTAAAGAGATAATAGCTTTTGGCAAGGTAAACAGAATTTGGCTTTTAGGAAAAGACTTGCCTATGGGAGATATTATAAGCTGTACTTTTAATGATAATCAACGTATTGAAAAAGGAAAAGTTTCTTATGAAACAAAAACCAGTACAGGGAATATGGCAAAACGTGCTGTTGTTGGAGGTGTTCTATTAGGTGGAACAGGCGCAGTTATCGGTGGTGCTACGGCTAAAAAGAATACCGTCGTAAATCAGGAGAACGACAAACTCATCCATGATTATACGGTCATCATTAATATAAATAGCCTGTCTGACCCAATTATCAGAATACCATTGGGAAAAGATGGGGCAAAGGTGAATGAGATTGTAGGGTTGATGAATGTGATTATAAATAGGAGAAAATAATTCCAGCCCCGTTTCTTTCGGTTCGGGGATTTTTATGCCCCAAAAGTTGTTATATATGTAAACTTTGCATATATTTGCACCATGGAAGAAGAAAGAAAGATATTGTATTATAAGAACTACTTCATTTCATTCTATCGTTCACTGGATGGCAGAGCCCAAAAGAAGATTGACTACGTACTGGGTATGCTTAAGATACAGGAACGGGTGAGTGAGAAATTTGTGAAGTACATACGTGAAGGGATTTATGAAATCAGGGCTTCATACAACGGGAGCATTTACCGTGCGTTTTTCATCTTTGACGACGGAAATATAATTATGTTATTCAACGGCTTTCAGAAAAAAACGCAGAAAACACCTGATAGCGAGATAAACAAAGCATTAGAAATTAAAAATGAATATTATGCAGGAAAGAAATGAAATAGGTAGCTTCGATGCCATACTGGATGATAAATACGGAAAGATTGGTACGCCGGAAAGAGACGAGTTCCATCGTGAAGCCTACGCTTATTGTGTGGGGCAAATGATTAGCGACGCACGGAAGCAAAAAAAAATGACACAATCTGAATTGGCACAGAAAGTCGGAACCAATAAGACTTACATATCGAGAATAGAGAAAGGGGTTGTTGAACCGGGTGTAGGTCTGTTCTTCCGTATCATTAATGCACTTGGTTTAAAGGTTGAAATAGTTAAGCCTATTATGTAAGAAGCCTATATATTTAACTGTTTTTTAACAACCTCAAAGGGGGATACCCCTCATTGTGGACACCGTTGAAGATATAAAAATTAAGAAAGGATAAACTTATGATGAAATTGTCTGAAATAAGCACTCATGCACTTCAATATCCCGGTAGTGGTTTTTCAGCGAAGCACGGATGTCCTCCAGTGTTTCATTCAACTGGCGGGCTTTCTGTGTATTTCCTTTCACCTTGCCCAAAACTGTATCCCAGGCATCCGGCTTAACGCTCAGTTTAGAACTGAACTGTGTAATTTCACCGTTAAGAGACAAACGAATCATAATACAAACTGTTCCGTCTTTGTTTACCTGATTCTTTCTTAGATAGAACAGAATCTTAAATGCACTCTTACTCATATCCTTTTTCCTGACTTCGTCACTCAAAAATATTGTGATTTATAATTGCTTATAACATTATTATTTGTATCACCCCAAAATGGGTGACACGGTCAGAAAATCATGTTTGTACGTAAGAAAAATATCCATCAGGCAATATTGGTGTAATCGTCGTAGAGAAGATTAAAGGCAAGATGAAAGAACTTGTCACTATAGGCGTAGCGCAAAATCAAGACGAGCTTGGTGTCCTCCTCTCTAAAGGTCGTGAGTAGATCGATAAGGAGCGGATGCAGCGTCATCCACGCTTGGATTTGTTTGGAGAGGAACGGATCAGATGTGAAGCGGAACTCATGAATGCCGAACGGATACTTTCATGCATAACGAACATCTCGATAAACGGTGCGGATCTGATTCTTGACCGCGTTTTTGACAGCGTGGGCTTCAACAAGGTCGAGGACGTTGTATTCCGTCAGCTCGTAAAGGCCCGTTTGACCTATCCGGCCAGCAAGGCCGCCACCGTGGAATACCTCAAGAACCACTTTGACGAGGATGTAAGCCTGTCAAAATCTATCGCTATTTGGACTAGTGAAGTCTATGCAGCATATCATAACCTTTGCACGTGGAAAGAGCCTTTCGTATCTCAAAATCGAAGATAGAGATACGTCCCATGTCTCATTTCACGCGACGCAGGATTGAAGCTCATGTGTGTATCTGTTTTGTGGCACTTAAGGTTTACAAGGAACTGGAGAGACTTCTTAAATTGTCCAATATAAACATGAGTGTTGACAAGGTGCTTGAACTCGCGCAAACCATTGTAACTATACAGATGACTCTGCCTCAAAACAAGCAGATTATCAATCGGACAATGCTTATGAAACGGCATCAACGTATCGCACCATTGTTCTCTGATGATTTTCGGGTGACACGTTCTGCCTGTGAAATCCATGTGCCTTTGGGGATTTCTTTTATACAAACAAAAAATAGGAACCAAGTTTTTACACTTAATTCCTATAATCCATTCATTCTCAGCGGAGAGACAGGGATTCGAACCCTGGGAACAGTTACCCGTTCACCGCATTTCGAGTGCGGCCCGATCGACCACTCCGGCATCTCTCCAAAATTTTGTCAGCCCGACAATAAACACTTGGCTTGCGGAGAGAGAGGCTCTCGAACCTACATATTCAAGAAATATCATAAAATTGCAAATCATTAATAATCAAGCACTATTTGGAGTACATAGTAAATCTAAATCTTTCTGAATATCTTTTGCTATTCCAAATA
>DWVR01000026.1 GCA_019120125.1 Candidatus Phocaeicola excrementigallinarum | reverse complement strand
AATATTGCATGTGGTTGCATACTTTTCTTTTTGCCTTGATGCAAAAAGAAAAGGTATCAAAAGAAAAAAATCAAGAGCTGCACCTCCAAGGCTACTCCGGGGGCGGTTTTTGCTGAATCGCGGGAACTCGCTCCGCTCAGACAGCCCGCGCTTCTTCACGCAAAAACCGCCCCCTACGCTTCACGCCTTTCCGGTGAGGCTCGGTCTGCCATGCGGATGGTCCGTATCCGCAGACCGCCCGTCAGGCTGCCATTTTGTCCGGATAAAAACGTAAAGGCGTTTTGGATAAAACACAAGGATGTTTTGACTGAAACATAAAGACGTTTTGTGGAAAACATCAGGGCGTTTTGAAGGGAATGGCGGGATGTCTGTAAAACGTTATGGATAAGCCTGTTAAAAATCTTAAGAATCTGACATCCTGTCATGTTTGGGATATCTTGGTCCGGAAGGAGGGGTTCCGGTCTCACTGGAGGAACATAAGGCACACCGGTTACGTCCGAGAAGCGTGAAAGAAATTTTCCGGCCTCACTGGAGGAACGTAAGGCGGAGGATGGTTTTCAGCCGTATAGAAGGTCAGGCTGTCTGAGCGGAGCGAGTTCCTGACCTTCAGGATGAAGGCCGTCCGGAGTAGTTCCGGAAGTGCAGACGGCGGCCTTTCTTTTTGGTACATTTTTCTTTCGTCCGCACGAAAGAAAAAGTACGGATGACAGGACTGTTACGCGCTTCCTCCGGAAAACGGATTATTTTGACCGGAAACGCAAATTTTCAAGACATAATTTTCCTGTTGCAAATTTTTGTCTTAAATTTGCCGATGAAAATCCGTCTCTTACGGAGAGACGGACTCATCGCAATAACGAATTATTCCACAACATTCTACAGACAGGAATCAGGAAACAGCTTGAATTTACTTGAAGAACGGAAGGCGGCTGAACACGACCCTCCGCAACACTTTCGAATGCCACAATATGCTGAATGAGGCACGTTCGGATATATCCTCCACCACCGCCTGACAAAGATTCTCACTTCTGACCGGCTCATAAAGCGGACGCATCCGCCTGAAATCACGACGGGCCTGCAACACGGCCTTAAAGTCCGCCGTATCGCCTTTGACCAGAAAGGCGAAAGCCGCCACATAATCGAGCAGCGTGCGCACACGCATCACTGAATGTAACTCCGAATCCGGCAGGTTCTTATACAGCATCAACAGATTGTTCCGGAAATTGAGATAGGTCTTGCGGGGATTCTCCTTTTTCAACGTCGCTCCTCCTACATGGTAGACCTTACTCTCCGGCACACAAGCCAACCCGTATCCCCGACTACGCAGACGCCAGCAGAAGTCGATCTCCTCCATATGGGCAAAGAAGCGGCTGTCCAGACCGCCCGTCTCCTTATATATATCCAGACGGACCATCAGCGCGGCACCCGTCGCCCAAAACACGGAAACCGGAGTATCGTATTGCCCTGTGTCTTTCTCTGTCTTATCGAAAATCCGACCCCGGCAAAAGGGATAACCGTAACGGTCGATGAAGCCTCCCGCCGCACCGGCATACTCAAACATATCCCGGTTCCGATAACTCAATATCTTCGGCTGGCATGCCGCCAACTGCGGATGACAGTCCATAAACTCCACCAACGGAGAAAGCCAGCCTTCCGTAACCTCCACATCGCTGTTGAGCAACACCGCATACTCGGCATCCACTTCCTGCAAAGCCCGGTTATAACCTTCCGCAAAGCCGTAATTACGGTCCAGGCAGACCAGCCTGACGGAAGGGAACTCTTTTCGCACCACCTCACACGAAGCGTCGGTCGAGGCATTGTCTGCCACACAAACCTCCACATCCCTACCCTTTGAGAAGGTAACGACAGAAGGGAGAAAACGCCGGAGCATCTCCGCTCCGTTCCAGTTCAATATGACGACAGATGTTTTTTTCATACCTTAATATTTATATGACTGTTCCTTTCAGGGAAGTGCCTTCCGCATTGAAATCCCCCAAGCGGACCTGCAGCAGATGATTGTCGAGACTGTCATCGTGGGCCAGTTCCACCCGGATATAGTTTTTCGTGAATCCATGCATCGCCACACCCGGCTTCGCCTTCTCCATCAGCACTTCGGCCTTCTGTCCGATATGGCTCGCGTAGAAATCATGAAGTTTCCGGTCGGACAAAGCCAGCAACAGCTGGCTACGGCGATGTTTTTCTTCAGGACTTACCACATAATCAATTTTCAACGCCTGGGTTCCGGGACGTTCCGAATAGCTGAACACATGCAGCTGGGTCACATCGAGTCCCTCGATGAAACGGTAGGCCCGGTCAAAATACTCTGGCGTCTCCCCGCGCGTACCGACCATCACATCCACCCCGATGAAGGCATCCGGAATCAGCCGTTTTACGGTCTCGATCTTCTTCGCGAAGAACGCGGTGTCGTAACGGCGGCGCATCAGTCCCAACACCTCGTCGCATCCGGCCTGCAAAGGGATATGGAAATGCGGCATGAAACGTCGGGAACCGGCTACAAACTCTATGATCTCATCCGTCAGAAGATTCGGCTCGATGGAAGAGATACGGTAGCGCCCGATGCCGTCCACACGGTCAAGCGCCTTCACAAGTCCGAAGAAAGTCTCACCGGTGGACTTGCCGAAGTCGCCGATATTCACGCCTGTGAGCACGATTTCCTGTCCTCCTTCCTCCGCCACCTGGCGCGCCTGGGCCACCAGGTCGTCAATCCTCCCGTTCCGGCTCCTCCCACGCGCGAACGGTATCGTGCAATAAGAGCAGAAATAGTCGCACCCGTCCTGCACTTTCAGGAAATAGCGGGTACGGTCACCGCGTGAGCACGAAGGAGAAAAAGTCCGTATGTCCTTTGTCGCGGTGGTAAACGCCTCTCCATGCTTCTTTTTCTCCAGACTGCCCAGATAATCCATGATACGGCCTTTCTGGTCAGCCCCAAGCACCAGGTCGACCCCCTCGATATCGGCCACCTGTCCCGGCTTGAGCTGGGCATAGCATCCCATCACCACCACGAAAGCGTCCGGATGCTGCCTGACCAGCCTATGAATGGCCTGCCGGCATTTCTTGTCCGCCATTTCGGTGACCGAGCATGTATTGACAATGCAAATGTCAGCCCGTTCACCCTTACGCGCGGTACGTACCCCCGCCTCCTCCAGCATCTTTCCTATTGTAGAGGTCTCCGCAAAATTCAGCTTGCATCCTAACGTATAATATACAGCCACCTTATTCTGAAAAACAGTCGTATCAACCATAAACCTTGTCCACTTTATTCATATAGACCGCAAAGTTATACATTATTTGCGATTCCTCTCTATAGGAAAAAATTTTTATCCGGCAAAGAGGAAATACCATATTTAAAAACATATTGACTATCAATAAAGTATATTCTACAACATATTTTTTTGAAAAAAAGTGAGTATAAGTTGAACAACATATTGAAAAACTCCATATCTTTGCAGCGTTTTAAAAGAACAACATAAGTATTACAGATTTAAAAGCAAAAGAAAATGAAAAAATTAGTATTCTTGTTCGTAGCATTCGCTGCCGTATCTTTCGCTTCTTGCGGTAACAAGGCAGCCAACAATGAAACTGCAGCTGACTCTGCAGCAGTAGAAACAGTAGAAGAAGCAGCTCCGGTTGTTGACTCAACAGCAGTAGCTGACTCTGCAGCAACTGACTCAGCAGTTGTAGCTGAATAATCTCGGACAATAGAGAGAATTGAAAGTCTGTAAGCCCAGCCTACAGACTTTTTTTATGTCCATACGTTCACTTTTCTCCATCAGGGACAAGAAACGCAAAGGCACGGAAACACAGAGAAATCCAATATACGGCTCTGTGTCTCCGTGCCTTTTGTCAAACCGGCAACCGGGTATGTCTCACATCATTTCGCGGAAGCCCATTCCTTCGCACCCTGCTCCTTCAGCTTGGCGGTAAACGCCTCGGCCTTTTCAGCGGCGGCCTTTTCATCCTCAGGACTGGCAAAGGCATGTCTGTAACCTTTCACCACATTCCATTCGCCACGGGTAAAGTCAGGGAAAGCGACAGGAGCACATCCGTTGTCCATGGAAAGCTCGCCCAATTCTGCCAGACAGCACCATTCAGCCAAGTCATATACGTCCATATCCAACGGCAGTCCGTTCTGCAGGCAATAGACCAGACGGCAATCCATGATGAAATCCATACCGCCATGTCCGCCTACCTCCTTTGCCATCTCACCGTATTTTTTCAGGATAGGATGCTGGTATTTCTTTACCAATGCCTCCATCTCCGCTTTTGGCAAGAAGCTGTGCGCACTCAAGTCATCCACTTTCGGCTGCACGCCTGAGGCGTTCAACTGGTCACCACCCAAAGCATATCCTTCTATCGGATACTTGTTGGCAAATCCCTTTGTTCCGGTCAACTGATACAGACGGTTATAAGGCTGGGGAGTCATCACGTCGTGCTGAATCTCGATCACCTTACCGTTTTCCGTACGGATCAATGTAGTTGTGTGGTCACCGTTGCGGAAATTGTTGCAGGTGGAATCTGTACGTTCTTCCACCAAAGCCTTACCGACAACCGATTTCGTGTCCATAGCCACCAAAGTCTTCATACGGTCGCCACGATGGATATTCATAGCCTGCGCCACAGGGCCCAGTCCATGGGTGGCGTACACGTCACCGCGATGGCGCATGTTATAGTCAAGACGCCATCCCAGCTTGTCGTTCTCGCCGTTCTTCCAATAATAGTCCCAGAACTCGTCCAGATTATGGATATAAGCGCCCTGTGCACGGACAACCTCACCAAACACGCCTTGCTGGGCCATGTTCAGGGTGTTCATCTCGAACCAGTCATAACAGCAGTTCTCAAGAATGAAGCAATGCTTGCGGGTCGTCTCGCTCAAATTGACCAACGTCCAGCATTCTTCCAGATTCATGGCAGAAGGCACCTCGATAGCCACATGCTTTCCGTTTTCCAACGCACATTTGGCTATGGGGAAATGATGCATCCAGTCGGCGGCGATATATACCAGATCAATGTCCTCACGCTTGCACAACTCTTCATATCCTTTTTCGCCTGAGTAGACAGCCGCTTTCGGCAAGGAAGCCTTTTTCAGGAATTCCTGGCATTTCTCCGCACGCTCCTTCTCATAATCACAAAGGGCCACCACCTGTGTGCCCGGAATATGAGTGAAACGTTCCACCGCACCAGGGCCACGCATGCCCAGTCCTACAAATCCGACACGCACGGCCTCCAGCTTCGGTGCGGTCAGTCCCAACGCACTCTTCTGGCCTTCCGGGCGCTGAGGAGTCTCAACGACAATCGTCCCCTTATCCCACGTCCATCGTGTACCATGTTCATTCACTTGCACAGC
Source organism: Candidatus Phocaeicola excrementigallinarum (assembly GCA_019120125.1). GTDB lineage: Bacteria > Bacteroidota > Bacteroidia > Bacteroidales > Bacteroidaceae > Phocaeicola > Phocaeicola excrementigallinarum. Next base: position 22,456 of record DWVR01000026.1, on the reverse strand, counting down.
AGACTCCTGTTGGGTTGAGCATGCGCACAGAACAGCTACGCAAGCCCCCATCAACAATGCTTTTAAATTTCTCATGTCTTTACTTTTATTATATTTAAAATTAATGATAAGTCCTTTGCAGACCGGGAACAATTACCCCACCCTTTCATTTTGCCCTCAAAGGTAACGAATCCTTTTCAAACTTCATGCAAGAAGCCCGTACCTTTTCCACGCATATTCATCACATCCCCATATACGGCCGGCACGAGAGGAAATGATCCGCATGTACAAAAAAAGGCTGCCTCATTGACAGCCTCTTTTTTTGTCCACGCAAGAAATGCGGAGAGAACGGGATTCGAACCCGTGATACGCTTTTGACGTATACACGCTTTCCAGGCGTGCCTCTTCAACCACTCGAGCACCTCTCCTGATTGGCAGTGCAAAAGTAGACTTTTTTTTCTTCACTCCGCACTCCCGGCCTTAAAATTAATAAACTTTAAGAAATCAAATCCATTGTCCGGAACATACGGCACGCATTCTCCGTGGTGACTCTCGCAATTTCCTCCAAAGGAACAGAATATATTTCAGACAGTTTTCCGGCCACTTCCACCAGATAGGCGCTCTCATTCCGCTTGCCCCGATAAGGCACGGGGGCCAGATAAGGAGAATCCGTCTCCAACACAATCCGTCCGAGCGGCACATGAGGCAACACTGAAGGAAGAACGGACTTTTTGAATGTCACCACTCCATTGATTCCCAACAGGAATCCGGTGTACTCCAACAAGCGTGCCGCCTCCTCTTCCGTACCGGTAAAACTATGAAAGATCCCGCGTAATCCTGTCTCCTTATAAGGCGCGAGCACCTCAAAAAGTTCCGGATAGGCTTCACGGCAATGCACCACCAAAGGCAGGTCATGCTCCAAGGCCCATTCTATCTGTATTTCAAAGGCCTGCATCTGCTCCTTTTTATACGTCTTGTCCCAATACAGGTCCAGCCCCACCTCCCCGATTCCATAGAATGTCTGGGGAGAGTCAAGCCAACGCCTCACCGCCGCCAGACGCGCTTTCCAGTCCGCATCAACCGACGTGGGATGAAACCCGATCATCGGATAACATCCCTCGTGCGAACGGCAGAGCGCCAGCATGGCATCCACCGTAGTGTCATCAATGTTCGGCATGAACAGGCGTGCCACCCCCGCCTCTCCCGCACGGATGAGGGCCAGTTCACGGTCCTCGTCAAACTCTTCGACATACAAGTGGGTATGGGTGTCCACAAAAGCCATCATAAGCCTTACAGTTTACGATTCATCAGACCACACACGAAGTCGCGCAGGTTCTCTTTCAAGGCCGGCTCCACACTGACCTCATCCAGCAGACGCAATCCTTCCTCGTAGTACGCGTCGATTTTCTCACGGCACAGACCGGCGATTCCCACCTTGTCATAGATGGAAGTGACCGCCTCAATCTTTTCCGACGGAACAAAATCCTTCGCCTCAATCCATGCCTGCAGCTTTTTCCTATCTTCCTCACCGGCATGCGCGAAAGCCGTGATCAGCATGAAAGTCTTCTTGTTGCAGAGAATGTCGCCGCCAATCTTTTTCCCGAACACTGCCGGATCGCCATACACATCCAGATAATCGTCCTGCAACTGGAAAGCCAGTCCCATCTTGATGCCGAAATCGTACAATAACCGGGCATCTTCCGCCGAAGCGCCACCCAATATCGCACCGATTTTCAAGGCGCCCGACAAAAGGACAGAAGTTTTCAGCCGGATCATCTCGATATACTCGTCGACCGTCACATCCGTACGGGTCTCGAACTCCATGTCCCATTGCTGTCCCTCGCACACCTCCAGTGCCGTACGCCCGAACACGTCCATCACTTCTTTCATGTATCCCGTCGGGCAGTCCTGCATCATGAATTGATAAGCGAGAATCAGCATCGCATCGCCCGAAAGGATAGCCGTGTTCTCATCCCACTTCTTATGCACCGTCGGCTTGCCCCTCCGCATATCGGCATTGTCCATCAGATCATCGTGAAGCAACGTGAAATTATGGTAGGTCTCTATCCCGGCCGCCTGAGGAAAAATACGTTCCACATCTTCCTTATACAGATTATAAGCCAACAACATCAACACGGGGCGCAGGCGCTTTCCGCCCAGTCCGAGTACATATTCAATCGGGTCATACAAGCCTTCCGGCTCACGCATATAAGACAGATTCTCGATATACGAATGAATCCGTTTCAGCAACTGGTCACTGTTTTCCTGTTTCATAGCTAGAATTTTGAATTTCTTTCTGCGAAGATAAACATATTCAGGGACAAGTCATGCCCGTTTTTCCGAAAAGTGAAAGCCCTTTCCGGATTTTCTTCTCAGGAATAACAAACATTTACGTTTTCACAGCAGGAAAAAACGAACAAATGAGTATCTTTGAACTTTCAATCAACTCATAAAAAACCGTTCGGAACGACATGAAAAAGATTATCATCGCAATCGACGGCTTTTCTTCGTGCGGGAAAAGCACCATGGCTAAAGACCTGGCTAAAGAAATAGGATACATCTACATTGACAGCGGCGCCATGTACCGGGCCGTCACCCTCTATTGCCTGGAACACCATCTGTTCAACCCTGACGGAAGCGTCAAGGAGGACGGACTGCGCCGGCAAATGGACGACATCCATATTTCCTTCCGCCTGAATCCGGAGACCCAACGTCCGATGACTTTCCTCAACGGCAATAACGTGGAAGAACAGATACGCACACTTGAGGTATCCTCGCATGTCAGTCCGGTCGCCACACTGGGATTTGTCCGCCAGGCAATGGTGGGACAGCAGCAGGCGATGGGAAAGGAGAAAGGTATCGTCATGGACGGACGCGACATCGGAACGGCTGTATTTCCCGAGGCAGAGCTGAAAATATTCGTAACTGCCTCAGCCGAAATCCGTGCCCAGCGCCGTTACGATGAACTGAAAGCCAAAGGGCAGGAAGTGTCTTTCGACGAGATCCTGAAGAACGTGAAAGAACGTGACCACATTGACCAGACCCGTGAAATCAGCCCTCTACGAAAAGCGGACGATGCCATCCTGCTCGACAACAGCCATCTGACCATCGCCGAACAAAAAGAATGGCTGAAAGAACAATTCAATAAGGCTGTCCATGAATAATGTAGAAATAGATGAAGGCTCAGGCTTCTGCTTCGGAGTGACTACAGCCATCCGCAAGGCAGAAGAAGAACTGGCAAAAGGAGAAATCCTTTATTGCCTGGGTGACATCGTGCATAACGGTCAGGAATGTGAACGTCTCCGGAAAATGGGGCTCATCACCATCACCCACAAGGAATTCGGGGAGCTGAAAAACGTGAAGGTATTGCTCCGCGCCCATGGTGAACCGCCCGAGACATACGAAACAGCACGGCGGAATCATATTGAAATCATAGACGCGACCTGCCCGGTCGTGTTGCGTCTCCAGAAACGCATCAAACAGGAATATGATTCCACCCCTTCCGGAAAAGAGAAGCAGATTGTCATCTTCGGAAAGAAAGGACATGCCGAAGTAATGGGACTTGTAGGCCAGACCGCTGGAAAGGCCATCGTGATCGAGAGTATCGAGGAGGTGAACAAGCTGGACTTCACAAAAGACATTCGCCTCTACTCACAGACCACCAAGTCGCTCGACGAGTTCCGCCAGATTGTAGCCTATATAAAAGAACATGTCTCAAAGAATGCCACATTCGAATATTTCGACACCATTTGCCGTCAAGTAGCCAACCGGATGCCGAATATCCGGAAGTTTGCCGCCAGCCACGACCTTATTTTCTTTGTCTGCGGCCATAAAAGCTCAAACGGGAAAATACTCTTCCATGAATGCAAATCCGTCAACTCCAACTCTTATCAGATTGACGGTCCGGAAGACATAGACAAGAATCTGCTGGAAAGCACAAGTTCAATCGGAATATGCGGCGCGACATCCACTCCCAAATGGCTGATGGAGGCTTGTAAGAAAGAGATAACGAAAAAATAGGAACTCTTAAAAATTTAATAAGTTTGTATTTACTGATAGACAGTTATTTTGTATTTTTGCACATCTAAACATAACACTTGTAATTATGGGAACTATAAAATGTATCGGTATTCTGACTTCCGGAGGCGATGCTCCCGGCATGAACGCCGCAATCCGCGCGATCACTCGCTCTGCCATCTTCAACGGATTGAAAGTGAAAGGTATCTACAGAGGTTACAAAGGTCTTATCACCGGTGAGATCAAAGAGTTCAAGACTGAAAATGTAAGCAACATCATCCAGTTGGGTGGTACGATCCTGAAAACCGCACGCTGCCAGGAATTCAAGACCCCTGAAGGCCGTCAGATCGCTTACGAGACAATGAAAAAGGAAGGGATCGACGCGTTGATTGTAATCGGCGGTGACGGCTCACTGACGGGTGCCCGCATGTTGGCCCAGGAATTTGATGTTCCTTGTATCGGCCTTCCCGGAACCATCGACAACGATCTCTTCGGAACAGATACAACAATCGGATACGACACGGCCTTGAACACCATTCTGGATGCTGTAGACAAAATCCGTGATACGGCGACTTCTCATGAACGTCTGTTCTTCGTGGAAGTAATGGGACGTGACGCCGGCTTCCTGGCATTGAACGGTGCCATTGCGGCAGGTGCGGAAGCTGCCATCATTCCGGAGTTCAACACAGAAGTTGACCAGTTGGAGGAATTCATCAACAACGGTTTCCGTAAATCAAAAAGCAGTTCCATCGTGCTGGTCGCTGAAAGTGAAATCACAGGAGGTGCCATGCATTATGCAGAACGTGTAAAGAACGAATATCCACAATATGATGTACGTGTAACTATTCTCGGTCACTTGCAACGTGGCGGACGTCCCACCGCTCACGACCGTATCATTGCCAGCCGCATGGGTGTAGCCAGTATCCAGGCTTTGATGGAAGGTCAGCGCAATGTGATGATCGGTATCGAAAACGATGAGATCGTATATGTTCCGTTCACTAAGGCCATCAAGAACGACAAGCCGATTGACCGTGAACTGGTAAATGTATTGAACGAGCTGTCAATCTGACAATCCTGCATCATCTTGCCGCCTCCGGCGGTAAAAAGACATGAAAACGAGACTGTCGTGGAACGGAAACAATCCATCATCCGTTCCGGGACAGTCTCTTCCATTACCGTCAGGATGTCCGGGATACTCTCCGACGACGATGACGCCGGTGCTGCAAGCTCCTTCTTTTATACAAAATATACCGATGCCGGATCTGAAAGACACACAAACCGCCTACAACCACAAAGATCAGAATAACGATTCCACTGTTCAGATTATCCCCTTTCACACGTGACCAGATTTCAAGCACATCCACAGTCTTTTCCCCGAAATCACGTATCATGGCACAACGGTCAATCACTGATTTGTCCGGATATTGGGTGTTGTCCAACCGCACATGAGAAGCCTCAGGTCCGAAAAAATAGCTGGCATCCACATAATCGGCTGTCTCGTCCACAGCCGCCTCCAGAATCATGGCAGAAGCGACAGAGCTGACATAGCCCGTAGCCTCCATATTCCGCAAGGCAATATCAGGACGGCACATGAAATTGATGAAATAGCTTGCGGCTTCAATATTCCCTGCATACTTAGGGATCACCCATCCATCATACCAGACATTACTTCCTTCCTTAGGGACTACATATCCCAAATCGACCCCTACTTCAGCCGCCTCATCGATTGCCCATTGGGCGTCACCACTCCAGGTCATATTGATCCAGGCCTTCTCTTTAGTCATCATTTCTTTCCCAAAATCAGCTTCCCATCCTGCCACATTCGGTTTCAGAAGCTTCAGATACCGTTCCACCGTATCCATTGCCGCCGGTGAATAATCGTTCATCAGGTCTGCCACATTCACTGAACCTTCAGCCAGTTTTTTCCGGTTGGCATAAAGAAGAGCTGTCCCATACGAATCACGATACGAATCCTTCATCAGTATCTTACCCGCATAACGACGGTTCCACAGACAATCCCATGAATCCACATCACTTTCCTTAAGATATTTCTTGTTATACAGCAATCCGGCAGTTCCCCACATATAACATACGGCATAGCGCCTGGCCGGCAACTCCCCCGGAACACCCAGTCTGTCGATCTGTCCTTGTATATAAGGAGCCACGTTATGCATGTAATTAGGCGAATTGATGAAGACCGTATCAATAGGCAACAACAATTTCTTACGAAGCATCCGCTCGATAATATATTCGGAAGGGCAGACCACGTCGAAATCCTCGTGCCCGCGCTCTATCTTGGTAAGCATTATCTCATTGATATCAAAAGTCTGATACACAATACGGACAGACTTCCCCGTATGCTCCTTATAGTATTGCTGGAAATCCTCCAGCACTCCTTCCCCGATATAGTCCGCCCAGTTATAGATTTTAAGGACATGCTCCCTCGAATCCGATTCATTGTAGCAACCGGACAGCGCCAGACCACCCAGAAGCATCAAAACAATCAAACGCAGTCTTTTCATTTCTTTTCCATTGAGATTTCCATATAACAACCGAATCACTTCTTTATCTTGCCCGCACGACGGTTGATGATGATAAGAAGTACAAGTATCACGACAAAAATGACAGCCGACAACGGACGCAGTTCCGGGGTAAGCCCACCTTTGCGCGCGTCAGCATAAATATATGTCGACAATGTCTCCAGTCCCTGATTGCCTATAGTGAACACCGTCACCGCAAAATCATCGATAGAGATAGTCAGTGCCAGAAGAAATCCACTGATCATTCCCGGACGTATCTCGGGCACTATCACTTTCCACAAAGCCTGCATCGGAGTCGCTCCCAAATCAAGCGCAGCCTCATAGAGATTCGGATTCATCTGCTTGAGCCGGGGCATGACGCTCAGCACCACATAAGGAGTACAGAAAGTGATATGCGCAAGCACTACAGTAGTAAAGCCTTGAGTGACACCCAATGACACGAACAGCAGAAACAATGACACCCCCGTAATGATATCACCATTCAGAATCGGAATCGTGTTGATGAAACCCATCGCCTTACGCCCCCTTGCCTTCAGGTTAAAGATACCGATCGCCGCAATGCTTCCCAAAAAGGTGGAAACGACAGCCGCAATCAACGCAATGGCGACGGTATTGACAAACGCATTCATCAACGAATGGTGGGCACCCGTATCCAACAACGACTTGTACAGGTTCATGGAAAATCCAGTCCAATTACCCAGCACCTTCGCCTCAGTAAACGAGAACACCACAATAATCATAATCGGCGCATAAAGCAGAATCAGCAACACCCACAAATAAGTCTGCATGAGAATCTTCTTTACCATGCCCCACCTCCTTTCTGATTCTCCTCACGCTCGTCCGTATTGAACACCGATGTGGCCGCTATCAGAAACAACATGATCAACGACAAAGCCGCTCCATAATTCCAAAGGCTGTTGTTGATATTCTCCTGGATAGTGGTACCGAACAGCTTAATATTGTTCATGGTCAACAACTCTGCAATGGCAAAAGTAGAGATGGTCGGCATGAACACCATCATCACCCCACTGATAATTCCTGGCATGGACAAAGGAAGCACAACCTTCCAGAACACCTGTGCCGGACTGGCCCCCAGATCCTGTGCCGCCTCAATATAACTTTTGTCCATCTTACGCAAAGTATCATATACCGGATAAATCATGAAAGGAATGAAATTGTAGACCATCCCAAAAATCAACGCGCCTTCCCCCAACGGCAGACGGGCAAAATCAAAAAGGGCCACTGTCGCCAGTGTACGGATCAGAATATTCACCCACATAGGAAGAATGAAAAGCATAACCAGTGTCTTGGAATAACCCGAGCTGCTCTGGCTGAGAATCCATGCGGCAGGATATCCAAGAACCACACAGCCTATAGTGGTCAGAATAGCAATGCCTATCGAATAAATAAAGGTATTTACGGCCTCCGGATGGGCAAAGAACTTACTGAAATTGTCCATAGTCAGATTTCCGGCCTCATCAGTGAAAGCATACACCACAATCAGCAGCAAAGGTACGATTACGAATATGACAGAAAATATCAGATAGGGCAATGTCCAGCTTTTCCGCGAAGAAAAGAACAAACACAATTTATTCATGGCTCTCTGCTGCTTTAACTTTCACACGAATATCTTCCGGACGGATGGCAATGCCTACACGGTCACCGTCATCCCATACATCGTCCGTATCCACAAACACATTCTCATCCCAATCCGACAACACCGTCAGATGATAATGATTTCCTTTATACAGGATGAACTTGACTTCGCCCGTCAGCATACCGTCTTCCGCGTCATCCAACAGATCAATCTTGTCAAAATCCACTTCCACCGTCACATGACTCCAGTCCTTTGAGCTGTCCTCCATATTTACAGGGGCGCATTCAAACTCATAGCCCAAGAACTCCACATGCGTTCCGTCAATCATCCTCCCCTCAAAAACATTGCAGACACGCTCTTTCTTCATGATATGGATGTCAAACGGCTTCACACGCAATCCGACTTCCATTCCGGCCCCGAATGCATGATAATCCTGCACCATAAATTCATACCCGTCGCAAAGCACCGCCATCTCATAATGCACTCCCTTAAAGATACACGACTGCACCACTCCACGCAGCTGAGCCTTGGCCTTTTCGGATACCGGAAAGATATACAGATCTTCCGGACGGACGACCACGTCCACCGGCACATTCTCTCCGAAGCCTTCGTCCACACACTCAAAATCTCTTCCACAGAAACTGACCAAACGGTCCTTCACCATCGTCCCGTTCAAAATATTGCTTTCACCGATAAAGTCGGCCACAAACGAATTGACCGGTTCATTATAAATATCCGTCGGGGTCCCGATCTGCTGTATCCTGCCTTCGCTCATCACCACAATCGTATCACTCAAGGTAAGCGCCTCCTCCTGGTCGTGTGTCACATACACAAATGTGATGCCCAATCTTTTATGCATTTCCTTCAATTCCATCTGCATATCCTTGCGCATCTTCAGGTCGAGCGCGGCCAAAGGCTCGTCCAGCAACAGCACTTCCGGCTCGTTGACAATCGCCCGCGCGATAGCCACACGCTGCTGTTGCCCGCCAGAAAGCGAATTGACATCCCGGTACTCATAATCGGTCATCCCCACCATCTTCAGCGCCGCCTGCACCTTCCGCATAATTTCCGCTTTCGGCATTTTCTTCAATTTCAGTCCGAACGCGATGTTATCGTATACATTCAAGTGGGGAAACAAGGCATATTTCTGAAATACAGTATTTACCGGCCGCTTATGGGGAGGGGTACGGGTCATCTCCCTCCCGTTAATCAGTATCATCCCCTCCGAAGCCGTCTGGAACCCCGCTATCAGCCTCAGCAATGTAGTCTTTCCACATCCGGAAGGTCCCAGTATTGTCACAAATTCACCTTTCCTTATGGAAAGGCTCACATCGTCCAACGCAGTCTTGTCGTCGAAATATTTCGACACATTCCTCACCTCTATAATCGGTCTGTTCTCGCTTTGCATTTCTCAAAAATAAAATCCGGGCGCAAAGTTACATTTTAATTCAGTTTAAGATACAGCATAGACCATTTTTCTTCTCTTTTCTGAAAGAATGAGATTAAAACGAAACAGATTCCACATATTTATGCATGGGAACATGAAAAAACTATTTCATTTTTCTGAAATAAACGTCAAGCAACCTGCGTGCGGCCGAAAATGAGGTAACCTTTCCGCTAAGCACTTCCGCCTCCGCCTCCGCCAACATCCGGGAAATGACCTCATCCTGATAGAAACTGTCACGAAGATGCTCGTCAATGGTCTCATACATCCAGTATTTCGACTGCTCATTCCGTCGCCGCAGGAAATAGCCGTTCGCCTTGACAAAAGCGATGTACTTATAAATCATATCCCAGATTTCCTTAATGCCGATGCCATAGAATCCGGAATAAGTCAACACCTGAGGTGTCCACCCCGATTCCGGAGCCGGAAACAAATGAAGGGCATTACGGAAATGGGTGGCTGCAAGCTTGGCCTTCTCGATATTGTTCCCGTCAGCCTTGTTGATGACGATACCGTCAGCCATCTCCATGATCCCCCGCTTGATGCCCTGAAGCTCATCTCCCGTCCCGGCAAGCTGGATAAGCAAGAAAAAATCCACCATCGAGTGCACGGCAGTCTCACTCTGACCAACCCCGACGGTTTCCACGAAAATCTTATCGAATCCGGCGGCCTCACAAAGAAGGATCGTCTCGCGTGTCTTGCGGGCCACTCCTCCCAAAGAGCCCGCCGTGGGACTGGGACGGATAAACGAGTCGGGATGCACGGAAAGTTTCTCCATACGGGTCTTGTCGCCCAGAATACTTCCTTTCGAGCGTTCACTGCTAGGATCGATAGCCAGCACGGCCAGCTTTCCTCCGTACTCCTGCAACACATGAAGTCCGAACACATCAATCGACGTACTTTTTCCCGCTCCGGGAACCCCACTGATGCCGACACGTACGGAATTGCCCGTATAAGGAAGGCATTTCTCCAACACCTCCTGAGCCAACACCTGATGTTCCGGCTTCACGCTTTCCACCAGCGTCACAGCCTGGCTCAACACCGTGATGTCTCCTTTCACGATACCTTCCACATAGTCACCCACCGACAACTGGCGGCGTTTCGGTTTCTTTCTCAGCTTCAGATAAGGATTAACAATGGAGGGTTGTTCCACTCCCTGATTGACAGTTAACCCCTTATATTCTTCCTTGTTTTCGGGGTGTTCCATACAGATATTATTTTTCGTTCGACTTCAATTGCGCGTTCACACGGATGGTCACCATCGGATGTTCCGGATCGTTCGTGATCAATGACACACGGGGTCTTCCCTTCACCCTCGGCAAATTGGAGGCCAGGACAGTTATTCTCATCTTGGTCGACTCGCCCGGCTTCAGCACACGCTTTTTCAGATTGACACCCAAAGCGATACTGAACACCTGCATATCCTGAATCACCAGATCCGACTTACCTGTATTGGTAATGACCACGTGTTGGGACTTCTTCTGGTTCGGACGCAGATTGACAAACTCCAGCTGCTTGCTTGAGACAGACAGGACAGGAGGATTGTTTTTCTGCTGCTCGGTCAACTGGGAGAAATCCGGAAGCAACACCACGGAAACCGGAATCTCATTCTCCGCTCCCACCTTATCACCCGAATAACGTGACAGATAAACGGTCGCACGCGTGATTCCCAGTTTCGGCAACTTGTCGGTATTCAAGGTCACCCTGATTTTCCCGGCCTTGCCGCGTCCCAGTTTTTCGGGCAACGCCTCCGCCTCCAGATAAGGAGGAAGATGCATCAATACCGGCGAGTAAGCCTTATTGGAGGTGTTGGCCACCAACAGCTCGATTTCCGGACGGTCGCCTTTATGTACCGCCTCAAAATTCAGCTCGTCCTGATTAAGCCGGATGGCACCGATCAAATAAGGATGCGTGAACGAGAAGTTCTTGGAATCGGCTGTCACCTCACCATTGAAATCCACATAAACGGGTTCCGTCGCCGCATTGCAATACACACCCAGATCTTTATAAAAATGTCCGATAGCCTCCGCATCAAACACAGCCGTAATCTCACCCTTGTCACCGGGCATCACCGGTTCTTCCGTCCATTTTGCCTTCATACAGCCGCACGACACGGTCACATTCGACACGACCAAAGGCTTGTCGCCGGTATTGGTGAACTTATAGGTCACAGTCACCGGATTACGCCAAAGCACGTAACCCAAGTCCTTCGTCTCGCTGTCGAATGTGATCTTGGGCTGTGCCTGAACCAACAGGCACACCCAAAACACAATCAGTGATATGTAAATCCGCTTCATTCTTTATCCACAATTTGAAGAACAAAGATAAAGAGAAAAACCTTTGCAAACAAACATCAGCAAGTGATTTAAAAATTGTTTACCAATTCTCAATCACCCACAGTCACACTCATTCCTCCGGTATGTCCGGCAAACTCAGGCGCATATGCCGACTGTATGTCTGCCATACCAGCCTGATAGATTCCGGCCCGATCCACATACACCGTATACTCAATGACATAGCTCCCTTTCCGCATCTTGTCGATAAAGAACTCGGTCGAAGCGTCACGGCTCACCTGATAATACCCGATGCCCGTCTCCGCATTCCAACGGTAGCCTGAAAGCTGTTCTTCCGGCTCGAAGCAGGCCGGACGAGCATCCTTTATCTGGACGAAATCCATGTCACGGTCGGCCTTGACACTCAAACGAACGGTCAACTTGTCACCCACACTGAGCATGGTTTTCCGGCCCACAGGCTTCCCGTTCATCAGGACATCACGGCTGATGTGCAGTCCGTTCCCCTTCGCGTTCTCCAGCTTGTCCATGTCTTCCAGATATTGAGCATACACGGCGCCCCAACCGATTCCGTGACCTGTCCGTGCCACTTCCACCTGCTTCAGTTCCGTCTCATCTCCGGTATAGGTACGGCGTACATAACCCAACGCGTCGTCCGGTGTCTCCATCACCATGCCTTCCGACTTGACGGTCATTTTACCGGAAGCCTCCAGCTGATTGCCGCCCGAGCAAAGCAAAGCATACACGGCATCAGCCGTCTCCAGCGAATTACCCCATGCCTGCACTTGCTTTTGCTTCAACAGCCATTGCTGCATTTCCGCATGCATCACCGTGTCAGGCTCCACCCGTGCTATGGCTTCCATCGCTAAAGTCTGGGTAGGAATCTTATAGCTGCTCCAGGAATACAAGGCTTTCGACGTGTCGAAATAACGTCCCATCTCAGGAGTGTACAACGAATATTCCTTGATAGAATGCACCAGAGTCTTCGCCTCAGCCGTCTTGCCCGCCCCCTGCATCACGATGGCAATCATCGCCTTCTCACGGATGGTATATTCTGCCGAACGGTTTTCCAGCCTTTCCAGCATATAGGTGTTGACAGTCTTGTCGGCCTTCGTTGCCGCAAACTTGTCCAGAGCGCAGACATAAAGATATTTCACCGCCAAGTCGCTCGGAAGTACATTCAAGTCGTGCATCTCTTCGCGTCTTCTCATGGTGTCATATTCCTCGCGCATCTTTGCGGTCAGCCAGTTCCAGCCTTTCAGATACATCCCATCCATCTGAGTATCCGTCCAGGCGCCCATGCTCTTCAGTCTTGCCATGAGCGTCACAACCTCGGTGGTGACAATCCGGCTTCCGGACATTCCTTCAAACCATGACCAGCTTCCGTCCGCCCGCTGCAGTTTACGCAAGTGCTCCACATCCGTCCGCAACTGGCTTCCCATCCGGTTCAGGTCGAAGAGCACCGCGATACGGCGTTTCTGCTCAGTCTCATCGGCAGCTTCCGTGAGCCAGGGAGTTTCCTTGAGCAGAATACCTTTCAAGTCCTGATTCTGCTCCAGCTTACCCAACCAGGTCACCTTGTCGGTTCCCTGTGCCGCCCATGCACCGAACACCTGTCTGATTTTCGGATTCCTGTCAAGAATCTGTCCGGCAAGTGTGTTGGCATAATAGGCGGAAGCCCAAGAGAAAGCATCCTCATTGTCCGGATCGGAAAGTACCGGAAGAGCCTGTACCGCATACCAGATCGGATTGGCGGTCAGTTCGATGCTCAGACGGCGGTCGGTAGCCGTCTTGCTCTGCTTGTTGAACAGGTCGTCAAGCTCCAATGTTTTGGTCTCGTTTTCTTTCAACTGGAAAGGCAAGGTCTCCGTCACCCACTGCTTGTCGGTCAACACCGGAAGATAATGTTGCTCACCGTCGCTGTATTCGCCCGCATCGGCCACAATCCGGCAAATCAGCACCTCGTATTTATCCGTCACCTCATACTCGAAGCGGGCTACTCCGTTCTCATTTGCCTTTACCTCAAACGGCTGTTCCGACGCAAAAACCACCTTATCATCCACCGGATTCAACAACTGCATACGGACGATACCCGAAACAGTTCCAGCGGAAAGATTGTCCAGCGATGCCGCAATGACGATTCGGTCGCCCACACGCACGAAGCGCGGCATATTGGGACGCACCATAAACGGTTTGCTGGTCTTTGCCTTTGCCGTGATCAGTCCGTAATCCATATCCTGCGTATGCGCCATTCCCATCAGTCTCCATTCCGTCACCGCGTCCGGCATGGTGAAAACCAGACGGACAGCCCCCGTAGAATCGGTACGCAAATCTGAATAGAAGAAGGCGGTTTCGGCGAAATTGTCACGCAACGGAGTATAACCACTCTCTGATTCGAGAGCGGACAACTGGGCCACATCCGTCATTGCAAAATTATCGTTCCTGTCAAACCCCTCATCAAGCGTGGCATCCTCCATCTCGGGAGCGGCCTTTGCCGCAACCGTCTCATACAAAGCCTTGGAAGAAGCCAGACTGCGCGCCATCATCACCCTTCCGCCGGCCACCGCATTGACGACCAACCGCTGACTTGTCCGCAAAGACGGGATATACAGACGGCTGTAACGGTTGTTCAGAAAATCAAAATCATACACATCCGAGTAAGTGCGGTCGTAAAACGGTGAATACAAGGAGAAATACGTGTTCATGCTGTGCGTTCCCGGCCATACGGAAGGAGTGTAACGCCTGAAATTCAGGCTGAAGCTCCATTGGTTCTCCAGCAGACGGTCCAGCGAAGCGTCATAAAGCGTGGCCATGAAACGTGCATCGACCGGTCGACCGTTCCTGTCGAGAATGCTCAACGTCCATTCCTCCTGTCCGCCCGGCACAAGGTTGTCACGGAAGCTCTCCCACTTCAGGGTCAGCTCTTTATGAGGTTTCGGTCGGGTGACGGACACCTGCTTTGTATAGAACACTCCTTTCCGCATAAAGGCGAAGCTGACCGTAATGCCGTCGCCATAGGCTTCCTTATAAGGATAGACGAACTTCCGGACCTCATTGTTCAAAGTCAACTGTTCCGTATGGATGCGCTTGTCTCCACAATAAATGGAATGAAACACATATACATCCTGTTCGCTCGAACCGATGTATAAGGTCACCGGCTCCTGTTCACTGAACTCGGTACCGTCCTGATAGAACCATTCTACCGTCTCATAAGGCGGACGGACATCCTCTTTCGAGAAGAGCACGAAATCCTGTTCAGCCTTGCATTCCCGTCCCTGACTGTCTTTGGCGGAAATCTCGATCCTGTATTTTCCCGACGGACAGGCCAGCAATGATTCAGGTACGAAAGCGGTCTGCGCAGCCTGTTCGCCCTGCGCCACCAGCCTGCCTTTCTTGTCGTCTTTATTCAATGCATACACATGATAAATGACGCTGGCCGCTACCGTCTCTCCATTCAGATTCCGTGCCAGAAACTGTATTTTCTCATTCTTCTCACGCATCACTTTTGTGCGCAGTCCTTCTATCTGCAATCCCATTGACTGCTTCCCGACCGGAAGTGAAAGACTTCCCAGCTGGGTCTCTCCGTCAATGTCCGTCACATCTGCGCTCACCTTATATATGTAGTAGCTGTTCCATTCATCGGTGTTCACGTCAGGCTTCTGCAGGAATGCGTCCACACGGAACTTTCCGTCCGAATCTGTCTGTACTTCCCCCTCGCTGATAACAGCGGACGAACCTCCACCGATACGCCAGAACCATGCCTGCGAGCGGGTGACAGTGTAACGCACCTTTCCGTTGCGTACCGGAACGCCTGAAAAGCCCTTGGCCACGGCTTCGAGCGACAAGGTATCGCCCATAGTATAGGCATCCTTGTAAGGAGTAAAGACCACATCAAAAGTGGGACGTTTGTACTCGTCCACACGAACGAAACGTCCGCCGTTCTCTACCTCCAGACGGAAATTGCCCGGAAGCACCGACTGAGGCAAGGAAAACTCGGCACGGAATCCGCCGAAATCGTCCGTAACCAGTTCCTTCTTCGCCAGTTCCTGGTTGTTCGCGTCGCGCAAAGTCAACGTAAACTTCCACCCGCTACGGACTTTCGTCTCGTCACCGTTCTGCTTGTAAGCCACGCCAGACACGTACATGGTCTGTCCGGGACGATACAGTGCCCGGTCGGTATAAAGCTCCGTGCGGTATCTCTCCGTTTCTTTTGACGCGACATTCAGCCCGTTCCCTCCGTGCGTATAGGAAATCTGCATGAAATCATCGCTTCCCTTACGCGCGTTCATCCAAAGCATATTTTCCTCCAGTTTCGGCACCACGGCACGTCCGTCACCATCGGTCTTGAACGTACGGTAAAGCGTATAGTTCCCCGGCACCGGAATGGAGTAGAACACAATCTCCGCCTCCGGAACGGGATGTCCGGTCAGGCGGTCGACCACATAATATTCCGTCTCCTTATTCTCCAGCGGGAAAGAAAGTATCTGCAACGGAGACAAATGCACCAGCTCATATTCCGCCTTGTCCTTATATCCGTCGGGGATGGACTTCAACATATAAATGCCCGGCTCCGGCATCCGGTAAGTAAGGACACTTGCCGAGTCCTTGTATTCGGGTGTGTCGGGAAGCTCATAATGCCTGCTTCCGACCAGTCTGCCGTATTTCTTCACCATGTCTTTCCGTTCCATTCCGCCTGCAAACACAGAGGCGGAGGCTTTCAGATTCAGACGGTATACCTCTAAAGTCACTCCTTTCAGATTCTTTGACTCCACCTCAAATACGGCATCCTCACCAGGATAAGCCCATTGCGTATGCATCTGCAGGGAAGGATACAAGATTCTGCGACGGTAATCCTTCAAGTCGGCGGAAAACTCCGACTTCGGATAACGCTTCAGACCCTCGTCAATCACCCGCATCGCTTCCACAAACCGTTGGTTTCCATGATAGAGTTCCGTCAGATGCACATAGGCGGCCGCACACGCCTCCACATCCGCATATTGCTCCATCCATCCGCGCAGCAAAGTAACCGTTTCTTCATCAGACACTTTAAGAGGAGAAACCAATTCATGTCCCTGCCGATAGGAAAGCAGACAGAGACGGGTGAGCAATTCCGCGGACCGGTCGCCCGATTTCGCATAATAATCAATCAGACCGTTATAGATATCCAGCACGGCATGACGCGCCTCACTGCTTCTCGTCACGTCCACATATCCCCACGACAACCTGTAGACAGCCTGACGAGCCAGCAAGTCGAGCATCGTGTCGCCGAAATACTTTTCACTGAGCTTGCCGCTTTCTGTCATCGGGTGGTAATCCTTTGCCGAAATTTTAGCCAACACTTCAGGGAATTTCAACGATTCACGGAAATACCCCAGCACCGTGTCCACATCAGCGTTCCGGCTCTCCAGCAGACACGCCCCCATGACATGGTTCAGCACCGCACGTGCCACCGTATCCTTCTCCTCAGCCGCCCACTGGCGGAGCGCGTCCATCTGTCCGGCAAGACTGTCCGGCGAAAGACCCACTTTCTTTTCCGCACGCACCAGAAACGCCTTCATCATCTGGGGAGCGTTCTTTTCATTCTCTGCCTTCGCATAAATCCAGTTCACCTGACGGATGACCGACTTCGGCAAATCCTTTTTCTCCAGATTCTCCACTTCCTTCCACATCTGGTCGTAACTTTGTGCCCGAAGCGATGTCACGAAGAGACACAAAAGGAAAAACAGTCCGCTTATCAAACCTGTTTTTTTCATAAGCCTTAGTTTATAATTCCGACATTAAAATCTCACTCTTCATACTGTCTAAAGGATTCAAGGAAAACGCCAAGACGTTTTTCTTGAAACGTCCTGTTGTTTTGACCAAAACGCCTTGGCGTTTTACCGGAAACGTCAAGACGTTTTCTGTCCAACGTGGGAACCCCATCCACAATACCCTGGAACGGCATTCTCATGCACCGTCCGCCTTCATTCCTCTACCCTCCGACGGAATATCCTTTAACTAAAAAATGTTTATAAATTAAGCGTTTTTTTCTGAGATTACTGCATGGTTTTATGTGAAAACATCAGATTTTTAACTACATTTGTCATATGTTTCTGAAAAGAAACAGACAAACGGCAAAACAAAAACCACTGACCATGAAAGACAACAGAAAGAAAAAAACAATCCAATTGTCAGCCGCAGCCTTGGGCGGACTGTTCTGGTGCATGAGCACACCCCTCCACGCACAGGAATACACGAACTTTGTACTTGTCAATTTAGACGATGTGGGATACGGTGACTTCTCCTGCAACGGCGCGTACGGATATACAACACCGCACATCGACAGTCTGGCCGCACAAGGAGTGCGCTTCACGCATTTCCTGGCCTGCCAGCCCATCAGCGGCGCATCACGCGCCGGCCTGCTCACAGGATGCTATCCCAACCGTATCGGATTCGCCGGCGCACCCGGACCGGATTCAGACTACGGCATCCATCCGGATGAAATGACCATGGGAGAGCTGCTCAAGCAGAAAGGCTACAGCACGGCCATATTCGGGAAATGGCATCTGGGCGACACACATCAGTTCCTGCCGCTCCAGAACGGATTTGACGAATACTACGGACTGCCCTACTCCAACGACATGTGGCCGAACCATCCGCAACAGGGAGAAGTGTTCCACTTTCCCGACCTCCCCACCTACGACGGCAATGAGGTGGCAGGATACAATACAGACCAAAGCCGGTTTACGACGGACTATACGGAACGGGCCGTCAAGTTCATCAGGAAAAATCGCAAAAAGCCTTTCTTCCTCTACCTGGCCCATTCCATGCCGCATGTTCCGCTTGCGGTATCCGACAAGTTCAAAGGGAAAAGCGAGCAAGGGCTTTTCGGCGATGTCATGATGGAGATAGACTGGAGCATAGGAGAAGTGGTAAAGACATTGCGCGAAGAAGGACTGCTGGACCGCACGCTGATTGTAATCACCTCCGACAACGGCCCGTGGGCAAACTACGGCAACCATGCCGGTTCTGCAGGAGGACTGCGCGAAGCCAAGGCCACGACATTCGACGGAGGAAACCGGGTGCCCTGCATCATGTATTGGAAAGGACACACTCGCCCCGGAAGCATCTGCAACAAGCTCGCCTCCAACATCGACCTGTTTCCTACCTTTGCCGAGATAGCCGGTGCTCCCCTTCCCGTAAGGAAAATCGACGGCGTCAGCATCCTGTCTCTTGTGGAAGGCCGGAAAAATGCGGATCCCCGTACTTCATTTGTCTATTACTACAACAAGAACGACCTGGAAGCCGTGACAGACGGTGAGTTCAAACTGGTATTCCCACACAAATACGTGACATACGGAGCATATAATCCCGGGAATGACGGACAACCGGGAAATCTTGCGAACGTCACACTGACCCGACCCGAACTTTACGACCTGCGGAGAGATCCGGGAGAACGCTACAACGTAATCACACAGTACCCGGAAAAGGTGATCGAGCTGAACAAGATAGCCGAGAAATACCGCAAAGAGCTGGGGGATGATCTTACCCGGAACAAAGGCAAAGAACGAAGAAGTCCCGGGAAAAAACACGCTCCGGTCCATTGAACAACCCACACTCCATGTGAGTGCCCGACATTCCGGATGTCAACCACAGAGAACATAAAGTGTCCGCTCAATCCACCGGAACCCTTTATGCTCTCTGCGGAGATTCCGAACCGACTTATTCTTCTACCACATACCACGTATAACCTCTGGCAGGAATCGTGACGGTCAGCTCAACATTGCCGTCACAGTCCAGGACATACGTCCGCGGCTTCCGTTCCTGCTCACGGATACTTGCCTCACTCTTCAGTCCCGTGTAATACAGAGGCAGACGGACAGTACGAACCATCTCTTCGTCTGTCGGATTGAAGAACATCGCCAAGGCCCTTTCTTTTCCTTCCACACTGACATGCATAATACCGTCCCAGTCTCTCGCGTCCGGTTTGCGGAGATGAATGATGTCACTGTTCAGGATGTTCCGGTACTTCTTATACCATGTGATAATCTCCTTTACCACCCGCTTGGTTTCCGGAGTATCATAAAGACGCGGTCCCCGATAACAGGCCTGTACTCCGGCTCCATAGTTCTGAAACATCAATGTCTTGTATTCATACAGATGCTCGCCCAGCGGCTCCAATGTAGCCGCGCTTCCACCTCCCTGATATTCCACCAGCGGCACAAAACTCCAAAGCGAAGAAGGAATACGCTCCCATGTACAGTCATAGTTCAGCTGGCGGGTATGGATCAACTGACGCTCGCGGGGTAAAGACCAGTTGGCCTCCCGATAACCGATCCCGACTTTCGTCGATCCGTTCAGGAAATAAAAATCAAGCACATTCAGATAGATGCCGTTCTCACACATCCAATGATAAAGTTCCGTGACTTTATGGAACTGGTTCCACTGCGAGTCTTTGAGACCTTTATGATAAGTATGACTTGTCGAGGCACAGACATCCCCCGGATAGGAACCGTCGTGCTCAAAACAGGTCATGCCGGTCCGTTCAAAAAAAGTCCTGATTTTATGGAAGTATTCATATCCCCAATCACTGCACAGACAGGGTGAGCTGCCGAATGTCATTCCACCGCGTTTCCCCGTCTCCGGATTGATTACGTCCACTTCGTCACTGATCCACCGGCTTGCCAGCAAGGAATAACATCCCATCTCAATGCCTTTGCTTCTGGCATAATCCACCAAAGCCTTGAACTTGGCGATATTCTCTTCGGAAATATCCTCCGCGTCCGCACCCGAACCGAAACTGAGGATTATCATCTCATAGCCTGTCTCCGCGCATTGGTCTACCATGCGGCGCACCACATCCGGATCGCTCGACGTAAGATGCACGAAAATAGGGTTCTCGGTTGTCCACGGTGCGATTGTCCGGTAGAAACGGCGCGTGAACAAACCCTTCCTCTCACGGTCGTAACTGTCGAACGGCATTTCATAGACACAGAAAGAGCTGAAAGTGTCTCCCGGACGTACAAGCTGGTCCGGCCCGATGGGCGGAGCTACCTGCAACACACAAGGAGTACGCAACGAATAGTTCCGCTGCGAAGTATATGCGGGATCCGCCACCCATTTTTCCGTGATGTCCGTTTCCTTTTCCGTAAAGCTTCCTTTACAGGCAAAATCACTCTCCACGTGGATATTGGGCAACAGGAAGGTAGACGGGTCGCCTCCGACCGGCGATTCAGGCTCTGCAAAAGCCAGGTCCTCTACCATGAAATGGTCTATGGTCAACGGCAAGGCCGAATTGTTCACTATCTCCATCCATTTGCTGATTACCGGAATCCTGTCGTAGACAGCCACATGGAGCCTGCACACCACATCACTCAACACATTTTCCCCCCGTAAGGTGAATATTATCTCCTGTCCCGTTGGCGCCTTCTTGTTCAATGCCCAACGACTGCGTGCCCAACGGATCCGCTCCTTTACCGGCTTTATCTCAAAATCCTCCACCAGAAACGACTCAGGTACCGTCATCATGCTGTCAATCCATTCTTTTTTCAGATAACCGCGCTCCGGCTGTCCCGACAGTCCTCCTATCCGCCACTTCTTTCCGTCTATCCAGACCGCACCTTCACCACTTACCGCGCGCAGCATACTTTCACCCGACATTCGGTTGGTAAAATCAACCGTAGCCAGATTCGGAACCACCCGAAACGTGCGTGAAACCATCTCGTTGGCCACAATGATGTCTTTTCCGTCAGCCGAACGATAAATTCCGGCCTTCGCCTTTTCAGGCGTCAACAACCAGTCAAACGGGGTCCGGTCGGAAAGTAGCGCTTCCATTACCGGCAATTCCTTTATTTTCGCTTCCAGACGCTTCACTATCTCGTCCGGCTGTTTCGGACCCTCACCCGAAGCATTTACGTCCAATATTCTGGGAACAGCCCCTCGATACATAAAAAAAGGATTGGTCAGACGCAGACAATCACCGCTTATTCCGTCCGCCGTAGGATCGATTTCCATCTCCAACAGCCGTCCGCCCCTCAAGGAAACATTTACGTCAATAACCTTACCTTTTGAGAATACACCGCTGTCGTATATCTTCTTTCCGTCCATTCTCAAGACAAAACGGACAGAACCATCCGCAATCTTTCCATCTGTCCCCACTACACCGGCCAACCGTTTCCCATCGGCCGTTTTCCGGAACAACAGTTTCGTCCCGTCAACCAAAGGCTATACCACCATCTCCGAACCATCCCAACCTGCTTCCTGACCGCAAAGGGAAATCCGGGCGGAAAAGCAATCCGTTTCCCCATCCAGCCTTATTTTAGCCACACTCCGGGCCTGAAGTTCCATCACACTATCCTGTACAAAAACAGTTCCATACTCCTGCCATATCTTGGATACCTCCAGCTCACCCATTCTCACACTCTGTTGGGCAAAAAGACCTCCCGACAGTCCCAACGCCCCTACAATTAACAACGATTTACGTGAGTTCGGGATAATAAAGTTCTAAAAAAGATAGGTAATCACAAGTATTTTTCGTAACTTTATATCTGACAAATAACAAGTTAATGAAATAATGCCATATGATTACCCAAGACAAAATTACGAATAT
>DWVR01000025.1 GCA_019120125.1 Candidatus Phocaeicola excrementigallinarum | reverse complement strand
AAGTCTTCCGCATTGTAAATTCCGGGGAGATTTCCGCTGCTGTTGGCTTTACAGATGTAGGCGGATCCCGGCTCAAAGGTTGTCCCGGAAATCTTATTTGTGTGACAGGTCATATCTGTCATGTTGAAGGTCAGTGTGATGTCCTGCTTCTGGTCTCCGGAAGGAGGGAAGATGAAACTGTAGACACCTTCCTCATTTTTTGTCATTCCTGTTTGGTGGAATTCTGATTCTTGGAGGATGATCTCATTGTTTTTGGGATTAAACGATTGGATGGGAACGTTTTGGCAGACCACATTGTCAATCCGCTTGTTGAGAAAGGCATTTGCCTGAATATTCAATTGGGAGAAACGGTGGGAAAAATCCAGTCTGATTTCTTGGCCATATTCGCTCTCTCCCTGACAAAAGAGCACGTCTTTCAACGTGCCATCCTCATTATAGAGCCCGGTGGCATCGTAATTCCCGTTTTCGTTGAGAGGCATGACAGGATATACAGCCGTAAAGCTGGCTTTTTCATCGCCCGACCATTGCAAGGGAGTCTCCGGAATCCAGTTTGTCCCATTGTATGTCAGAATGACTCCGTTGGCCGTTATTCCTCCTTCGCAGAAAAATGTGATCCGGTCTCCTTCCTGCAGAAAATCCGTTCCGGTTTGACTTCGTGCGGCGGACGAGAAGTCCGGACAGTTGTTTCCGGTAATCAGAAGCGGATGTCCGGACAGCTTTGGCGCATGGTCGTTCCGGCAGCCGGTTATCAGACACAGCAGGATAAGGAGGTAGTGGCAGACTTTCATTCTTTCATATTTTTTTCGCGTGAGTTCAATTCAAGCCTTAATGAGAGAGATTATCGTTTCATCGTGTGAAGTTCACGTCATTTAAACGCCGTATTGTCATTGTGTCTACTTCCAGTGAGTGTTTTTGTGTTGCCTATTCCGTTGAAAAGCCGTAACTTTGGCCCGAAACTGGAATAAAACGACAGATGGGAAAAGGAAAACTCGCGAAATTTGCAGATATGGCGGAATATCCGCATGTGTTTGAATACCCGTATTCGGTGATGGACGATTCGCCTTGTGAGATGAAAGGAAGATGGAAAAGTGATTTCTTTAAGAATGACAATCCGATCGTGCTGGAACTTGGATGCGGAAGGGGGGAATACACCGTAGGACTGGCACGGCGGTATCCGGAAAAGAACTTTATCGGTGTGGATATAAAAGGCGCGCGTATGTGGACCGGAGCTACCGACGCATTGCGGGAAGGACTGAAGAATGTGGCTTTCCTTCGGACGAACATTGAGATTATCGACCGTTTCTTCGCTCCGGACGAGGTTTGTGAGATCTGGCTGACTTTCTCTGACCCTCAGATGAAGAAGGCGACCAAGCGTCTTACCTCCACTTATTTCATGGACCGTTACCGGAAGTTCTTGGTGCCCGACGGACTGGTGCACCTTAAGACGGACAGTAACTTCATGTTCACCTATACAAAATACATGATTGAAGAGAACCGGTTTCCGGTAGAGTTCATTACTGACGATTTGTATCATTCCGGATTGGACGATGACATTCTCAGTATCCGTACTTATTATGAACAGCAATGGCTCGACCGTGGACTGAATATCAAATACATCTGTTTCCGCTTGCCGCATGAGGGTGAGTTGCGTGAGCCGGATGTGGAAATCGAGCTTGACGATTACCGCAGTTACAACCGTAGCAAGCGGAGCGGACTGGTGACAAGCAAATAAGTCTTGAGAGATAATCTAAAAACATTTCATAATGATGACATTGTATCCTAAATTGATTCTTGACGCACTGGCGACGGTGCGTTATCCGGGAACGGGAAAGAATCTGGTCGAAGCGGAGATGGTGGCCGATAATCTTCGCATTGATGGCATGAAAGTCAGCTTCTCGCTGATATTCGACAAGCCGACCGATCCGTTTATGAGATCGGTCGTGAAATCGGCTGAGACTGCCATTCACACGTATGTATCGAAAGAGGTGGAAGTGGCCATTGCCACCGAGAGCCGGCAGGCCGCACGACCCGAACCGGGAAAAATGTTGCCACAGGTGAAGAATATCATTGCCGTTTCTTCCGGAAAGGGAGGGGTCGGAAAATCCACAGTGGCGGCCAATCTGGCAGTATCCCTTTCAAAACTGGGCTATAAGGTCGGGTTGCTTGACGCGGACATTTTCGGTCCTTCGGTGCCCAAGATGTTTCAGGTGGAGGACGCCCGTCCGTATGCGGAGGAAATCAATGGCCGCGACATGATTATCCCGATTGAGAAATACGGCATCAAGCTGCTGTCTATCGGTTTCTTCGTGAACCCTGACCAGGCTACTCTCTGGAGAGGCGGAATGGCCAGCAATGCGTTGAAGCAGCTGGTAGGCGACGCCGAATGGGGAGAGCTGGATTATTTCGTCCTCGACACTCCTCCGGGTACGAGCGACATTCATCTGACTTTGTTGCAGACTTTGGCCATCACGGGCGCTGTAATCGTAAGCACGCCGCAGGAAGTGGCTTTGGCCGACGCACGCAAGGGAATCAATATGTATACCAATGACAAGGTGAATGTTCCGATTCTTGGTCTGGTGGAAAACATGTCATGGTTTACTCCGGCCGAACTTCCTGAAAACAGGTATTATCTGTTCGGCAAGGAGGGCACCAAACGGTTGGCCGAGGAGCTTCATGTTCCCTTGCTGGGGCAGATTCCTATCGTGCAGAGCATTTGCGAGAACGGTGATAAAGGAACACCTGTGGCACTTGACGAGGATTCGGTGACCGGTCAGGCATTCATTGAACTGGCACGGAATGTGGTGGCACAGACTGAAAAGCGTAACGCCGAACTGGCTCCGACAGAAATAGTCCATACGCATAAATGATATTTGAATACAAAGGCACGGAAACGCGGGGCTTATCATCTTGATATATCCTCTGCGTTTCCGTGCCTTTTGTGCTGTCTGCCGGTGTCATACCGGCCGCATGTATGTCAGTCTTTGGCCTGATGTACGGTCAATTGCGGGAACGGGAATCCGATGCCGGCACGGTTGAACGTGTCATAGATATTCTTGTTCATGTCGAAATACACATTCCAGTAATCCTCCGATTTGGCCCAGGCTCTGACAACAATGTCCACGCTGCTTGCCGACAATGCTTTCAGTGCGATGAGCGGAGCCGGATCCTTCAATATGCGTGTGTCCGCCTCGATGAGGCTTTCAATCACTTTCTTCACTTTGTCCACATCTTCTCCGTATTCCACTCCGATTACCCATTCTGCGCGGCGCATGTTCTGCTTGCTGTAATTGATGATGGCATTGCTGCTGAGCACGCCGTTGGGCACATAGATGATCTTGTTGTCGAGTGTGGCCAGTACGGTGTGGAAAATCTGGATCTCCTTTACGGTTCCGCTTACGTCCGCACTGCTGGTGTCGATGTAGTCGCCTACCTTAAATGGCTTGAACACCAGGATGATGAGACCTCCCGCAAAGTTGGACAGGTTTCCCGAAAGGGCCATACCGACAGCTACGCCGGCAGAAGCCAGCAAGGCCGCAAAGCTGGTGGTTTCAATTCCCAGACGGCTGATGATGGCGAAAGCGAGGATGAGGTTCAGCAGGATGCTGAGCAGGCTCCGCAAGAAAGTCTCCACGCTGATTTCCAGCTTGCGTTGGCGGATGATCTTCAGGAACAGACGGTTGATCTGGCGGATGACAAAACGTCCGATGACGAAAATCAGAATCGCTCCGATGATGTCTTTTCCGGCTTCTACTCCCCAGTTGGCCAGTTTGTCGAGAAGGGCTTCCACATTGATTTTAGGTGAAGCCTCCAGCAACATGATGTGTAATGCAGATAACATATTCATTTGTTTTTAGTGGTTAGAATTATTCGTCCAATATGCCTTTTCCCTGTCGGATTACTTCTGGCATATCCTCACAACAATTAATTACGGTAGAAGGTTCAAATCCACCGGGCCCTCCATCGATAACCAGGTCGACTTTCTCGCCGAACTTCTCGTCAATCAGTTCCGGGTCGGTCACGTACTCAATGTCCTCGCCTTCTTCAAGTGGGAGGGTGGTTGTCATGATCGGGGCGTCGAGAGCCTGGCAGATTTCCCGGATAATCGGGTTGTCGGGCACACGGATGCCCACTTCCTTACGGTTGCGGAAAATTTTCGGCAGACGGCTGTCGGCGTTGAGGATGAAGGTGAACGGTCCCGGCAGGTTCCGCTTCATCAGCTTGAATGTATTGTTGTCCACACGTGCGTATTCGCTGATGTTGCTCAGGTCGTAGCAGATGATGGACAGGTTGTTTTTCCGTGGGTCGATGCCTTTCAGCTTGCAGATACGCTCGATGGGACGCTCCTTTAGGGCATGGCATCCGATGGCATACATGGTGTCGGTGGGGTAGATGATGATTCCTCCTTCGTTCAGTATGTCTGTCACCCGTTGGATGTCTTTGGGACTGTTGTTCTTTGAATATAATTTGAGTATCATGTTCCGTGTGTGCAGATATGACTTTACACGGGTGCAAAATTACGAATTATATTTTATATACAGGAATTTATAGGTACGGATTGCACACGGAGGCATAAGGGGCTGGTGCGAACGCGCCCTACCGTTTCCTTTTTCTCAACTCTTCCGCCACCCGGTAATGGATGGCGGCTTCCGTCTCTTTTCCAGCCTTTTCAAGGGCTTCCGCAAAATATTCGTGTGCCCCCGCATGGTCGGTTTTCAGGCTGGTCGCCTTGTCTAGATCGCTTATGGCACCTTCTATGTCACCGGTGAACAGCCGAAGCTTTCCCCGGTTGTAGACCGCCTTGAACTCTCCAGGGCGCAGGCGTACGGCAGTGTCGAGACATTCTTCCGCTTCGCTGATCCGGTCATTGTCGAACAGGGTGACACCTTTTCTTACCCATGCGTCCACATATCCTGGATAAAGCTCGATGGCTTTGTCGTAATTCGCGATGGCGGCTCGCGGATCGTGCGCTTTTGTGGCGCATTCATTGCCCATCAGATAATATTCCCGGGCATATTTTTCCAGGCTTTTCCGTTGTGCCGCCAATTCTTCTTTCAGATGCCGGTTCTCTTCCTTCAGCCGGTTGATGACGTTCAGTTTCCGGCGTATGAATCGTTGGATAAGCGGTTTCTCGATGTCGTAACGGCTATGGATGGCCTTGAAGAAAGCATCGAGGAAGGCGGTAAAATCACCTTTGTTGAATGCCTTCACGGCTTCCACGTATTGCAAGTCGGCCTGTGCCTGCTTCATGGCACGGTCGAATGCGGTACGGTCGTTGAAACGTTTGGCGAAGCTGACGATTTCCGGCCGCACGAAAATATCTCCTCGTGTGATTTCCCGTTTCAGGCGGATGCCCTCGAGCGAGGTGCAGCGGCTCAATGCCACATAGGTCTGTCCTCCGGCAAACACTCCTCCCGTGAAGTCGATGACCACACGGCTGAATGTGAGGCCCTGACTCTTGTGTACGGTGATGGCCCATGCCAGTCGGATGGGGTATTGGGTGAACGTACCCAGCTCCTCTTCCTCAATCTTCTTTTCCTGTTCGTTGTAGCGGTAGCGGATGTTGCTCCAGCTTTCCTGGCGCACGTCGAATTCATGTCCGTCTTCGGTAATGACATAAAGGATGCCGTCGTCAGAGATGCCCGATATGCTGCCGATTGTTCCGTTCACCCACCGTTTGTCCGGGTCGTTCTTGATGAAGATGACCTGTGCGCCGGGCTTGACCACCAGTTCCATAAGCGTGGGGAGACTGTTTTCGGGAAATTCCCCATGAATGACTCCTTGCAGGGTGACAGGCTCTCCCGGAAGTTCGGCCAGCTTCTTTTCATCGATGTAGTCCACGGTGTCGCGGCGTGTGGCGAGGGTGATGTACATGTCGCTCTCGTTTTTGTCCGCGGGTGCGTTGTAGCGTGTGTTCAGAAGCTGGAGGTCGGCGGAGCCCGCGGTGTCGGTGCGGATATGGTCGAGCACGCTGACGAACACCTTGTCGGTCTGCCGATACACCTTGGTCAGTTCGATGGACACCAGTTCCATCTCCTGGAACACCTTGGCGGAGAAGAAGTAAGGATTCGCATAGAAACGGTTCAGTATTTCCCTCTCGTCACTTTTCACCACCGGTTCCAGCTGGTACACGTCGCCGACCAGCAGAAGCTGTTTCCCTCCGAAAGGCTCCCTCATGTTCTGGGAGTAGGTGCGCAATATCCGGTCGATGAAGTCGATGATGTCCGCACGCACCATCGAAATCTCGTCGATGATGACCAGTTCGATGTTCTTGATGAGTTTCCGGTGGTCGGACGAATACTTCAGATAATCCTTGAGTTTTCTTCCTGTGAATTTGGGATCATCGGGCAGGAGCGGATGAAATGGCAGCTTGAAGAAGCTGTGCAGTGTACTTCCTCCGGCGTTGATGGCGGCTATGCCCGTGGGGGCGAGTACCACATGTTTCTTTTTCGTGGTCTGGCACACGTATTTCAGAAACGTGGATTTTCCCGTTCCGGCCTTTCCGGTCAGGAATACCGACTGGCGCGTGTATTGTATCAGTCTCAACGCGTTCTGAAACTCCGGGTTGTCTGTGTCTATCTGGAGGTGTGTCATTTCTTTTGGGCTTTTCAAAACGATTGGTTGGGCAGCATGATTTGCGCCCATTCCGGTATTTCGTCTGTATAAAGTTTTATGAGTTTTCCTCCGGACAGGCGGAAAAGCAAACGGGCTTCTGCATTATCAACTGAATTATCATAAATATAAGCTCTGTCTGCAAAGCGTGAAACGATATTGCCTCGTATGATTGATTTGTTGTAACGGGAGATAATTTTTGAGATAGGTACATCATGTCCGCCTTCCATGACACGTTGTGCGATACGTGATGCATTGATGGTCGGATTGGCCGTACAGACAAAAAAGAAGCGGATGAAAAAACCGGCTCTATAGGCGCGCAGGATATAGTTTACTTTGTCGTCTATGGACAAGACTGTTTCAAAGATGAGACTTCTTTTTTGTTTGAGACATTGCTCGCGCAGATTTTCGCAGTATTTAGCTGCCTGCATGATAGCATCTTGTGAATTCCAGTCTCCGAATTTTTCTTGGGCTATGATGTCCGGATTGATGTAGATGGCATCTTCTATCCATTCATGACGTAATAGTCTGGATGTAACGGAGGTCTTGCCTGAACCATTCGGTCCTGCTATGACGATGAGGATAGGGCGATGTTCAGAGTTGTTCATGATTGTAGATTCTGTTTTCCCATTTGTGCAGATATTCGATATTGTCTTTTTTCAATTTGTCGAAATAACGTCTGTTCGCTTCCTTGCTTTTTCGAGCAGCTTCTTCGCATACTTCTTTCATGATGGCAGACAGCATTTCATCGCTCGGCTCTTCTGTGCCGGTGAGTCGATAGTCGTTTAGTTTGGTATTAGTGGCGGTCATATCGTTTACTCTATTTGTTTGTTCTGCGAATATACGGATTTATTTCGGATTTACATCCGGAAGCTCTATGTCTTTTACCCGGATGTCGGGATTGATTCCCATCAGATGCCGGATGAACTCTTCTTTGTGCATGGGCGACAGGATGACATCTCCTCCTTTCTTGAACCGGATTCTTATCCGGTCAAGTGAGGCGGCTGGGGCACTTTCGATGGTCCTGGTCCTTGATATTTCCTTGATCTGGCGGATGTCACATGTGGATTTGAAGAGGCTGCATCGGATTTGCAGGGCCGTGCCGTCTATCGTGTATCTGATGTTTAACAGTATGTCGCAGATAAAGTATGTGAAGACAAGCAAGATCATCAGGGCACCCCACGAGAATGAGATGAATATGAGTGGCAGGTACAGTACGGCACACACGGCGATTGCCACGATGGCTAGCCATGCGTCTGTCTTTGAACGGTAAGTGGTTTTCATACATTGATATGTTTGTCTGTCGTTTTTATGTCACGGTCAACAGCTTTGTTATTCGAATGTAAAATTAATGGATGGAGACAGTTCCTCCAAATATTTTCAAATTAGTATTGCCATATATGATGTTTCTCTTTAATCTTAATCCGGATGCGAGGTGGGGCTTTCAGCAATGTCGGATGGGGTCTTCTTGAGCGAATTTGTTAAAATGATGGATAAATAATGTTTTTAGTTTCATATTGCTCGAAAATTAGAGGTTGGTCTGACGGTACATTTCCGGATTTTCCCCAATCTGGGAGCGGATTCTTAATGAATGTGAAAGGATGCCCCCTTTCAGAAGCCTTCTGGACGGGGTTGGCGTGTGGAACTTTTCTGTAAAAAAACTTCAACCAGTGCCGGAAAACGTCTTGATGTTTCAGGCAAAACGCCGGGACATTCCAGTCTAAACGCCGAAATGTTCCGGATAAAACGTCTTGGCATTTTATTTTGGAAGTAAAAACCGGCGTGTTTTGTTCTGGATGTGTTCCGTGAATGAGATGATCCTGCTTGTCTAAAGGGATGGTGTTTCTGGGTACTTCCTTTGAATATGCTTTTATATTTATGCTTTTTGTGAGATTTTGTGTATGTTATATCATTTGTCTTGTCTTTTTGAAAACAAGATATGGCTTCTCCTTCCGATTTTCAGAAACTTTTCTATAAAGGGCCGGAATATGCGATTCTCAGCCATCTGGAATATCATTTTGTCAGATTGTCATTTCCTGTCTTTTTCTCCCAGCAGGAGCAGGCGTGAGTATCGGTTTTTCCGGAAAAGTCGGACCACCTGATAACAGAGTGTGAGTTCGATGACGGCTATCACCGGACCTGTCACGAAACTTCCGGCGGTATCCACATAAATTCCGGCAGGAGTCAGGGCGCATTCCAGCAGGAAGGTCTGCACCCAATACAGACCCAGAGTGGATTTGCCCATCCGGTCGAATGTGGGCATGATTTTCCAATGGGAAATTTTCTTGTAGACCCATGGGGCGGAGAGAAAGCAGACCATGCTTCCGGCTATGCCGATGCCGAGGCGGAAGAGCGTGACATACAGGTTGTGCAGGTCAAGGCTTCCGGTCTGCCAGTCTATCAGGTCCACCGGAACCATATAGACCGTCATCCGTCCTGACCAGAAGGGAAGCATGGCGAGAAACGCGATGAGGCATGCCGCCAGCAGTTTGCCGGCATGTGTTTGGATGGCTTCACGTTTTTTCTCGCAGAGGTATCCTGTCCAGAACATGGGAAGCATGAAGTTCACGTAGTCGATGTTTCCGGCCGGTATCAGGTTGACTGCCAGCGTGGATACTGTTATTGCCAGCGGAAGCGAACGGAGCAGCCTGATGCTTGCGTAACCGATGAGGTAGCAGAAGAACACGCTTTTCAGGAACCATACCGTATTGAAAAAACCGATGACGGAAATGTTGATAAGCTCAGGGCATGGATTGTATCTCGTGACGGCTGTAAACGCGTACATGATGAGGAATGCCGAAATGGAGGGTACTACCAGCTGGATGAATTTCTTCCTGCACATCTCCCAGAATGAAATTTTGAGCGAGGAGCCGAAGAAATAGCCGCAAAGCAGCATGAAGAGGGGCATGTGGAACGTATAGATGAAACTCCAGATGGGGTTGTCCCAGAAATCGTTGCCTGTGGTCCGCTCGACGGAATGTCCGAGGAATACGCAGGCGATGGCGAAGAATTTCAGAAAGTCGAGATAGGGAATACGGGTCTTGGTGGATGTGTTCATAAGCTTTGCCGGTTTTGTACGGCTGTAAAGTTAGTGCTTTTTCCCGATGCTCTTTTGGAACTGCTGTAAAAAATCTGGTGCAGGTATGAAAAAAGCGGTCGCATGACGCCACCGCTTTCCCGTAATATTAACCATATCGCCTTCCGGCTTTTTGATTTCTCTTATAGAATGCTGAAATGTTTCAGCGTTCCGCAACAATTATTTATTTGCGGTTGATTTCATTCAGCATTACGTAACCCCAGATCATCGGATCTGCGTTAGCGATTTTGTGGAAAATGTTTTTTACCTTTTTCATAATTGTTACCCTTTCTTTTTTAATTAATACCTTAAAAACTTTTTCTCTCAAGCCGGCCGTCGCGGTCCGCTTTTCGATTCATCTTTTTACCAGTCAGTGTTATCCTTAAAACTTATCTTTTTACTGTTTAGTCAAGCTCTAGAACTTGTTTTCTTTTGATTACGGTGCAAAGATAAGGCTTTTTTCTTATCAAAACATGTTTTGCAGCATAAAATTGTATTTTCCCCTTGTTTTATTGATGTAAATCAAAAAATAAGTTTATGGTGTGACATTCCTGTTGCATGTGTGAACAAAAAAAATGAACCGCTTCCTTCCGTAAGGTGTTTTTTCCCTCCGAATATGTACCTTTGCAGGCACTTTATATATTAATGTATGAATCAGACTAACCGATATGAGGAACGGCTGGGCACGGATCCGATGCTCCCGCTCGTATTCAAGATGGCACTTCCGGCTGTGGCCGCACAGTTTGTCAACCTGCTTTATGGTATTGTAGACCGTATATACATCGGACATATTTCCGGAATCGGTACTGATGCGTTGGCGGGAGTGGGGGTGACTACTTCCATGATCGTGCTTATATCGGCTTTCTCTTCCATCGTGGGTGCGGGCGGTGCACCGTTGGCGGCCATTGCGCTCGGACAGGGCGACCGGAGGAGGGCCGGGGAGATACTGGGAAACGGTTTTGTGTTGCTGATATTGTTTGCGCTGACCACAGCTTCTCTTTCATATATATTCATGGAACCGCTTCTGCTTCTGACAGGCGCGTCCGAGCGTACATTGCCGTATGCGGTGGACTATTTGTCGGTATATCTGCTTGGAACTGTCTTCGTGGAGCTTTCTACAGGTCTGAACACGTTCATCAATTGCCAGGGGCGTCCTACCATTGCCATGTATTCCGTACTGATAGGTGCGGTTCTCAACATCATCCTTGACCCGATTTTCATTTTTGTGTTCGATATGGGAGTGAAAGGTGCGGCATGGGCCACCATTCTTTCTCAGGCATGCAGTGCGGCGTGGGTACTGGGTTTCCTGTTTTCCGATAAGGCGACACTTCCGCTGGAAAAGCGTTATATGAAAGCCGACCGTAAGATTGTGCTTTCGATGTTGGCTCTGGGAGCTTCTCCTTTCATTATGGCAAGCACTGAAAGTCTGGTCGGATTCGTGTTGAACGGAAGTCTGAAACTGTTCGGGGACATTTATGTCAGTGCATTGGCGGTCCTGCAGAGTGCCATGCAGTTCGCCAGTGTTCCGTTGGTAGGATTCGCGCAAGGATTCGTGCCGATTGTGAGTTATAATTATGGGCATGGTGACAAGCGGCGCGTGAAAGAATGTTTCCGGATTGCGCTGGTTGTGATGTTTTCGTTCAATCTTGTACTGATGCTGTTCATGATCTGTTTTCCGGCTTTTGTGGCGGCCGCATTTACTGATGACGCACGTCTGATAGAGACGGTGCGTTGGACCATGCCGTTGTTTCTGGCCGGAATGACGATATTCGGACTGCAGCGTGCCTGTCAGAATATGTTCGTGGCGTTGGGGCAGGCAAAAGTCTCTATTTTCATCGCCCTGTTGCGGAAAGTGTTCCTGTTGGTCCCGCTTGCTTTGATACTTCCCCGGTTTATGGGTGTCAGTGGCGTGTATGCCGCCGAAGCCATATCCGATGGCACTGCCGCCATCTGCTGCACACTGGTTTTTTTCTGGCAGTTCCCGAAGATACTCAAGAGAATGCCGCTACGTTCCTGAGGTCTCAGGCCTCTTGCCTGAATGGGAGACGGAACGTGCATCCGTTTTTCCATTGTGAACATCCGTAGGCCGTTTTTCCTTTGATGATGATTCCCGTGCCACATACCGGGCAGGCTTTCCCGAGGATACTGTCATCGGCAGGAAGGGGTTCTGGCTTTTCCTGTTTTCTGCTCCGGGACGGTTGGGCGTTTTTGGAGCGGGCTGTCCGGGTCTTCGGTTTGGCCGGGGCCTCTTTTTTCTTGTCGGGCTTGGGCTGTATGGCCGGATCGGAAACAATCGTTACGTGCCGGTTTGTATTGTCGCGCAACACGCTGTAGACAATATCCGTGACCATTTGTTTCAGTTCAGTCAGGAACGTGGCCGCATCGTACGATTTCCGTTCAATTCCGCGCAGTTTCTTTTCCCATATTCCGGTAAGCTCCGCCGATTTCAACAGTTCTTCATGGATGAGCTGTATCAGTTCCACACCGGTGGGCGTGGCAATCAGGTTTTTCCGTTCCTTGCGGATATAGTGCCGCTTGAACAGAGTCTCTATGATGGCCGCGCGAGTGGAAGGACGGCCTATTCCGTTCTCTTTCAGTGCATCGCGAAGTTCGTCGTTATCCACCAGTTTTCCGGCTGTTTCCATGGCGCGGAGCAGGGTGGCCTCGGTGTAAGGACGTGGAGGTTGGGTCCATTTCTCATAAAGTGCTGGTTCATGCGGGCCTGATTCCCCTTTGATAAATGCCGGCAAGGCCCTTTCTTCCTCATTGTCTTTGGCCTCTTCAGCGGAATCTTTTGTCTCTTTGGCAAAAAGCACTCTCCATCCGGGTTCCAGAATCTGTTTCCCGGTCACTTTAAATTCTATCTTGTCAGCTTCTCCAATCACGGTGGTGGTAGAGAACTTGCAGTCGGGATAGAATACGGCGATGAAGCGGCGTGCGATCAGGTCGAACACGCGGGCTTCCATGTCGCTCAGTCCTTGCGGCTGTACTCCTGTGGGGATGATGGCATGGTGGTCGGTCACTTTGGAATTGTCGAACACTTTCTTCGATTTGACCAGTGGCTTTCCGGCCAGGGATGCCGTGAATTGGGTGTAGTTTTTCAGTCCCTCCAGAATCTTCGGGCATTTGGGATAAATGTCATCGCTCAGGAAAGTCGTGTCCACACGCGGATAGGTGGCTACCTTTTTTTCATAAAGCGACTGGATGAGCTGCAGGGTCATGTCGGCCGAGTAGCTGAATTTCCGGTTGCATTCCACCTGAAGGGAAGTCAGGTCGAACAGACGGGGAGGGGCTTCCGTCCCTTTTTTGGCGGTCACCTCCGTCACGGTAAACGGTGCGTCCTTGATTCGTGCGAGCAGTTCCTGTCCGGTTTTCTCGTCCGTGATCTGCGGGATTCCCCGGTTGTTGTCTGTCGATGCTTTCTTCCTGGAAACGGGATTCTCCTTTTCCTTTTCCGCCTCTTCCGCCAGTTCCTCATCGCTTTTTCGGACGATGGCGGAAAACAATGTATCGCGGTACACGGTTTTCAGTTCCCAGTATTGTTTGGGGACAAAATGTTCGATTTCCTGCTGCCGTTTCACGATCAATGCCAGTGTGGGGGTTTGTACACGACCGATGGACAGCACCTGTTTGCTTTGGCCGTACTTCAAAGTATAGAGCCGTGTGGCGTTCATTCCCAAAGTCCAGTCACCGATGGCCCGGCTCAGTCCGGCTTCATAGAGCGGCTGGAATTCAGACTGGTCTTTCAGGTGAGCGAATCCGTCACGTATCGCCTCTTCGGTGAGCGAGGAAATCCACAGGCGTTTGACCGGACATTTCGCTCCGGCTTTCTGCATCACCCAGCGTTGGATAAGCTCTCCTTCCTGTCCGGCATCGCCGCAGTTGATGATCATGTCGGCTTTCTGCATCAGGCCCTCAATGATATGGAATTGTTTCTCAATGCCCGGGTCGTTGATCAGTTTGATGCCGAACCGTGGCGGAATCATAGGCAGGGAGCTGAGACTCCATGCCTTCCACGACGGGGTATATTCATGAGGTTCCTTCAAGGTACACAGATGGCCGAATGTCCAGGTCACCTGATATCCGTTTCCTTCTATATATCCTTCTTTTCTGTTCCGTGCTCCGAGCACATCCGCGATGTCGCGGGCTACACTGGGTTTTTCGGCAATGCAAACAATCATGGTCTTACAAATAATCAACAAAATTACGTAAAGTTGTCCAATAAAAAAATAAAAAACGGGCTCTCTTCATGCCCGGATTCCATAAATTCCCTATCTTTGAGCGCATTAGCAGAGAATTGAATGTTGTCGCGTATGTGGCAAGGTTTTTGCTGTATTCAGTTGTAAATCATTAATTAGAAAGAAGAATATGTTTATTTGGATTGTATTTATCGGCATTGCGGTAATCAGTTATATCGTACAGGCCAGGCTGAAGAGTAAATTTGAGAAGTATTCCGAAATGCCTTTGTCGAATGGGATGACGGGGCGTGAGGTTGCCGAGAAGATGTTGCGCGACAATGGCATATACGATGTGACGGTGACCAGTACGTCGGGTATGCTGACTGACCATTATAATCCGGCAAACAAGACGGTGAATCTGAGTGAGGGGGTATACGGTACATGCAGTGTGGCCGCTGCGGCTGTAGCGGCTCATGAGTGCGGACATGCCGTGCAACACGCACGTGCTTACGGACCGTTGCAGATGCGTTCGGCATTGGTTCCGGTGGTGCAGTTCTCCTCGTCCATTGTCTCGTGGGTGTTGCTGGCGGGAATCCTGTTGGTGAATTCTTTCCCCCAGCTGTTGCTTATCGGTATCTGTCTGTTTGCCATGACCACCCTGTTCAGTCTGATCACTCTTCCGGTGGAGATTGACGCAAGCCGTCGTGCGTTGGCTTGGCTGAGCAATGCCGGAATCACCAATGCGTTCAACCATCGTCAGGCTACGGATGCGCTGAGGTCGGCTGCCTATACGTATGTGGTGGCAGCGTTGAGCTCGTTGGCTACGCTGATTTATTACGTCATGATTTACATGAACCGTCGTGAGTAAGAGAATATTAAGAAACGGATTATGAGAAAAAGGAATTTGCAGTGGAAAAGATGCGGATTCCTTCTTTTATTTTCGGATAAACGGATTCATATTTTAAGAATCAAATATTTCATTGTAATTTTGCACCGACAAAAAAACAGAATCATTATGGCAACGAAACCAGGCATTCCTAAAGGGACAAGAGATTTTTCGCCGGTAGAGATGGCGAAACGTAACTATATATTCAACACGATTCGTGAAGTGTTTTATCTGTATGGATTCCAGCAGATTGAGACTCCGGCGATGGAGAACCTTTCCACATTGATGGGAAAATATGGCGAGGAAGGTGACAAGCTGCTGTTCAAGATTCAGAACTCAGGTGACTATTTTTCGGGTCTGACTGATGAGGAGCTGTTGAGCCGGAACGCGGCCAAGCTGGCAGGCAAGTTCTGTGAAAAAGGTTTGCGCTACGATTTGACGGTACCTTTTGCCCGTTATGTGGTGATGCACCGCGATGAGATTACTTTCCCGTTCAAGCGTTTCCAGATTCAGCCGGTATGGCGTGCCGACCGTCCGCAGAAGGGACGTTACCGTGAGTTCTATCAGTGTGATGCCGACGTGGTGGGTAGTGACTCGTTGTTGAATGAGGTGGAACTGGTACAGATGCTGGATACGGTGTTCAACCGTTTCGGTATCCGTGTGTCCATCAAGGTGAACAACCGGAAAATCCTGACAGGTATTGCGGAAATCATCGGTGAGGCTGACAAGATTGTGGACATTACGGTGGCTATCGACAAACTCGACAAGATCGGCCTTGACAATGTGAATGCGGAACTGGCCTCAAAAGGCATCTCGCAGGAAGCGATAGACAGACTGCAGCCTATTATCCGGCTGGACGGATCGAACGGGGAGAAGCTTCAGACACTCAAGAATGTGCTTGCGGCCAGTGAGACCGGATTGAAAGGTGTGGAGGAAAGTGAGTTTATACTGAGCAAGGTAGCTGCCTTGGGAGTGAAATCAGAAGTGGAGCTTGATCTGACGCTGGCCCGTGGTTTGAACTACTATACCGGTGCCATCTTTGAGGTGAAAGCCCTTGACGTGCAGATCGGAAGCATCAGCGGTGGCGGACGCTATGACAATCTGACAGGCGTGTTCGGTATGGATGGCATGTCGGGGGTAGGCATCTCGTTCGGTGCAGACCGTATTTATGACGTGCTGAACCAGCTCGACCTTTATCCGAAAGAATCTGCCGATGCTACCCGGTTGCTCTTTGTCAATTTCGGAGAAGCCGAGGCCGCCTATGTGTTGCCGATATTGGCCAAGGTACGTGAGGCGGGCATCCGTGCGGAAATCTATCCCGACAGCGCAAAGATGAAGAAGCAGATGAGTTATGCCAACAATAAGGCTGTTCCTTTTGTCGCCATTGTGGGTCAGACCGAAATGAACGAAGGAAAGGTCACTTTGAAGAACATGACTACGGGTGAGCAGGCATTGGTGACTGTAGACGAACTGGTATCAGCGGTAAAATCTTGATCTCATAGTATTTATTCTGTCAGGCAGAGCGCAGTGAAGCATCTCGAAAGTTGGAACTGATACACATGAGATGCTTCACTGCGTTTTTATCACTGACGGGGAAAATAAGAATCTTTTAATTTTCCCCTTCTTTTCCGCCCTGCAGGCTTGGGGGGAATTTCTTTTTTGGGGTGATGCCCAGTTCTTTCAGCATTTCCGCCTGACGGATCAGATTGCCTCGTCCTTGTGAAAGCTGGTTGCGGGCGTTCTCGTAGGCGTTGGAGGCCGTTTTCAGGGTATCTCCGATTTTTTCAAATGTTTCCGTGAATCCTACCAGTTTCTCATAAAGTGCGGTTCCGCGGTTTACGATATTCTGGATGTTCTTGAGCTGGTATTCTCGTTTCCATAAATCCAGTGCCAGCCGGAGGGCGGCAATCAGGTTGGTCGGGCTCATCAGTACCACTTTCTTCTGATAGGCGTAATTCCAGAGGTCATGGTCGGCCTGCAGGGCCAGCAGGTAGGCTGGTTCGTTGGGGATGAACATCATGACAAAATCGGGTGCCGTGGCATCGTATTTCGAATAGTCTTTCCGGCTCAGTTCGTCGATGTGGCTTCTGACGGAGGCCAGATGGGCTTTCAGGTATTGTTCCTGTGCGGTTTTGTCCTCGCATCCTACATAGTTGGCGTAAGCGGTGAGCGATACTTTCGAGTCGATGATGACCACGCGGTTGTCGGGATATTTGACCAGTACATCCGGCTGCATCCGTTGCCCCTGCTCGTTTTTGAGCGGTTCACCGTTTTCGTCCTTCAGAAACTCCTGTCTGAAGAACTCTTCCCCTTCCCTAAGTCCGGAACGTTCGAGAATCGTTTCCAGAATCATCTCGCCCCAGTTTCCCTGCATCTTGGAGTCCCCTTTCAGGGCGCGTGTCAGGTTGTTGGCGTCATCGCTGATTTGTTTGTTGAGTTGCATCAGCTCTTTGATCCGGTCTTCAAGCGAGAAGCGTTGTTTCGATTCCTTGTCGTACACTTCCGCTACCTGATGTTTGAATTCCTGCAAGTTCTCTCCGAAAGGTTTCAGCAGGCTGTTCAGGCTTTCGGCACTGAGCTTGTTGAATGTTTCCGTCTTCTGCTGGAAAATCCGGTTGGCGATGTTCTCGAACTCCATCTGGAATTGTTTGTGCAGGTCGGCCAGTTCCTTTTTCTGCAGTTCCAGTTTTTCGTTCAGGTTGTGGTTTTCCGTGCGGAGCGAGGCGGCTGTCTGCCGTGTTTCGGACAACGCTTTTCCCGTCTCGTCCAGTTGCCGGCGTAGAAAGTCCTTTTCCCGTTTTTCCTGTTCCATCAGTGCGGCGGTCTTTTGCTGTTCGGCGTTCAGCATGTCCTGTGTGTGCGTCTGCTGCATCTGCAGTTGTGTTGTCAAGGATGCGGTCTTGCGTGACAGGATCAGACAGCCGATGATGATACCCGTTACAAGTCCTGTCAGCAGATAAATGATTTCCATATCTTGTCTATGAGATTTTTACAGTTTCTTCAGTTCCTTGTAAAGGCGTTGCACGGGCAGTCCCATCACGTTGAAATAGGAGCCTTCCAGCCGGGTGACACCGATAAAGCCGATCCATTCCTGCACTCCGTAGGCTCCGGCTTTGTCCAACGGACGGTAGTTTTTCACATAATAGTCGATTTCCTCTTCACTGAGCGTGTCGAATGTCACGTCGGTGGTCGTGGCGAAGGCACGCTGTGTGTCGGCAGT
The DNA here is from genome assembly GCA_019120125.1 of Candidatus Phocaeicola excrementigallinarum. Classification (GTDB taxonomy): domain Bacteria; phylum Bacteroidota; class Bacteroidia; order Bacteroidales; family Bacteroidaceae; genus Phocaeicola; species Phocaeicola excrementigallinarum. The sequence continues at coordinate 60,979 of DWVR01000025.1, read as the reverse complement.
CGTGATGCAGACTCCGGTAATCACTTGGTGGACCCGTCCGGACAGTTGGCGGAGCATGCGGCAGGCGTCCGCCTCGTCTTTCGGTTTCCCCAATACTTCTCCGTCCAGCCAGACAATGGTGTCGGCGGTAATGATCAGTTCGTCTTTCCGGATATGCGGACGGTAGGCGTCGGCCTTTTCGCGGGCGATGTACACGGGTATTTCCTCTCCTTGAAGATTGTCCGGATAGCTTTCCTCTATTCCGGGAAGTGTTTTCACTTCATAGTCGATTCCCAGTCCGGCAAGCAGTTCTCTGCGTCGGGGAGAGTTCGATGCAAGGATAATGTGGTATTTCTTCAGATTGTCTAATGTCATTGTAGGTCAGTTTTCAAATTCAATAATGTTCAAGTGGGGGTGCAAGGCTACGGAGAACCGGCTATCGGTCTCGTGCCTTTGTATCCGGCAAGAGGTCTACCAGCCGAACGCTTCCTGATGCGACATCCATTTTCCTTGGGCACGGAGCACCTGCTCGATGACATCCCGGCCGCACCCGTAGCCTCCGTTGCGGTGGGAGATGTATTTGCAGACCGATTTGATTTCGGGCGCCGCATCGGCGGGACAGCAGGGTAGCCCCACCAGTCTGAGTACCTCATAGTCAGGAATGTCATCACCCATATAGAGCACTTCCTCCGGTTTCAGGTCGTATTTCCGGAGCAGTTCTTCGTATTCCTTTGTCTTGACCGATGCTCCCAGATAAATGTCCTTGACGCCGAGAGCCTCATAGCGTTTCCTTATCGACTCCGTTTTTCCTCCGGTGATGATGGCTATGTGCAGACCGCATTTCACGGCCAGTTGCAGGGCATATCCGTCCTTGATGTTGACGGTGCGCATCGGGTCGCCGTTGGAGTCCATTCCGACGGTTTCTCCACTCAATACTCCGTCCACGTCAAAAAACAGCGCCTTTATTCTTGTAAGGTCATAGTTTATCATTTTCTTCTTTGTCTTTAAGTTCGTATGTATGAATGTTCCTGCTGATCAGATGGTAAAGGGTGGCCAGTTCCGGCTCCTCTTCCAGTATCTCCAGATGCCGCTCCATTACGTTCCGGTCATTCCGTCGGGCCGGACCTGTCTGTGCTTCCGTAGGCGTGAGCGTGTGTACTTTCCGCGCTGTCTCGTCAATCAGCGGAAGCATGGCCTCGAACGGGAGTCCGTGGGCACGCAGCAGGTGTCTGCTGATGGCATACATGTGGTTGGCGAAGTTGCAGGCGAACACGGCCGCGATGTGCAGATACTTCCGTTGCTCTGATGAGGCTGCGTATACTTTGTCGCTCAGCCGTCCGGCCAGTTCCTGCAGAAGGAGCGTGTCGTCCGGCAGACTGGTCTCGATGAAAAAAGGGACATTGGAAAAGTCGACGCTTCTTGACTTGCTGAACGTCTGCATCGGGTAGAGCACTCCGTGGCGGCGCGTTTTTCCTTCCCATACCGACATGGGCATGCTTCCTGCCGTATGTACGAACAGCGCGTCCGGATTGGCGTGTCGTGCCAGCGTGCCGGTGACTTCTTCCAGTACGGCATCCTTCACCGAGACGATATATAGGTCCGAATCGGGCGATATTTCCGACAAGTCGGTGGTGAAGGCGCAGTCCAGTGCGGAAGCCAGTGCCTGTGCGGAAGTCTCCGTCCGGCTGTATATCTGGTTGATGCGGCAACTCTTCCGGGCGAGTGCCTGTGCCAGGTGGGTCGCCACATTGCCCGCGCCGATGAATGTGAGGGTAAGATTCTGTTTTTCCATGTCAGCGTGAAGAGATGAAATAAAGGATGATTCCGACGAGCAGCAAGGCGGCGGGAAGCAGGTAGGATGACATCTGTCCCAGCAGCGTGATGACCAGTCCGATATTCTGGATCAGCCAGATGCCGGCCAGGATGATGCCCACCGACTTGTCGCGCTTGAACCACAGGAAGATGACAGCCGCATAGAGCAACATGTTGTCTTTCTGCATGATCCAGGAGAGTCCCATCCGTCCGAAGCCGAACGTCCTGTCAATCAGGTACAGGAGTCCCATCACGACAAGAAATACGGCGGTGGCCTTATAGGTATCCTTATTGTCCGTTGCCGTTGCCATTGTCAGGATTGTATTGGTTGATGTGCACTTTCTCCCATTGCAGATGGGATTCGTCGAACGGTTTCCGTTCCATGCCTTTGTGTCCGACGGCGATGATGCAGAGCACCTGAAGCTGCAAGGGCAGGCCGAGCAGCTCGTGGATATATTCGTTGGCGGGTGTGCCGTCGGCCGTATCGCGTTCGCGTACCTGCACCCAGCAGCTTCCCAGTCCCAGGTCCTCCGCCTGCAACTGAATCATGATGGCGGCCACCGAGGCATCCTCTATCCACACATCACTGGCCATCGGATCGGCGGTCACCACAATGGCCAGCGCGGCGTCTTTCACGAACGCGGCTCCTGAAGGCTTGCATCGGGACAGTTTCTCCAGCAGCAGCTTGTCGTCTACCGCGATGAACTGCCAGCTGTTCGACCTTTTCGAGGTGGGCGACATCAGTCCGGCCTTGAGCAGTGCCACCACTTCGTCCTGAGTCAGTTCCTCTTCCGTAAACTTGCGCATGCTGCGCCTGCTTCTGATCAATTCGCTGAAGTTTTCCATAAAAAATCGTTTTGTCCCGACAAATATAGCTTATCCGTTCCAAATCCTCAAAAAAAATCCTACATTTGCAATGTATGGCACTTCGTCTGGCTACATATTATAAAGCTGAAGATATCCCTTCCTTGCCGGGTTCGAATGTCTTTTATTCCGTTGAAATGTTTCAGGCATTGCAGCAGGCCAAGGGATTCCGTCCCGTGTTGCTCGTGGCTTACGAGGGGACACAGGCGGTAGGCAAACTGCTTTGCATCACCCGCCGTTGTTTCCGTTTCAAACTCTTTTTCCGCGAGACGTATGTCTATGGTGCAGGGGAGTATTTTCCCTCTTCTTTTGCGAGGGAGGAGATTTTCCGGGAACTGCTGGCTTGTTTCACTTCCAGTTTCAAGGACCGTTCGTTTCTGTTGGAGTTCCGTAACTTGAAGGAACCTTTGTTCGGCTACCGTTATTTCCGTGAGTGCGGCTATTTCCCCGTGCGTTGGATGCGGGTGCGCAATTCGCTGCATGGAAACCGTATCGGCAAGTGGATGAGCGAGTCAAGGAAACGTCAGATCAGCCGCGGGTTGAAGAGTGGGGCGGAGATGGATGTGGCCCGTACGGAAGAGGAGGTCCGTGAGTTCTTCATGCTGCTGCGCCGTTATTATTCGTCCAAGATTCACCGTTACCTTCCGGATATCAAGTTTTTCCTTTCCCTGTCCCGCCAGTCGTCCGAGCATGCCAGGATTTTCATCGTGCGTTATAAAGGGAAGATTATCGGCGGTTCGGTCTGTCTGTTTTCGGAAAAGGATGCTTACCTGCTTTTTTCCGGAGGCATGCGGAAAAGCTATCCGTTGCAGTATCCCGGTGTGCTGGCCGTATGGAATGCCATGGCGTATGCCCTTGCCCACGGTTACGACCATTTTGAGTTCATTGACGCCGGACTGCCTTTCAAGAAATACGGTTATCGTGATTTCATCCTCCGTTTCGGCGGGCGTCAGATGAGCAGCCGCCGTTGGTTCCGTGTGGGATGGGGGTGGCTCAACCGTCTGCTCGTGAAGTTCTACGTGTGATTTCATTACTGACATTTTGTCCGGAGAAAAACGCCTTGACATTTTACCTGAAACGCCTAGGCGTTTTGATCAAAACGTCCTTACGTTTCAGGTAAAATGTCAAGGCGTTTTTTACACGGCTTCTTTATGATCGGATAAGGCCCTCTGTATGATATGTAGTATATTGATAATCAATTTATTGTTGTGTAATGACATTTTGACAGGATCCGTTGCGGAAATCTAAAGGAGAAAAGGTGTCTGTTTCTTGTATAATACTATATGACTTTTCCGGTCTGTCCTTTGTTTTTCCGGTAGTTTTGCGTCTCCAGGCTTTTGTGGATTCGTTCATGGACTCATTTTGTGGGTGACGTAAAAAAAAGGCGAAAAGTTTCTTTATTCGGCACAATTTTCTTTTCTTTGTGCAATGTAATCGAATAAAACTTTAATTATAATACCATTCAGTTATGAAAATTTCTCATATCGAACATCTGGGCATTGCGGTGAAGAGTATCGAAGAAGCCCTCCCTTATTATGAAAATGTATTGGGCCTGAAATGTTATAACATAGAGACAGTGGAAGACCAGAAAGTGAAGACCGCGTTCTTGAAGTGCGGAGAGACGAAAATCGAGTTGCTGGAACCCACGGGACCGGACAGCACCATCGCCAAGTTTATCGAAAACCGCGGCATGGGCGTGCATCATGTGGCTTTCGCGGTAGAGGACGGAGTGGCCAATGCGTTGGCTCAGGCCGAAGAAGCGGGTCTCCGGCTGATTGACAAGGCTCCCCGTAAAGGTGCCGAGAATCTGCAGATCGCTTTCCTGCATCCCAAGTCGACAATGGGTGTGCTGACCGAGCTTTGCGAGAAATGACATTTGGCAAAATGATTGACTGTTCATTAATTTAAATAGAAAATACCATGAGTAACCAACTTGAAAAAGTAAAAGAACTGATAGACCTGCGTGCCAAGGCTCGTATGGGTGGCGGTGAGAAGGCCATCGAGAAACAGCACGCCAAAGGAAAATATACGGCTCACGAACGCATCTCGATGCTGCTCGATGAAGGGAGTTTCGAGGAAATGGACATGTTTGTGGAGCACCGGTGCACGAACTTCGGAATGGAAAAGAAGCATTATCTGGGCGACGGAGTGGTGACAGGTTACGGAACCATCGACGGGCGTCTGGTGTATGTGTTCGCACAGGACTTCACGGTTTCGGCGGGCTCGTTGTCGGAAACCATGTCGAAGAAGATCTGCAAGGTGATGGACATGGCCATGCGGATGGGTGCGCCTGTAATCGGACTGAACGATTCGGGCGGCGCACGTATTCAGGAAGGAATCTGCGCCTTGGCGGGATATGCCGAGATTTTCCAGAGGAACATTCTGGCTTCGGGCGTGATTCCGCAGATTTCGGGAATCTTCGGGCCTTGTGCGGGCGGTGCGGTGTATTCTCCGGCACTGACTGACTTCACATTGATGATTGAGGGGACTTCATATATGTTCCTGACAGGGCCGAAAGTGGTGAAGTCTGTGACAGGTGAGGATGTGACACAGGAAAATCTGGGTGGCGCGAGTGTGCATTCCACCCGTTCCGGTGTGACCCACTTCACGGCGGCCACCGAGGAGGAAGGATTGTCTCTTATCCGTAAGCTGCTGGGGTACTTGCCGCAGAACAATCTGGAAGAGCCGCCTTATACGGATTGTACGGACCCGATAGACCGTCTGGAGGACTCGTTGAACGAGATTATCCCTGACAGTCCCAACAAGGCATACGATATGTACGAGGTGATCGGGGCGATTGTGGACAACGGTGAGTTTCTGGAGGTACAGCCGGATTTTGCCAAGAATATCATTGTGGGTTTTGCCCGTTTCAACGGCCAGTCGGTAGGAATCGTGGCCAACCAGCCCAAGACATTGGCCGGTGTGCTTGACTGCAACGCCTCACGCAAGGGAGCGCGTTTCGTGCGTTTCTGCGACGCGTTCAACATCCCTATCGTCTCGCTGGTGGATGTGCCGGGCTTCCTTCCGGGTACGGGTCAGGAATACAACGCCGTCATTCTGCACGGTGCGAAACTGCTGTACGCATACGGAGAGGCTACAGTGCCCAAGGTGACCATTACGTTGCGCAAGTCGTATGGAGGATCTCACATCGTGATGAGCTGCAAGCAGTTGAGGGGTGACATCAACTATGCATGGCCTACTGCCGAGATTGCTGTGATGGGAGGTTCTGGCGCAGTGGAAGTGCTTTATGCGAAGGAGGCGAAAGAGGCCGCCGACCCGAAAGCGTTCATGGCCGAGAAAGAGGCGGAATACACCAAGCTGTTCGCCAATCCGTATAACGCCGCCAAGTATGGCTACATTGATGATGTGATCGAGCCGCGCAACACACGTTTCCGCATCATCCGCGCTTTGCAGCAGCTCCAGACCAAGAAGCAGACCAATCCGGCCAAGAAGCATGGAAACATTCCATTGTAATGACAACCCTTAAACGAACGATGATTATGAAGAAACCGAAAACAGGAATATTCCTTTCGCTGCTTCTGCTGGTGGGGCTGGTCTCGTGTACGGGGCAGAAACCCGACAGCAAGCTGGTCATCAACGAGGTGCTTACCGACAACGTGAGCAATTTCCAGGATGACTATGGCATGCACAGCGGATGGATCGAGATATTCAACAAGGCATACAGTACGGAGGACTTGGCCGGTTGTCTGATCAAGGTGAGCTGCAAGCCGGGCGATACCGCCACTTACTTCATTCCGAAGGGGGACGTGCTTACCAGCATTCCGCCCCGGCAGCATTCGCTGTTCTGGGCCGACGGTGCTCCCCGTCGCGGGACATTCCATACCAACTTCGTGCTGAGCAAGACAGGCGACAACTGGATCGGACTTTACGATTCGGGACGTAATCTGCTGGACGAGGTGGTGGTTCCGGGCGGTCTCCTGAAGGCAAACCAGTCGTACGCGCGGGTCACCGACGGTGCGGAAGAGTGGGAAGTGAAGGATGACAGCGAGTTGAGATACGTCACTCCGAGTACCAACAACCAGACCATCGAGAGTAATCCGAAGATGGAGAATTTCGAGCATCATGACCCGGCAGGTGTCGGCATGACCGTCACGGCCATGGGGGTGGTGTTTGTCGGCCTGATATTGCTTTATATCTGCTTCCGCTTTGTCGGCAAGCTGGCTGTAAGGCTCCGCAAGCGCAATGCGATGAAGGTGCATAACGTGACCGACAAGGACGAGGCGAAAGAGCGTGGCTTCGGTGAGGCTCCGGGTGAGGTGATTGCCGCCATCACGATGGCTCTTCATGAGGCTCAGGGAGCCGACCACGATGTGGAGGAGACGATTCTGACCATCAGCCGCGTGAAGAGAAGCTATTCTCCGTGGAGCTCGAAAATCTATACATTGCGTGAGACTCCTCATAGAAAATAACCTTTTAACAATTTGGAAAACATGAAAGAATACAGATATAAAATCAACGGAAATCTTTATAAGGTGGCCGTGGGAGACATAGAAGAAAACAACCATGTCCGTGTGGAAGTGAACGGTACGGCCTATATGGTGGAACTTGAAAAGAAGAAGGCGCCTAAAATCAAGCCGGTGCTGCGCACGGCGTCCACTTCACCGGCCGCTCCGCCTCCTGCCATCAGCCGTCCCGCCCCGATTGGAGGAGTGTCGGCGGTGCGTTCCCCGCTTCCCGGTGTGATTCTTGAGATTAAGGTGAAGGAAGGGGATGCCGTGAAGCGCGGGCAGACTTTGATGATACTTGAGGCCATGAAGATGGAAAATGACATCAAGGCCGACCGCGACGGAAAGGTGACCGCCATCAAGGTGAGCAAGGGAGAATCTATTCTTGAAGGAACTGACCTTATAATCATTGAATAGTTATGGGAGAATTTCTGAACTTTCTGCAAAATAATCTGGCTGACTTCTGGACCTATACCGGTTTCTATAATGCGACACCGGGTCATCTGGTCATGATTCTGGTCGGGATATTCTTCATTTATCTGGCCGTGGCGAAGGAGTTCGAGCCGATGCTGCTGATTCCGATCGGATTCGGTATTCTGGTCGGAAATATACCTTTCAATCTGGATGCCGGCCTGCAGGTAGGTATCTATGAGGAGGGGTCTGTGCTGAACATCCTGTATCAGGGGGTGACTTCCGGATGGTATCCGCCGCTGATATTCCTGGGTATCGGAGCAATGACCGATTTTTCGGCATTGATATCCAATCCCAAACTGATGCTTATCGGAGCGGCGGCCCAGTTCGGTATTTTCGGAGCATATATTGCTGCCTTGTGGCTGGGATTCGATCCCATGCAGGCCGCCTCTATCGGTATCATCGGTGGTGCGGACGGTCCGACAGCCATCTTCCTGTCGTCCAAGCTGGCTCCGAACCTGATGGGAGCGATTGCGGTTTCCGCTTATTCGTATATGGCGTTGGTACCGGTAATCCAGCCTCCTGTCATGCGTCTGCTTACGACCAGGAAAGAACGTCTGATCCGCATGAAGACTCCCCGTGCCGTATCGCACACGGAGAAGGTGATGTTCCCGATTGTCGGTCTGCTGCTGACTTGTTTCCTTGTTCCTTCCGGTCTGCCGTTGCTGGGTATGCTTTTCTTCGGTAACCTGTTGAAGGAAAGCGGTGTGACACGTCGTCTGGCGGAGACGGCCCGTGGTCCGCTGATTGATACCATCACCATTCTGTTGGGATTGACGGTAGGCGCGTCCACTCAGGCTTCCGAGTTCCTGACATGGGATTCTTTGAAGATATTCTTTTTGGGTGCCTTCTCGTTCATCGTGGCCACTGCCTCGGGCGTGTTGTTCGTGAAGATCTTCAATCTGGTATTGAAGAAGGACGACAAGATCAATCCGCTTATCGGTAACGCGGGCGTATCGGCTGTGCCCGACTCGGCACGTATTTCTCAGATTGTCGGTGCGGAATACGATCCGGGCAATTATCTGCTGATGCACGCCATGGGTCCGAATGTGGCCGGTGTGATCGGTTCGGCGGTAGCCGCCGGTGTATTGCTGGGATTCCTGATATGAGAAATGGTTATAAAGTATGAAAAGGGTGCGCTTTGCGTGCCCTTTTTTATTTGCCTTTTAACGGCCTGAAGTGTCAGGTGACTACTCTGTTTTAGGTATCCCGTGAGTGTCTTTTCCGTTCAGGAGGAGTTTGTCGTTCATCTGTTGTCCTCTTTCACTCAATGGTTTGGCGGTTTGTGACGGTGCCCCGTTGTCTGGTATGGCGATACCGACAAATGGTTACTTTACAAATGATAATTTTCGTTATTTTTAGGTATTGATGAGCTTTTTTGTGTGGTCTACCTTTGCGTTGTTCAACAAAACAAGAAGCAAATGAGTAGAAAAGTTAATGTATGCCTGATGGCCGCACTGCTTGCGACAGGAAGCCTTTGGGCCAATGAAGCGGATTCATTGAATGTAGCCGGTGAAAAGCCGGCAAAGAAGACAGAAAAATACGATGACGGTTACAAACGTTTCCGTGTGGGAGGTTATGGTGAGGCTGTGGCCAGCTTCAAGGATTACGGAATCAACCGTTATTATGGAAATCCGGACGGGAATACGAGAGACCACCGGAATACGATTTCCATTCCCCGTTTCGTGTTGGCCTTCGATTACAAGTTCACACAGAAGTGGATTCTGGGTGCCGAGATAGAGTTTGAGTCCGGAGGTACGGGTTCGGCCATGGAACTGGAGAATTCGGAAAACGGCGAGTATGAGACAGAAATGGAAAAGGGTGGGGAAGTGGCTTTGGAGCAGTTCCATATCACCCGTCTCATTCATCCGGCGTTCAATGTGCGGGCAGGGCACATGATTGTGCCGGTGGGATTGACCAACGCGCATCATGAACCGGTCAATTTCTTCGGAACTGTCCGTCCGGAAGGGGAGACGACCATCATTCCGTCTACCTGGCACGAGACGGGTATCGAGTTTTTCGGAACATTCGGCAAGAATTACACTACGTTCGATTATCAGGTGCTGGTGGTTGCCGGACTGAACGCGAACGGCTTTGACCGCAACACGTGGGTAGGCGGCGGAAAGCAGGGACTTTTCGAGGAGGACAATTTCAACTCTCCCGGATATGTGGTGCGTCTCGACTATCGTGGTGTACCGGGACTGCGTCTGGGTGGTTCGTTCTATTACTGCGCCAATACAGCCGGTAATTCCGACAAACCGAATTTTTATGAAGGGCGGAAGGCTCCGTTGCGTATCTATTCCGGTGATTTGGAATACAAGAACAGTTACATTACCGCACGTGCGAATATAATCTATGGAAATCTGACCAATTCAAAATTCATCAGCAGCAAGAATGTCCGTCTGTCCGGAAACGCTTCTTACAGCAGGGTGGTTCCCGTGGCGAAACATGCGGTCAGCTATGCGGGTGAAATCGGCGTGAACCTGCGTTCGGTCTTTCATCATAACCGGAAAGTGCCCGTTATCTATCCGTTCGCACGTTACGAATATTATAACCCGCAAGAGAAAGGTGAGGCCGGGCAGACCATGGACTTGCGCAACCAGGTCAGCATGTGGGTGGCAGGTCTGAACTGGTTCGCTCTGCCGAATCTGGTGGTGAAGGCCGACTATACGACCCGGAAAATCGGCTCGGGAAAAGTGTTCGGCTCGGGGAAATACACCAGCGAGAATGAGTTCTCTATCGGAGTGGCTTATGTGGGATGGTTTTTCAAGAAATAAATCAGTCAGAAACTAACAACACTAAAAAATAATTATCTGTATGAAAAAGAATTTCTTTTATGTAGCAACCCTGGCATTGGGGTTGGCTTTTACAGCGACAGCTTGTAGCGATGAGGATACTCCAAACAACGGAGAAGGACCACAGGAGCAGCCGGTGGACGCGGCAGACATTGACTATACGTCTGAAAACGCGGACAGTTGGAACAACTATATGAAGGCGGTTGTGACCTTGCTCCGTCAGGACGCTACCGACTTATACACTTATTGGGCCGATTCTTACAACGGTGGAGAAAGCTATGCCACCACGTTCAAGAACCATGCGGCTCCTTTCAACAGCGCGTTGAACTGCGTGCAGCAGGTGATTGACGGTTGTATTGATATTTCCAATGAGGTGGGAGAGACTAAAATCGGTGACCCTTATTCCAAATACGTGGCCGGAAATGTGACCGAAGCCCTTTATGCCGTGGAGTCATGGTACAGCTGGCATTCGCGTGAGGACTATTCAAACAACATCGTTTCTATCTGCAACGCTTTCTGCGGCGTGAGAAGCGAGGAGGTCATCAGCGGTGCTGCGGTGGACAAGAGCCTGATTTCCGACAAGTCCCTGTATCAGGCACTGGCGGACAACGGCAAGCAGGAACTGGCCGACAACACTCTGGCAGCCATCAAGAACGCGTATGACAAGATTCTGGCCATCCCCCAGCCTTTCCGTAACCATATCAACAGCGACCAGAGTCTGGCGGCCCAGGACGCGTGTGCCGATCTGACCATATTGCTGGAGGATGAGCTGAAGCCGGCCTGCAACGATTTGAGTGAGGATGTGCTGGATCCGGTGGTAGACAATTATGTGGATGTGGTGGTTCTGCCCACTTATGAGAGTCTGAAAGACGAAGTCGCAGCCTTGTATGACAAGGTGAATGCGTTGGCTGCCAACCCGACTGACCAGGCATTCAAGGATGCTTGTGACGCGTGGATTGTGGCCCGTGAGCCTTGGGAAAAGAGCGAGGCATTCCTTTTTGGTCCGGTAGCCGACCAGGGCCTTGACCCGAACATGGACAGTTGGCCTCTCGACCAGGCGGCCATCGTGAACATTCTGGAATCAGGCGACTACAGCCAGATGGAATGGACCGGTGACTATTCGGAGGACAGTGAGTCGATTGCCGCCGCGCAGAATGTGCGTGGTTTCCATACGCTGGAATTCCTGCTGTTCAAGGACGGTCAGGCCCGTACAACCGGTGAATGACAATTGTCAGAAACAGTCTGGAAGAGGTTGTGTCAAAATGAAAGTGGATTTTTATTTTGAGACACCCTCTTCTTGACGCATTCTTACTATAACGTGATGAATAAACGCAGGTCTGATATGATAATGAGGTATCTAAGAAAATATATATATTCTTTCTGTCTGCTTTCTCTGGCTTTCTCATCCTGTACGGACGAAGGGATCGACCAGCAATATGTGGAGATTCCGGAAGGCTTCGCGCTTTCGGCCGGGACGGCCACCAACTTCATGACCTCCTCAAAGGCATACGATTTTGAGGCGTCATGGGTTTCAGGCGTTTATAGCACCCGTTTCAACGATGGCGACGGGCTTTACGACGATGTGCGTACCAGCAGCAATCAGGATGGAGGTTTGGGGCCGGTGTATGCGGGATATTCCTGCGGAAGCTGCCACCGTAATGCGGGCCGTACCAAACCCACTTTGTGGAGTGAGGGAGGTTCGGGCAGTTATGGATTTTCGTCCATGCTGGTCTATATCACCCGGAGGAACGGGGCGTTTTTCCAGAACTACGGCCGTGTGCTTCATGACCAGGCCATCTATGGGGTGGAAGCCGAAGGGAAACTGTCGGTAAAATATGATTACCAGACATTCAGCTTTCCGGACGGCGAGGAGTATGAGCTTTGCAAACCGACCTATACGATTACGGAATGGTATGCTGACAGCATCCGTCCGGAAGATTTGTTCTGTACGGTCCGCATTCCCTTGCGTCATGTCGGTATGGGGCAGATGATGGCACTCGACCAGAAAGAGATAGAAGCGCTTGCGGCCAAGAGCAATTATCCGGAATATGGCATCAGCGGACGTTGCAATTACATCAACGAACGGGGTGCCCTGCGCCTGGGATTGTCGGGAAACAAGGCCCAACATGCCGATCTGACGGTGGAGCTGGGCTTTTCGAGCGATATGGGTGTGACGAACAGCCGCTATCCGGAGGAAATATGCGAGGGGCAGCTTCAGATGGACCAGGGAAGCATGATGGGACTTTCGTATGACCAGCTGGATGTGTCGACGGAGGACATGGAAGATGTGGACCTGTATATGCACTGCCTTGGCGTTCCGGCCCGCCGGAATGTCAATGACCCTCAGGTGAAGAGAGGCGAACAGATGTTCTATGAGGCCAAATGCCATCTTTGTCATGTGACAACCTTGCACACCCGTCCCCGTGGAGCTACCTTGCTGAACGGAACGGAACTGCCGTGGTTGGGAAACCAGACCATTCATCCTTATTCCGACTTCCTTCTGCATGATATGGGATCGGAAATCATGGGTGTCGGCCTGAACGACAATTATGTGAGCGGTCTTGCCCGGGGAAACGAATGGAGGACCACACCTTTGTGGGGAATCGGCCTGCAGGAGGTGGTGAACGGACATACTTATTTCCTGCACGACGGTCGTGCGCGTAACTTCATCGAGGCGATTATGTGGCATGGTGGTGAGGCTGAGGCTTCGAAGAACCTGTTCAAGAATATGAGTAAGGAAGACCGCGATGCCATGGTCGCATTCCTGAATTCACTTTAATCGGACTTTCAAACAAAATGATTATGAAGAAAATAATAATAGCCGCCTCTTTGGCGGCAATGCTGCCTCTGGCCGGTATGGCGCAGCATGAAGAGGATTCTGAGAACGGAATTGTCTCGCTGGCCGGAAGGGAGGGCTTTACCATCTCTTCAAAGAGAGGTGATTTTGTGTTCAAACCTTATCTGCTTGTGCAGACAAGTGCCAATTTCAACTGGTATGACGATGAAGGGCTTGACAAGGCCTATAATCAGGACAATGTGGCCAATTCGGGTTTCTCCATTCCTTACGCCGTGCTGGGGTTCACGGGAAAGGCTTTCGGAAAGGTTTCTTTCAACTTGTCCATCAATGCCGCCGCTACGGGTGCCGCCATCCTTCAGCAGGCATGGTTCGATGTGGAATTCAAGAAACAGTTCTCCCTCCGTGTCGGAAAGTTCAAGACTCCTTTCTCCCATGCGTATCTGACCACTTTGGGAGAGACCCTGATGCCGTCTCTGCCTTTGTCGTTGACGGCTCCGGTGATACTGCCTTATTCTCTGAATGCGGTGACTCCCAATATCGGTACTGGCTTTGACCTGGGTGTGGAAGTGCATGGACTGGTGGCGGACAAGTTCGGTTATGAGGTGGGGCTGTTCAACGGTACGGGAATCTCGGTCAATACCGCCGGAAAGACCATCAGCGATGACTGGCATATCCCGTCGTTGTTGTATGCCGGACGTTTCACCTATATGCCGAAAGGAGTGATGCCCTCCACTCAGGGCAATCCCAACCGCCTGAATGAGGACAAGCTGATGTTCGGTGTCTCCACATCCTTGAACGTGGAAAGCGAGAACGAGAGCACGAACGATTTTCGTGCCGGACTTGAGTTCGCGATGTTGAGACGCAAGCTTTATCTCGGTGCGGAAATCTATTATATGAATGTCGGCTTTACGGAGCGGCAGAAGATAGACAAGAGCTATCATTATCTGGGCGGTTATATCCAAGGCGGTTACTTTGTGGCTCCCCGTATTCAGGCTACGGCCCGTTATGATTTCTTCAACCGCAACGGTATGGATACCGACGGTTTCATGAATATGCCGGCCGTGGGAGTCAATTATTTCTTCAAGGGCTGCAACCTGAAGCTTCAGGCCATGTATCAGTTTGTGGGCCGTTGGGGACATGAAACCCAGCTCGACCGTGACAATGACGATCTGGGCATCGCCACCCACAACGCGACCGTCATGCTTCAGTACACTTTCTAACATGTTGCGGGAGAATCAGTCTATGAAAAAGAAAAGATTTCTGTTTGCGCTTTCTCTTCTGGGTCTCTGTCTCTTGTCATCGTGTGATGAGGGCCGGATTTACGATACGGTCATTTCTTCCGGAGAAGGAGGGCGCACCGTGAAGTTCACGGGCCGGATAACAGGAATAGAGACCTGGCCTTCCGGTTATACGGTGGCGGTGGCAGGCTTTGATCCGGAGAGCGAGTATGCGCTTACTTCCGCGAACGTGATGCCTTCTTCGTCGGACGGGAACGGAATGTTTCAGGTGGTGATGTCGGGAGTGACCGACGAAGTGGCCGAGGTGGAACTCTGTGTCATCAACCGCATCCGGGAGAGAGTGGTCACTTTCGATAAGGTGGATTGCTCGGAAACGGCGGAAGATACCATCCGGATGGATGTAGGCGCACTGGATGTTTCCATGTTCCGGGCCGTGCAGCACAGCGTATTCGATTCCAGATGCGCGAGTTGTCACGGCGGAAGCACGTCGGCTGCCGGCGGATTGTATCTCACGGAAGGCCGGAGTTACGGAGAGTTGGTCAATGTTCCCTCCTCTTCCCGTCCGGATGTGATGAGGGTGAAGCCGGGAGATGCGGAAAACAGTCTGCTGTATCAGGTGTTGCATGAGAACGGACATATCCGCCACGACCATCAGGATATTCTGTCTGCAGAACCTGTCTTATTGAGTTTGATTGATGATTGGATAAACGGAGGCGCACAGCCTTGATTGAAAATTGATGGAATTATGAGCGACAAACAACAACAGAACGACAAGCAATTCAAAAATACAAAAGTAGAGATCTCACGGTTTGAAGTGGAGGGCGGAGTGTCGGAATACCACGTGATGATTCATGTCACACAGCCCGGACTGACCTTCCGGGAACAGGTGGACGCTGTGCTGAACACTTATTACGGCATGCTGGAAAAAGAGTTGAAGGGTGCCGTGGCCGTGTTCAAGCGTTATTTTCTGAGCGATGCGGCCAATCAGGCGGACTATCTGTCCGCTCAGGTTCCGGAGAGTTCCACTTGTGCCTGTTCGGTCGTCGAGCAGGCGCCTCTGGACGGTACGAAGATCGCGCTCTGGGTCTATCTGCAGTCGGACATGCAGACCCGTATCCTTGATAACGGTCTGTTCGAAGCTGTCCATGGTGCCTATACTCACTTGTGGGGCGGTTCCGCCTCCAATCGTGCGGCCAATTCGGAATACCAGACCCGTCTGTTGCTGAACGACTATGTCATGCAGCTGATAGGGCGGGGCGGACATCTGTCGGAGAACTGCATCCGGACATGGTTTTTCGTGCAGAACGTGGATGTGAACTATGCCGGAGTGGTGAAGGCCCGGAACGAGGTGTTCGTGACGCAGAATCTGACGGAGCACACACATTATATAGCCAGTACCGGAATCGGCGGCAGGAATGCCGACCCGAAAGTGCTGGTGCAGATGGATACGTATGCGGTGCTGGGACTGAAAAAGGAACAGATACGTTTCCTTTACGCGCCTACGCATCTGAATCCTACGTATGAATATGGGGTAAGTTTTGAGCGTGGCACTTGCGTGGACTACGGCGACCGCCGCCAGGTGTTCATCTCGGGCACGGCCAGCATCAACAACAAGGGTGAGGTGGTCTTTCCGGGCGACATCCGCCGGCAGACGGAACGGATGTGGGAGAATGTCGGAGCCTTGCTGGATGAGGCGGAGATGGGATTCGAGGATGTAGGCCAGATGCTGGTGTATCTGCGTGACGTGTCCGATTATCATGTGGTCAAGAAGATGTTCGATACCCGCTTTCCGGGCATTCCGAAAGTCATATTGCTGGCGCCGGTATGCCGTCCGGGCTGGCTGATAGAGATGGAATGCATGGGAACCAAGGCGGTGAGAAATACGGAATATCCGGATTTCTGACTTTTCTGCCGACGAATAGAGACTTGTTATGCTGAAAAAGACAGTAGTCGTACTTTATGTCTTGCTGGCCGCGGTATTGGCCGGAGCGACTTTTCTGGAACATGCCTTCGGTACTTCTTTCACAAACGGACATGTATACCATACCTGTTGGTTTTGTTGCTTGTGGGGAGCGTTGTCTGTCGCGGCCGTAATGGCCCTGGTCAGGTTCAGGCTGTGGAGGCGTTTCCCCGTTTTGTTGTTGCACGGCTCCCTCCTGATCATATTGGGAGGGGCCTTTCTTACCTTTCTGACGGGTGAGAAAGGATACGTGCACCTGACGGAAGGGAAAGAGGTATCTTCTTTTACACAGGCTTCCGGCGGAGGGGAGGCCGGTCTGCCTTTCAGTATCCGTCTGGACAGTTTCAGAATCAGGTATTATCCGGGAACGGAAGCTCCGTCCGATTATCTCAGTTATGTGACCTGCAAGTCGGGGCGTCTTTCTCACAGCGGTGTCATCTCGATGAACCGGATTCTTTCGGTGGAGGGGTACCGTTTTTATCAGTCATCTTTTGATGAGGACTTTTCCGGAAGCTGGCTGAGTGTCAATCACGATCCGTGGGGAATCCCGTTGACGTACACCGGTTATGTGTTGCTTGCCCTTTCGGCCGTGTGGCTTCTGTTCAGCCGGAAGGAGACTTTTTTCCGTCTGCTTCGTCATCCGTTGTTGGGGAAAGGCATGGTGCTGCTTCTGCTGCTCGGCCTGCAGGTTCCGCTTCAGGCAAGGCCTGTCAGTGTGTTGGCCCGGCAGGATGCGGAAAAGCTGAAGGCCCGGCAGGTCATCTATCACGACCGTGTGGTGCCGTTCAATACGCTGGCCCGTGACTTCGTGCTGAAGCTGACGGGCAAGGTGTCGTACAACGGACTTACCCCGGAACAGGTGGTTGCGGGCTGGATGCTGTATCCCGATGAGTGGCAGCACGAGCCGATGTTCCGCGTGAAGAGCGAAAGCCTGCGCCGGGAACTGGGACTGGACACTCCGTATGCGGCCTTGACCGATTTGTTTGAAGGAAAGACTTATCGTCTGGAACAGATCCTGCGGGAGTGCCGGAAAAAGAAACAGGCGGCCCGTCCGGCGGAGGAGCGGAGACTGGGGAAGTTTGAGAAGGACATCCTGGAGCTGGATGAGAAAGTCGGGATGGTCCTGATGTTGAACAGGGGAACGTTCATCCGTCCTTTGCCTGACGACGGAAGTGTCACTCCTTTGCCGGAACCGAAGATACGTGCCGAACTGTTTTACAATGCGGTTCCCTTCACGAGGATTCTGTTCATGACCAACCTTTCGTTCGGAGTGCTGGGATTTCTGTTGTGCCTTTATGTGTATCTCAGAAAGGACGGGCGGTGGGAAGGCCGTCCGTGTGTCTGGGGACGGAGGGGACTGGCCTTGGCCGCGTACCTTTCCTGTGCCTTTCATTGGACCGGCTATCTGCTTCGTGCCTACATCGGGGGGCGGATTCCGTTGGGAAACGGTTATGAGACCATGCTTTTCATGGCCGGATGCCTGCTCTTGTGCACATGCGTCTGGCAGCGCCGTTTCTCGTTCCTCCTTCCTTCCGGATTCCTGTTGTCGGGTCTTGTTTTGCTGGTGGCCTTTCTGGGCGAGATGAATCCCCAGATTTCTCCCCTCATGCCCGTACTGTTGTCTCCGTGGCTGAGCATTCATGTCTCTTTGATCATGATTTCCTACGCGTTGTTTGCCCTCATGTTTCTGTGCGGCATTCTGGCGTTCCTTGTAAGGCGGCGGCCTCTGCTGGTGGAAAGGCTGATGCTGTTCTGCCGGCTGACACTCTACCCGTCGGTGTTTTTCCTGGCGGTGGGAATCTTTGCCGGAGCGGTCTGGGCGAACGTGTCGTGGGGAAGCTATTGGAGCTGGGATCCGAAGGAGGTCTGGGCCTTGATTACCCTGATGGTGTACGGGGTGGCTTTCCACACGCAGAGTCTGTCCGTGTTCCGCAAGCCGCTTTTCTTCCATCTGTATATGGTGCTGGCGTTCACGACGGTGCTGATGACGTATTTCGGCGTGAACTACGTGTTGGGCGGAATGCACAGTTATGCGGGCTGATTGTTCCAACCATTTGTCATCCGTATTTGTTTTTTCATTACCTTTGGTGAAGAATCAACAAACATGAAGTATATGAAACCAATCAACTATGCATTGCTCAGTCCGCTTTGTGCGCTGGTAATCGGAATCTTGCTGCTGGCCTGGCCTGATATGGCCATCAATTATCTGGTGATCACCGTCGGAGTGCTTTTCCTGCTTCCCGGTCTGGTCGGACTTTTCTCGTACTTTGCCACTTACAGGAAGCGGCGGGAGGCCGGAGTCGGGACCATGTTTCCGTTGGTGGCTTTGGGAAGCGCTCTGCTCGGCTTCTGGCTTGTGCTGACGCCCGCCTTTTTCGTCACCATCCTGATGTACGTGTTGGGAGTCCTTCTTCTGTTGGGCGGACTGAGCCAGCTTTCGGGGCTTGTGGCTGCCAGAAGCTATGTGCATGTGCCTTTTGGCATGTATCTTTTTCCCGTATTGGTCCTTGCCGCCGGACTGGTGGTTCTTTTCAATCCCTTCGAGGCGGCCATGGTGCCGTTTATGGTGCTGGGTGTCTCTTTCATCGTATATGCCTTGTCCGACATCCTCCGGTTGGTGCGTTACCGCCGGAAGAGAGCCGGTTCAGCCGATATTCAGGACATCACTCCGATAGAGGAGACAAAGGAGTGATCATACATCCCCGGCGTTACGGTATTTCTTGGGCGACATGCCCGTGTACCGCTTGAAGTATTTCCCGAAGAAGGAGATGTCGGAAAAGTTGAGCGAATAGGCGATTTCCTGGATCGTCATTTCTGTGGAGCGGAGTTTGGCCTGCGCGTCACGGATGATGAACGATGAGATCAGGTCGGTCAGCGTCTTGCCGGTCACTTTCTTCACCGTGGTGCTCAGATGTTGCGGGGAGAGGTGCATCTTTTCCGCATAGAAGGCCACGTTCCGCTCTTTCTTGTAATATTGTATGATGTGGCGCACCAGTTCCTTCACGATCTCCCGGTTCCGGCTGTAATGGCTGTCACTCTTGCCCGGTGTGTTCAGCGGACTGGCGTTGTAGGCCGTTGTCACGAACTGGGTGTAAAGCAGTCCGATCTGCATGTCATTGAGCAGGTCCTGTTTCAGACGCGTTGTCCGGATGACCGCCATGAAGCCGTCCATGAAGATCTTGCTGATTTCCGGCGGAAGTCTCAATACAGGCTGTTCGAGGATGCGGTGGGTGTATTCGAGCGTCTGTGAGAACAGGTATGTGTTTTCCAGGGCGCGTTGCGCGATTCCGATGTACATGAAGCGGCATTCCGGAGTCTGTTCGAGTATCTGGAAGTATACGCCGGGAAAGATGATGGCGAGCGAGCCGGCGCTCATCTCATACCGGGTAAGATGGATGGATATCTTGCAGGAGCCCCGCACACACAGCAGGAAGATGCTGTGTGGGGTGATGGCCGCCTGGCGGAACAGTTCCTTGAAACTTCCGGTCATGTCAATGCCTGCAAGTATGTCTCGTGTATGGTAATCAGTGGTCAGTTCTTTAATCTTCTTCATCGGTCTTGTCTGGACTTTTCTCGTTTTCACTCCAAATATACTTCTATTTGGGCTTCTGTCCAAATCTTTTAAAATGAAGAATCAGGAATGAGCGATGAAAAGTCACATCATCGGGACCAGATACTTTGTCAGCAGATAGCCGCCGCCCACCAGCCAGATGTAGAGCAGTCCGGCCAGGAGGAACGGGCGCGCTCCGGCTTGCTTGAATTTCTCGATGCTGGTGTCCGTGCCGAGGGCCGTCATGGCCATGGTCAGCATGAACGTGTCGATGTATTCGATGGTGCCGTTCAGCGGAATGTCCTTCACGCTGTCCACTCCCAGCAGGTATTGCAGCAGGGAATTGAGGCAGATGACGCCGATGAAGCCGAAAGCAAACCAGGGAATGGTGATCTTGCTCTTTTCCGTCTTTCCGCCGGCTGTCACCTTTTTCCGTCCGGCAAGGGCCAGACTCATGATGACCAGCACGGGGGCCAGCATCATCACGCGGATCATCTTGGTGATGGTGGCCGTTCCGGCGATGCCCAGCGTGTCGGTCGGGTCCATGGCGTTGCCCGCCCCGGCCACGTGCGCCACCTCATGGAGCGTGCTTCCCGTATAGATGGCCACTCCGGTGTCGGTCAGTGAGTCCAGCAGTCCGGCACGGTACATGATGGGATAGAGGAACATGGAGATGGTTCCGAAAATCACGACCGTCGATACGGCGATGGCGGTCTTGTGTCCTTCGCATTTCACCACCGGCTCTGCTCCCAGCACGGCGGCCGCTCCGCAGATGGCGCTTCCCGTGGAAGTCATCAGCGAGGTGTCCTTGTCCATTTTCAGCAGCTTGCCCAGCCAGATGCCCAGAAAGATGGTGCCCGCCACGATGATGGTGTCGATCACCACGGCCGGAAGTCCCACGGCGGCCACCTGGGTCAGCGTCAGGCGGAATCCGTAGAGCACGATGCCGGCACGCAGAATCTGCTTCGTGCAGAACTTGATGCCCGGCACCCACGTCTCGGGCAGCTTGTTGCGCAGACTGTTGGCATACAGCATGCCGAGGATGATGCCCACAATCAGCGGACTGAACGAAAGACTTTTCACAAACGGGATTTCGGCGATGTAGAAGGCCGCGAACGAGAAGAGCGCGATCAGCAGGATGCCGTGCAGCGTGTTGGCTCTGTTTCCTTTTTCAAACATATCATTATCGTTTTTTGTCGTTTCCGGCCGCAAAGGTAGGCGTTTTGTGCGGATTCTCCTATTCACATTTGTTTATGGGGCATAATCAAAAGTAATAACGGGAGACGGGGCTCGGAAATTTTCCTTATCTTTGCCGCCACGAAACGAATTTCACCATGATGAAGAAACTGTTGTATGCCTGCAGCCTGTTTGCGCTGCTTTCCGGACTGATGATGGCCGGATGTTCCGAAGAAAAGAAAGATATGTCGATGAAGATGAACCATCCGCGCAATATCCGGGGGGTGATCAGTTATAAACGGTCGTTCGGCGACCTGAACAATGTGCAGCTGGCCACGGCGAGGAAAATCGGCATCCGTCCCATAGAGACCCGTGAGGAGGCGGAGGAGATGACGGGACGGCTCGTGGAGATCGCTCCTTGTGAGCTTTACGACGTGGATTCGCTCACCCATTCCATCCCTTATCTGATTCCGCAGGCCAGCTCGCTGCTTGACACCATCGGGGCGAACTTCCTCGATTCGCTGGAAAACAAGGGCCTGAACCCGAACCGGGTAATCGTGACTTCGGTGACCCGCACCAAGGAAGATGTGAGGCGTCTGCGCCGCACCAATACGAACGCCTCACTGAAGTCATGCCATTTTTATGGCACGACCTTCGACATCAGCTGGAAGCGTTTCGAGAAGGTGGAGGATCCCGACGGGCGGCCGATGCAGGATGTCAGTGCCGATACGCTGAAGCTGGTGCTCTCAGAAGTGCTCCGCGACTTGCGCAAGGCCGACCGCTGCTACGTGAAGTATGAGCTCCGTCAGGGATGTTTCCACATCACCGCACGCTGACTTCGTTTTTCCCCCAAGATGACAACCCTTATAATAATATAAGGTGTATGAAGAAAATGAGTATCCGCATTTTACCTAATTACCATGTAGGGGCGTATCGCATACGCCCTGAAAACATCTGCGTGGATAAGTTGACGCATTCGGGCGTATGCGATACGCCCCTACATGGGCACTTTGCGGATATTCATTATGAAGAAAATGAATGATTGTAATAATCCGTGTAATCTGTGGTGAAAAAACAATCCGCGTCTCAATACAAACAAGCTATGTTCAGGTATTTCATTTATTTGGCCTACGACGGCACCGACTATCATGGCTGGCAGGTGCAGCCCAACGGGGTGAGTGTGCAGGAGACGCTCACCAAGGCATTGGTCACGTTCCTGCGCGACGATTCCATCGAGGTGACAGGGGCCGGACGCACCGATGCCGGCGTGCATGCCCGTCTGATGGTGGCCCATTTTGATCTGGAGCGGCCGGCCGATCCGGAGATGATGGCCGACAAGCTGAACCGGATTCTTCCGCAGGACATTTCCGTCTACAGGGTGCGCCGTGTGCGCCAGGAAGCGCATGCCCGTTTCGATGCCACCTACCGTACCTATAAATATCATGTCACCACACGGAAAGACCCGTTCAACCGGAGGTACGTGTGGCGGATGTATCAGAAACTTGATTTCGACAAGATGAACGAGGCGGCCCGGACATTGTCTGACTATACTGACTTCACGAGCTTCAGCAAGGTGCATACGGACGTCAAGACCAACAACTGCCGCATCATGCAGGCGCGTTGGGAACAGACGGGCGGGGAGGAATGGGTGTTCACCATCCAGGCCGACCGTTTTCTGCGCAACATGGTGCGCGCCATCGTGGGGACCTTGGTCGAGGTGGGACGCGGCAAGCTCTCGGTGGAGGGATTCCGCCGGATTATCGAAAAGAAGGACCGTTGCAGTGCGGGTACGTCCGCTCCCGGAAACGCGCTGTTTCTGGTCGACATCGGCTATCCCGATGACCTGTTTCTGGACTGATCCGTGCCCGCCGGTATTGACTTGATATTCAATGGCTGTCGGGCCATGAAAAAACGTCAAGGCGTTTTACCTGAAACGTCAGGGCGTTTTGCTTGAAACGTCAAGACGTTTTAAGTGAAACGTCAAGGCGTTTTTTTTATGGGATTCCGGATGGCTCGCACGCCCCTTTTTTATCCACTGCGGAATATGGCGTATCATGGCGAAAATGCATAAATTTTTTTTCATTTTTCTCAGATATTTTTTGCAAATTAAAGGCGGATTGTATTACTTTGCTTCCGTAAACCTAATAAAAGGATAAAAAGCGGTGTCCTTATAATAAAATTTTTTATTATAAGGGAAATTAAAGTAAAGTTTAATTAAAAATTTATGCTATGCAAAGACAATGTAAGTTTTTAGGATTGGCATTGTTCCTGCTTGCAGGTGGAAGCGGGACATTGTATGCTTCGTCCGGAAATGAAGCGAATCCGATGGCTGTGCAGCAGCAGGGAGAAAGTTGTACAGGTATCGTGAAGGACGAGACCGGTGAGAGTGTCATCGGTGCGTCTGTCGTAGTGAAAGGCACTACTAACGGTAACATCACGGACCTCGACGGTAAGTTCGTGCTCAACAACGTGAAGAAGGGTGATGTCATCCAGATCTCCTACATCGGATACGCGACTCAGGAGATCACTTGGAACGGACAGCCGCTCAACGTGATGCTGACAGCCGACAGCCAGACGCTGGACGAGGTGGTGGTGACCGCCCTCGGTATGAAGCGCGAGAGCAAGGCCTTGGGTTACGCGGTGACAGAATTGAAGGGAGAAGACTTGAATGCCAATGTGGTCAACCCGGTACAGGCCCTGCAAGGTAAGGTGGCCGGTGTGGACATCTCCACAGGTGATGGTGGTCTGTTCGGTTCTTCACGTATTATGATCCGTGGTGCCTCCACACTGGGTAAGAACAACCAGCCTATCTATGTGGTGGACGGTGTGATTCTCAGCAACGACATCAAGGAAGGTGATGCGAACTGGGCGACCAGTGATACCGACTGGGGTAACGAGCTGAAGAACCTGAACCCGGACGATTTCGAGACAGTGTCCGTGTTGAAAGGTGCCGCCGCTACCGCGCTTTACGGTTCACGCGGTCTGAACGGTGCGGTTGTGATCACCACCAAGAGCGGTAAGGGAAAGAAAGGCTTGGGCATCAGCGTGACCCAGACATTCGGTATCGACCATGTGTACGGCGGACCGAGCTTCCAGAACGAACGAGGCGACGGTTATATGTCCGGATATTCAGACTATAAGTCTTCCGGTAACATGCAGGACACGGATTCGTTCTATCTGAACGCCAACGGTGACCGTTCGGTGCAACCGTTCGGTCCGATGACAGGAGATACTTCATGGGGACCAAAATTTGACGGTCAGCCCATCGAATTCTATGATTATTCAATGGTGCCTTACCAGGCGTATGAAGACAACTTCGTGGATTCATACGACAACGGTTTCAACTCGAACACCAACGTATCTATTCAGGGTGGAAATGACACTTCTTCGTTCTACACCTCCATGTCGTTCAAGCATGCCGACGGTAATACGCCGAACAACCGTTTCCAGCGTTTCTCTTTCATGGCAAAGGCTTCGCACAAGATCACCAGTAAGGTAGAAATCGAAGCGGGCATCTCATTCGCCAACTCTACTCCGCGTCAGGGTGGTGAGACCAACTTCGGCGAGCGATTCATCGACGGTACATGGGGCCGTATGTATGATACCCGTAAATACAGAAACATGTATAAAGGCTCGCACGGAGGTATGGCAAGCAACAACTACAATGACGAGTATGGTAACCTGCCGGGTCTTGGTACATGGTGGTCCGTATTTGAAAACGAATATACCCAGAAGGAAACTTCGGTTCGTCCGAGCGTGAAGTTGACGGCTGACCTCACCGACTGGTTGAAGTTCGTGGCTGAAGGAAACTACAACTACTACTACAAACGCAACGAATCCAAGGAATTGGGTAGCGGTTACGCCAACGAAGGCGGTATGTACAAGTTGGGCCAGTACACCAAGGAACAGACCAACCTGAACGCCAACTTCATGTGGAACAAGCGTTTCACTGAGGACTGGAACTTCAGCGGATTCCTCCGTGGCGAATACTACCACAACTACCAGCAGGAACTGCAGGAGCAGACCAACGGCGGTCTGATCATTCCGGGCCAGTTCTTTGTGGGCAACTCCAAGAACGCCCTTGTTTCCACAGGTACCATTTCCGGTGAAAAGACCATCCTGTCTGTAGCCGCTCAGGTGGCTGTAAGCTGGAGAGACCAGGTTTATCTGGATATCACCGGACGTAACGACTGGTCGTCCTCACTGGTTTATTCCGACCAGCACGGTAACTATTCTTACTTCTACCCGTCCGTATCAGCTTCCTGGCTGATCAGCGAGACATTCCGTGAGAAACTGCCGTCATGGATCTCATTCCTGAAAGTCCGCGGATCATGGGCGCAGGTAGGTAACGACACCGACGCGTACACCATCAATACGGCCTACTCGCTGTATGGTCTGGACAACACCTACGGTCTGCGCGTGCCGACTACCGCTTACTCACAGAATCTGAAGCCGGAGCGCAAGAGTTCATGGGAAGTGGGTCTCGACTGGCGTTTCATTGACAACCGCATCGGTATCGACTTCACTTACTATAAGGAAAATACCCGTGACCAGATTATGACAATCGCTGTTCCTTCCGAGTCAGGTATCTCCAACCAGCTGATCAATGCCGGTAACATCCAGAACCAGGGTGTGGAAATTGCGCTGAACACCACTCCGATCTCTACCAAGGACTGGACTTGGGACTTGAACTTCACTTATACAAGAAACCGTTCTAAAATTGTGGAATTGCATGAAAATGTGGCAAACTTCATCGAAATGGAAGGTGACGCCGATTACGGTAACTACCGTATCGCTTCTGTAGCCGAAGTGGGTGGTGAATATGGTTTGCTGAAATCTGACGCGGCTCCGAAGATTGACAAGAATACAGGCCTTCCTATCCTGTGTCTGGATTCTTACGAAACCCGCAAGGCCGTTTACTACGACCGTTCGGGAGTTGTGGAAACAGTAGGTTCTATCCAGCCTGACTTCCTGGGTTCTATCAATACGACTCTGAGATACAAGGACTGGAGCTTGAGCGCTTCTCTTGACATGCGCTTCGGTGGTATGGTGGCTATCTACGGTTCTCACTATGGTACTGCATACGGTTACTTGGAAAGCTCTCTGAACGGCACATCCGCCGAACACGGAGGTATCACTTACACTTCTATCTGGGACGGCAAGGTATATGACGACGGTATCATCCCGAACGCCATCATGCCGGGCGGACAGACCATCAGCACCCCGACCGGTACTTACACCATCGCCGAAGGCGGTGAGCTGTATGCCGACTTGGTGGAACGTAAAATAGTAGATCCGCAGCACGCTTCTTCCTGGAACTACTGGAACAACTCATGGGGCCGTGCCACTGTAACGAAGAACAACGACTGGTTCCACGAACTGAACTACATCGCCTTGCGTGAGGTTTCCTTGAGCTATCGTTTGCCGGGCAAGTTTGCGAAGAAGATCGGTGCGTCTGGCATCAATCTGTCGGTAACAGGACGCAACTTGGGCTATCTGCTGAACTCCCTGCCTAACAACTTCAATCCGGAGTCTCTCCGTGGTACTCAGGCCGGTCAGTTTATGATCCGTTCGGTAAGTCCGTACGTGGCAAGCTATACATTCACCATTAACGCTACATTCTAACCAACGAAAAAATGACGAATATGAAATCATATAAATTACTTTTGGCAGCCATCGCCCTCGGTACGGGATTGACCACCACGGGCTGTCGCGATGACTTTTCAGAGATGAATACAGACCCGTCGGCAGTGGTGCAAGGCGAGGTGCCTTATCTGTTTGCTGAGGCTGTAAACGTATTTGACCCCCAGCCGTATCTGGAATATTACTACAACGCCCCGATGAAGTATCAGTGGGCAGGATTCGGACTTTCTACCGGAGGTGCTTCGGAAAGCATTCTGACCCTGACGATTGACGGTGACCAGAACCGCCAGTACATCAATGTGTTGCGCGTGTTGCGTGCTATGGAACACGAAATGGAACTGCAGGATGATGAATACCGTGCGGCCAATGCCGGTTATGTGGCTGCCGCCAAGCTGCTGAGCATTTATGAAGGTATTTTTGCTACCGACATGTACGGCTCCATTCCTTACACGGAAGCATGTATGGGTGCCTACGGTGGCACACTGACTCCGGAATACGACACCGTGGAAAGCCTTTATGACCTGTGGATCAATGAATTGACCGAGGCAATCACTACTTTCTCGTCTCCTGACATCGTGATGCAGGCCAACCAGGATGTGGTGTACGGCGGTGACACGGAGAAATGGGCGAAGTTCGCCAACTCCCTGAAGTTGCGTATCGCTGTCCGTCTGTTGGCACAGAACGAAGCGAAGGCAAAACAGATCGCTGCTGACGTGGCGAGCGCTTCCTGCGGTTACATTGACGCGCTGGAGGAGGATGTACGTTTCCACAAGGGCGACGTGCGTCTGACCGGTGACCAGGGATACGTGAACGACCGTATCTATCACTGGAGCAACGGATTCACCGGTTGCGCGGGAACAAAGACGATGATTGATTTCATGGTCAACAACCGTGACCCGCGTGTGCGTTTCTTCTATACCAAGAACTACTGGAACTCCAAGGTTGTGCAGGGATATTATGACGCAGGTCTGGAAATTCCTGATTTCATCGAAGCGAATGTGAATTATACAATAGGCGCGGACGGCAAGAAGGATTTCGTAAGCTGGGGTGGTCCGGGCGAACCGTGGGTACGTTACTATGGTATCACGGAAGACTGGAACGCCGGCAATGACGCGAGCGGTGCGTATAAATGGTACTTCCCCGAGAATTATCCGAATGCCGACAAGGAACTTTATCTGCATAATGAGAAGGGACAGAATCCGAAAAGTTATCAGGTGTTCTCTACTTTGAACCGTATGATGATTATCGGGCGTTATTATACATCCGCCCAGGAGGTGGAAGCCGCCACTTTGCCGGATGATGTGTACACATACACAACCATCGACCGTCCTTGGTACGGAATGTATCTGAGTGCGGCAGAAGTGAACCTCTATCTGGCTGAGTTCGCCATGCTGAACGGGAACGAGGCACAGGCCGAGACTTACTACAACCGTGCGCTTTCGTTCTCCGTACAGTCATACAACGAACTGGCACGCGACAACCAGGTGACTTACTACAGCAATGTGGAAGGCAGTTTCGGTTATGACCCGTTTGAAGGTGAGATTGACCTGAAAGACGGTGAGATCAACACCATGCTGGCAAGTCCGCAGTACGCCTTTACAGGCACTCCGGAAGAGAAGCTGGAAAAGATCTATTTGCAGGAGCTGATCCACTTCACTCTCTATCCGAATGAAGTGTACGTGACTGCACGCCGTTCCGGCTATCCGAGCTTCGACTCGAATATCCTGCCGCGTACAAGTTATGCACAAGTTCCGGTTGGTGAGATTCCCCGTCGTTTCCCGACAGGTGGTATCACTGATGAGGATATTTCGGCAGACGTAAGAGAAGCCGCTTATCAGGAACAGGGTCTGACCGTAACTTCCTCCGGTCTGTATGACAAGGTTCTTGCAACCGAACGTTTGTGGGCTGACTTGAATGCACCTGCGTGGGGTGCCGGTCGCTAATCCGAAATTAGCACATATAACGTAAGTAGTGGTGTTTCCGGGGCCGTGAGGTTCCGGAACACTTTTATAAATGAAGAACTTAGAAAATGAAGAATTAAGAATGAAGAATGAGGAATTTTATAAAATGAAAAGCGAGAAATGAAGAATCTTGATTTCACACAAATTATTTCATTTCTAAGTTCTTCACTTTTCATTCTTCATTTATTTTGTTCTTCACTCTTCATTCTTCATTTATTTTATTCTTCATTCTTCATTCTTAATTCTTCATTTATATATGAGAAAACTCGTTACATTCATCGTATTGCAGCTGTGTATGGCATTGCCGCCTCTTTATGCACAGCAATACCACAGGATTTTTCTGTTCGACAGCTTCACCACGGCACAGATCAAGTTCAGGAACCGTACCACGAGCCAGGCCGTGATGAACTATGACGCGGCCAACAAGACCATGTATTTCCGGCAAGGGGAGGACATGATGGAGATGACCAACCCCGCGCAGGTGGACACCATCACGATTGAGGGCCACAAGTTCGTGCCTGCGGCCAAGGGCTTCCGGGAGGTGGTGAACGCCAAGAACGGCGTCATCTATGTGGACTGGCTGCTGAAGGACGTGAACATCGGTTCCAGAGGAGCCTTGGGCATGGTGACCCAAGGCAGCGTGTACACGTTGAAGATGACCAATCTGGGACTTTACGGGACGGAAAAGTACACCCCCTACCAGAATCAGAGCGCGAAGAACACGGATGTCTACACCCGTAAGAGCGACAACACCTATTACATCAGCATAAACGGAAAGCAGAAAAAGATAAAAAGGGTAAAGGATCTGCAGAAGCTTTTCCCCTCGCACAAAGAAGAAATAAAGGACTACATCAGGCGGATGGAGCTTGATACGGCCAACACCATCGATATGCTCCTGCTGATTAATTACTGTCTGGGAATAAAGTAATCCAAAATAAAAATCCACTTTCATTTTGTCATCCTGAGCGGAGTGAAGGATCTCGAAAACACAAGCCAATGCACACGAGATTGACTTCATCGAACGTTGTTTCTTCGCTCCGCTCAGGATGACATTGCTTTTTGGCAGACAATTTTTATTTTGAGACATTCTCGATAACACCTGCAATATATCCGGGCGGACACACGAGTCCACCCCTACAATGAAAGAGCCGTAGAAACCTGGTTTAAAAAGACGGATAATATTAGCCTGTTTTTTGAAGATTCGTTACCTTTGCGGAGAAACACATTAATAAAAGATATGAAAGTTATAGATTTTATAGAAAACAGGAAGGACAGCCAGCGTCCGGTCTTTTCGTTCGAGATATTGCCTCCGCTGAAGGGGAACAGCATTCAGAAGGTGTATAACGTGATTGAGAAACTGAAGGAGTTTGAGCCGAAATACATCAACATCACTTCGCATCATAGTGAGACAATCTATGTCCCTCAGCCCGACGGGAATCTGAAAAAGGCTACGGTGCGCAAGCGTCCGGGAACGGTGGCCGTGGCCGCGGCCATTCAGAACAAGTATGGTATTCAGGCGGTTCCGCACATCATCTGCAAAGGATTCACAAAGGAAGAGACGGAATATGCCTTGCTGGACCTGAATTTTCTGGGAATCAGAAACCTGTTGCTGCTTCGTGGGGACGCGAAGTCGTTGGACATCCCGGCAAGGGACAGGGATCTGTATCATGAGCATGCCACCGACCTCCAGCGGCAGGTCAACCTGTTCAATCAGGGAATCGCGCTCGACGGTTCGAAGATTGAGGGGATTGAGACGCCTTTTTCGTATGGCATGGCCTGCTATCCTGAAAAACACGAGGAGGCTCCCAATATGGACTCGGACATTTTCTATCTGAAAGAGAAAGTGCGCAACGGCGCCGACTATGTGGTGACCCAGATGTTTTTCGACAATGAGAAATATTATTCGTTTGTGGAGCGTTGCCGGAAAGAGGGGATCAATGTGCCGATTATTCCGGGTGTCAAGCCTGTGGTGCTGAAAAGTCAGCTGACGGTTCTTCCCAAGGTGTTCCGCACGGATATTCCGGAACCTTTTGCCGCGGAACTCCGCAAATGCAAGACGGACGAAGAAGTGAAGGCCGTAGGAGTGGAGTGGGGCATTGAGCAGTGTAAGGATCTTATCAGGCACGGCGTGCCGGGGCTTCATTTCTACACGTTGCTGGCGTCTGACAGTGTGCGGAAAATCGCCGAGGCCATTTATTGAGGAATTAAGGCACAAAGACACGGAGACAGCATTTCTGCAGATCCATAAAACAGAAAGCTCTGTGTCTCTGTGCCTTTGTGTTTCAAATCATTCTTGATACAGCCCCATTCTTCTACATCGCGATTCTTCTGAGCCGGATGCGCAGGTTCGAGAGTCCGGCATCCGTGTGGGGGGAAACCGGATTGTGCGGCCTGACGGTTACCGTATGTGACTTTCCGTTCAGAATTTCGGGGAGTGTGACTTCCTGCCGGTAGACGACCGGTCGGGTTGCCGGACGAAGGAGGTAGCCTGACTGGTTCTCGAAACGGTTGTAGAGGCGGACTACCACCTGGTTGTTCCCTTTTCTCAGGGGGAGGACCACCAGTTCCTTCCTGAATGTGCAGCGGTACGGATTCAGATGCTTCATGATGGATTTTCCGTTCAGATATACTTCTATACCGTTTCCGGCTCCCACTTCCGCCACAATCCGTTGGGCCCGCGGGGATTCGATCTCCCGCATCAGGTAGTAGGTCTCGAACGTCCCGCAGGCGATGGTTCCGCTGTCTTGTCTGAGAACTTCCCATTTTTCGTTTCTTACCGGTGCATGCTCGCGGTCTGTCTTCAATGTGGATGGTGACAGGAATGAGCCTCCGCCCGGGCCGCACAGATACAGGCCGCCCCATTCCGTGCCCGGAAGCGCTTCCATTTCCTGCGGTCTCTTTTTGTCGAGAGTCAGCGTATAGGTCTTGTCGTCAATGGTCAGGTCGATTTCCCTGCCCGCTTCCTGTGGAGTATAGATCAGGTCGAGCTGTTTCAGGAGGATCTGCTCGAAATTCCAGGAATATCCTACCGTGCTTTTATAGTTGCTGTAGTAGTCAAAACAGGAATAGCTGTAGAGGGGGGTGGCGTTCTGTGAGGTCAGCATGACGCTTCTTACACCGTTTCCGGGAAGAGGCTCGATGGTCTTGTCGAAATCGAGGGTCAGCACATGGACCACACTGTCCTTGTAGGCGGAAGCCGGTACGGTCAGTACGATCTGGTCGCCGTATTGCAGGTAGGTGGCCATTTTTCCGTCCCCCTCCTGCAGGGTATATCCGGGCATGTCGAATGTGATTTTCCCGTTTTCCGGGTATTCGCCCGACAGGAAGAGATACAGACGCTTTCCGTTCCGGGTCACCGCCCCCCATCCGAAGTCCGTCTGAAAAGGAGAGGGCCTGCTCCCGTACACGGCATACCCGTACTGGCGGAGCCATTTTCCTATGTTCTCCAGGACTTCCTTCTCGAAGGGTACTACATTCCCGTTTCCGTCAGGACCGATGTTCAGCAGAAAGTTTCCGCCGTGGGAGACCACGTCGATCAGGTTACGGGTCTTTTCTTTCACCTTGTCGCACACTTTTCCCCGTTCCTGCCATGACCGGTAGCTCCAGGTCTCGTCGAACATGGAGGCGGCGGTCTGCCATGGAGTCTGCAGGGTGGCCCCCGGATATTGGTTGTCGCCCATCACGCAGAAGTCGTACTGGTCGTTTCCCAGTCGTCCGCTCACCATACAGTCGGGTTGGAGGCGGTGTACCAGTTCATACAGTTCCTTGCTTTGCGTCGGTGTGTTGGCTCCCATATCGAACCAGAGTTCCGAGACGGGACCGTATCGGGTGAGAAGCTCGTTCAATTGTGCCTTGGAATATTCGTGGTGTCTCTCTGTGATGAAATCCGCATTATGGGGCGACATGGGAGACGCGTACGGGTAATGCCAGTCAATGAGTGAATAATAGAGGCCGAAGTGCAGTCCGGCACGTTTGCACGCATCCGCCATTTCTTTCACGAAGTCGCGTTTGCACGGGGAGGCGTCGTATGAATTGTAGTCAGTGGTGGAGGTGCGGAACAGGCAGAATCCGTCGTGATGCTTGCTGGTGAGCACAATGGAGCGCATGCCTGCGCGTTTGGCCAAGGCCGCAATGGAATCGGCGTTGAACCGTGTCGGGTTGAACCGTGCTGCGAGCGTCTCGTATTCCAGTTTCGGGATAGGGGCGAAAGCCATGATCTGTTCGCTATAGCCTTGCCTTACTGGCTGTCCGTTCCATACTCCTCCCAGCTCGGAGTATAATCCGAAATGGATGAACATGGAGTATTTGTTGTCTTGCCATTGGCGGAACGCGCCTTTGTCGGATAAGGTCCGGGAGTGCAGTCCGGCACAGGCCAGAAGCAGGCAGAAGATGAAGGTAAGCTTTTTCATAAACATGTGGATTGGGATAAAAATCAGGCAAAAACAAAAAGGCACAAAGACACAGGAGCTTCGCTGCCGCTTTTCTTTGTGTCCTCGTGCCTTTGTGTGGGGAATATCATTCCTCTTCCGAGTCAAGCAGGATGTCCATCACCTGACACGCGCATTTCGCTACCGAAGTGCCCGGTCCGAAGATGGCCACCACTCCTGCCTTGTAGAGGAAATCGTAGTCTTGCGGAGGGATGACGCCGCCGGCGAACACCAGAATGTCCTCGCGTCCCATGCGCTTCAGCTCTTCCATGATCTGCGGAATCAGTGTCTTGTGGCCTGCGGCCAGAGAAGAAACCCCTACCGCATGCACGTCGTTTTCCACCGCTTCGCGCGCGGCTTCTTCCGGAGTCTGGAACAAGGGTCCCATGTCCACGTCGAAACCGCAGTCGGCGAAACCGGTCGCCACCACTTTGGCACCCCGGTCGTGTCCGTCCTGTCCCATCTTGGCGATCATGATACGCGGACGGCGACCTTCTTTCCTCGCAAATTCTTCGGTCAGTTCGCAAGCCTTGGCGAAATCTGCATCCTTTTTACTTTCTGATGAATACACTCCTGATATGGTTCTGATTACTGCTTTATAACGTCCTACTACTTTTTCGCAGGCGTCGGATATTTCTCCCAATGTGGCGCGTACACGTGCCGCCTCTACGGCCAGTTCCAGCAGGTTGCCCTTGCCGGTACGGGCGCATTCGGTGATGGCTTCCAGTGCCTTGTCCACCTCGGCCTGGTTGCGGCCTTCTTTCAGGCGGCGCAGGTTCTCGATCTGTTCCTGGCGCACGGCGGTGTTGTCCACTTCCAGAATGTCAATCGGGTCTTCTTTCTCCAGGCGGTATTTGTTGGTGCCCACAATGGTCTGTTCTCCCGAGTCGATACGTGCCTGGGTGCGTGCGGCGGCTTCCTCGATACGCATCTTGGGAATGCCTGTCTCGATGGCCTTGGCCATTCCGCCCAGTTTCTCGATTTCCTGGATATGCTCCCATGCCTTGTGTGCCAGTTCGTTGGTCAGCGACTCCACATAGTAGGAGCCTGCCCACGGGTCCACGTTCTTGCATACCTGAGTCTCTTCCTGGATGTAAATCTGCGTGTTGCGTGCGATACGTGCGGAGAAGTCCGTCGGCAGGGCAATGGCTTCGTCCAGCGCGTTGGTGTGCAGTGACTGCGTGTGTCCTAGTGCGGCGGCCATCGCCTCGATGCAGGTACGTCCCACGTTGTTGAACGGATCCTGTTCGGTGAGCGACCATCCCGAGGTCTGCGAGTGGGTGCGCAACGCCAGCGATTTCGGGTTCTTCGGATTGAACTGTTTCACGATTTTCGCCCACAGCATACGTGCGGCACGCATTTTGGCGATTTCCATGAAGTGGTTCATGCCGATGGCCCAGAAGAAGGACAGGCGGGGCGCGAACGCGTCGATGTCGATTCCCGCGGCGATTCCCGCGCGCAGGTATTCCAGTCCGTCGGCCAGCGTGTAGGCCAGTTCGATGTCGGCCGTAGCCCCGGCTTCCTGCATGTGGTAGCCCGAGATGGAGATGGAGTTGAATTTCGGCATCTTCTGTGAGGTGTATTCAAAGATGTCCGAGATGATTTTCATGGAGAAGGCGGGCGGATAGATATAGGTGTTCCGCACCATGAATTCCTTCAGGATGTCGTTCTGGATGGTTCCGGCCATTTCTTCCAGTTTGGCGCCCTGTTCCAGTCCCGCGTTGATGTAGAATGCCATGACGGGAAGCACCGCTCCGTTCATGGTCATTGACACGGACATCTTGTTCAAGGGGATTCCGTCGAAGAGCACCTTCATGTTGTCGAGCGAGCAGATGGACACTCCGGCCTTGCCCACATCGCCTACCACACGCGGATGGTCGGGGTCGTATCCACGGTGTGTCGGAAGGTCGAAGGCGACCGACAGTCCTTTCTGTCCGGAAGCCAGGTTACGGCGGTAGAATGCGTTCGACTCTTCCGCGGTGGAGAATCCGGCATACTGGCGGATAGTCCACGGGCGGAAAGTGTACATCATGGAGTAGGGTCCTCTCAGATAAGGAGGGATTCCGGCGGCATAGTCCAGATGTTCCATTCCTTCGAGGTCTTCTTTCGTGTACACGGGTTTCACCTGAATCTGTTCAGGTGTGTTCCAGTTGGCGGTGATGCCGTTGGTCGCTTGCCATTCCTTCCCGTTCTGGGGATGGAACCCGGCAAATATGTCAATGTCTTTAAAGTTCGGTTTCATAGTCTTATTTTTTTTGAACGCAGAGACGCTAAATCGCAGAGGATTTTTTAGTGGCCGAGTCTGCAGAGAAAGATTAAAGTCCGTTTATTCTTCGTCGGATACCTTTGCTCAAGACCGGAACATTGAAATTAATCAGTAATCCTAATTTCTTTCCGGTCAGTTTCAGATAAGTGACCAGTTGCACTTCGTGTATATCCTTGATTTCGTCTATCGCTTTCAGTTCAACGACCACTTTGTCCTCTACCAAAAGGTCTAGCCGGAACTCTTTGTCAAGTTTTTCTCCCTTGTAGAATAAAGGGACAGGTACTTGGCTTTTCACTTCCAGGCCTTTTCTTTGAAGTTCTCTGATGAGACATGTTTCATACACGCATTCCAGCAATCCGGGGCCTAACTCTTTGTGTACTTCTATTGCCGCTCCGATAATTTCCCGGCTTATCGTGTTGTAAATGTTGTATTTGTTCTCCATGTCTCTTTTAAAACTCAAAAAAGAAAAGCTCTGTGCCTCTGTGTCTCTGCGTTCAATTGAATGTTACAGTAATTGTTTGTTGAACTCACGCAGGGTTTCCAGGACGTTGCAGCGCACGTGGATGAAGTGCTCGATGCCGGCGGCTTTCAGCTCTTCCATGCATGCCGGAGCACCGGCCACGATGAACATCGCATGTCCGCCGAGAGCCTTGAAGGCCGGAACGGCATATTCCGCATACTCGTCGTCGCTGGAGCAGAGCACCACAATGTCGGCCTTTGCCTTGATTGCTGCTTCCACTCCTTCTTCCACCGACGGGAATCCCAGGTTGTCGATTACCTCATAGCCCGCGCAGGCCAGGAAGTTGCACGAGAACTGGGCACGTGCCTGACGCATGGCCAGGTTGCCGATGGTCAGCATGAACGCTTTCGGACGCTTGCCCGAATGCTCCGTTTCCAGACGGAGTGACTCGAACTCGCTGGCGGCACGGTCCGTGTGGAGGGTCGGGAAGGGTTTCTCGCATTCGTGTGTATGCTGATGGTCTTTTCCTCCTCCGCAGCCGCATGTCTGGGCCAGCGGTGCCTTTTCTCCTGCCAACTCGTTGAAGTTCGGATATTGGTTGGTGCCCAGCAGGATTTCTTTCCGTCGGGATACCGCTTCATGACGGGCCTTGTTGCTGGCGTTCACCGCTTCCTGCACGGTGCCTGCCTTTACCGCTTCCAGCATACCGCCTTCGTCTTCCACCTGCAGGAAGAGCTTCCATGCCTCTTTGGCGATGGATGCCGTCAGGTTCTCGATGTAATAGGAACCCGCCGCCGCGTCCACAATGCGGTTGAAGTGCGACTCTTCTTTCAGCAGGAGCTGCTGGTTGCGTGCCAGACGTTCGGAGAAGTCATTCGGCGTTTCATATACTTTGTCGAAAGGAGTTACCGTGATGGAGTCCACTCCGGCGATGGCCGCGCTCATGGTCTCGGTCTGTGTGCGGAGCAGGTTGACGTATGAGTCGAATAGTGTCAGGTTGAATGAGGACGTTTCCGCATGGGTGTTCATCATGCACGCGTCCTGATGTTCAGGCTGGTATTGTGCCGCAATGTCCGCCCAAAGCATACGTGCGGCACGGAACTTGGCTATTTCCATGAAATAGTTGGAGCTGATTCCGAAATTGAACTTGATTTTTCTTGCGGCCAGCTCTGCCGGAACTCCCGCTTCGGTCATCTGGCGCAGGTATTCATTGCCCCATGCCAGCGCATAGCCCAGTTCCTGATAGATATAGGCTCCCGAATTGTTCAGCATCAGCGAGTTGACTGCCATGCAGCGGAAGTGGGGATAGTCCTTCAATGTGTCGATGAGGTCTTTCCCGAATGCGATGACTCCGCTCACATCCTTTCTTTTCTGCAGCATTTTGCTGATAGGGTCGAAGTTGAGCGAGCCGTGAATCCGTTCAGGGTCGTATCCTTTTTCCTTGAAATATCCGGTCAGGAGCTTTGCCAGCATCAGCGTGTGGCGCTGGCAGGTGGAGAAGTTCAGCTCGATGCAGTCGCAGCAGATTCCGTCGAGCAGAGTGCGGACAAACTCTTCGCTGAGGTCCGTTTTTTTCACGGAGAAGCCCAGCGAGTCCACGCCCTTGTTCAGAATGTCGAGCGCTTTGGCATTGGCCTCTTTCGCATCGTCCACCCGGATGTCCTGACGGATATACCACGTGTTGTCATTTTTCTTGTTTCCCCGGATGTAGGGAAACTCGCCCGGAAGTCCTTCGGTGGTGTTGAGTCCTTCCAGGTCTTCCTGCCGGTAGAAAGGTTTCACCTTAAAGCCTTCGTTGGTTCTCCACACCAGTTTTTTCTCATAGTCGGCCCCTTTCAGGTCTACCATGATCTTGTCCATCCATTCCTGTGTGGACACGGGCGGAAAATCCGAAAAAAGTTTTTCTTTACTATCTGCCATAATTCTGTGTTTTTTTGATGATATTCAGATTTATATAATGTTCGGACAAGAAAGCCTTCGAGAGCAAATATACGAATTTTTTGGATTGGCATCATATTTTGTCGCATGATTGTGACAGGGATGTAATCTTTTCGGATTACCTTTGTCGCGTGGAGCGGCTTTGTCTGCCTTATTATGATAAGCAGCAGGTGCATGGATAAAACGATACGGTGGGAAAGCGTGGATTCTATAAAGGGGTTGCCGGTGCCATGCGCTTTAATGCTTTACGGCTATAATACTTTAACACTGAAAAATATATGAGAAAATTGTTTTGCGTGGTGGCTCTCCTTCTTGTAGGGGGCATGGGGATGCGCGCACAGGAACTGAAGTTCGGCGCGGACGGAAAGATCAAGATTGTACAGTTTACCGATGTGCATTGGAAACCGGGGAATCCGGCCAGTGAGGAAGCGGCAGAACGCATGAACGAGGTGCTGGATGCCGAGAAGCCGGATTTTGTGATGTATACGGGCGACCTGGTGTATGCCAAACCGGCTTCGGAGGCCCTTGACCGGGCCCTTGAGCCGGCTGTTTCACGCGGCATTCCCTTTGCCGTAACTTGGGGAAATCATGATGACGAGCAGGATATGACCCGCGGACAGTTGAGTGAATATCTCAAGGGCAAGCCGGGCAATATGACCGGAACCGTGGACGGTATTTCGGGGGTGACGAATTTCATTCTTCCGGTCCGTTCTTCTGACGGCACGAAAGATGCGGCCGTCATCTATGTGTTCGACAGTCATGCGTATTCGGGCCGGAAAGAAGTGAAAGGATATGACTGGATCAAACCCGACCAGATAGAATGGTACCGGAAGGAGAGTGTGGGTTTCACGACGCGGAACGGTGGGGTTCCCTTGCCCGCGTTGGCATTCTTTCATATCCCCGTTCCTGAATATAATCAGGCCGCTCAGGACGAGAATGCGCTGCTGATAGGTACACGGAAAGAGAGGGCGTGTGCGCCGGCATTGAATACGGGGCTGTTTACGGCGATGTTGGAGGCCGGAGATGTGATGGCCACTTTCGTGGGGCATGACCATGTGAACGATTATGTGGTGAACTGGTATGGCATCATGCTGGGTTATGGCCGCTACACGGGTGGAAACACGGTGTATAATGACATTCCTGGAGGAAACGGTGCCCGTGTCATCGAACTGAGGGAAGGCGAACGCGGTTTCCGTACATGGATCCGTCTGAAAGGTGGCAAAGTCATCAATGAAGTCAGTTATCCGATGTGATTTTTAGACTTGCAAAGAAGCAGGCAATAAAAAAACTGTAGTGTACTAAATAATTTGTGTTGACTTATTTGATACACTACAGTTTTTTCAGACAACCGGCCGGTCCGTTTGTCTTGTTCTTTCACACTTCCGGTCAGATGTTTTTCACTTTGATCAGGTATTCCGCTATCTGTACGGCATTCAGTGCGGCACCCTTCTTGATCTGGTCGCCCACAATCCAGAAAGTCAGTCCGTTCTCGTTGGCCATATCCTTGCGGATACGTCCTACGTAGACAGGATCCTTTCCGGCAAGGAACAGCGGCATCGGGTATTCTTTCTTTTCCGGGTTGTCCATCAGTACAAGACCGTCACCGTGGGCGAAGGCTTCGCGTGCCTCTTCCACCGATACGGGACGTTCCGTCTCCACCCAGATACTTTCCGAATGAGAGCGGAGGGCTGGCACACGCACACAGGTTGCGCTGACTTTTACGTCAGAATGCATGATCTTGCGCGTCTCGTTATACATCTTCATTTCCTCTTTTGTATATCCGTTGTCGGTGAATACGTCAATCTGCGGAATCAGGTTGAAGGCAAGCTGATAGGCAAATTTCTCCACGGTGACAGGCTCGCCGGCCAACACCTGGCGATATTGCTCGTAAAGCTCGTCCATGGCTGCCGCACCCGCGCCGCTGGCTGCCTGATAGGTGGACACATGCACACGCTTGATGTGGGTCAGATTCTCGATGGCTTTCAGGGCCACCACCATCTGGATGGTCGTACAGTTCGGGTTGGCGATAATGTTCCGCGGACGGTTCAGCGCATCGTCCGGATTCACTTCGGGTACTACCAGCGGAATGTCCTCTTCCATGCGGAACGCGCTGGAATTGTCGATCATCACGGCGCCGTGTTTCGTGATTGTGTCGGCAAATTCTCTGGATGTACCTGCTCCGGCTGAAGCGAATGCAATGTCCACACCTTTGAAGTCATCGTTGTGCTGCAGAAGCTTCACTTCGATTTCTTTTCCTCTGAATGTATATTTCCGTCCCGCACTGCGTGTGGAGCCGAACAACAACAATTCATTAATCGGGAAATTCCTTTCATCGAGTACACGCAGGAACTCCTGTCCTACGGCACCGCTCGCGCCTACAATTGCTACTTTCATCTTTCTGTAAATTTATTTGTTGTTAATATTTCCGCAAGTTTGGTCTGTCACTCTTTTCCCCTTTTCCGGAACGTTTCATGAGACAATTGTGTGAAATGTGACTTTCGGATTTCATAAAGTTCCGGAATGCGGCGTTTCTTTGTCTTTCTGTTTTCTCTTCCGGAAAGAGTGTGGCAAAAAGTGTCAGCTTTCATTAATCTGCAAAATTAAAACATTTTGAAATACGGTGGAGAAAATGCGGAACTTTTTTCGTATTTTTGTGCCCGAAAGAAAAGATATAGCCCCTCCGTGTCTTATGAAAGAATTGCTTGATTTAGTTGATTTCGACATAAATCTTCCCGTGACTGACCCGACCTGGATATTCTTTTTGGTGTTGGTCATCATCTTGTTCGCGCCGATTCTGCTGGAGCGTCTGCGTATTCCGCACATTATCGGAATGATTCTGGCGGGTATCGTGGTGGGGGAGCATGGCTTCAATATTCTGGTACGTGACAGCAGTTTCGAGCTGTTCGGCAAGGTGGGGTTGTATTATATCATGTTTCTGGCGGGGCTTGAAATGAACATGGAAGATTTCAAGAGCATCCGCACGAAGGCTATCGTGCTGGGGTTGCTGGCGTTTATTATCCCGTTGGGCATCGGAATCTGGACAAACCTGCATCTGCTTGACTATACGCTTGTCACCTCCGTGCTGCTGGCCAGCATGTATGCCTCACATACCTTGATAGCCTATCCCATCGTAATCCGTTATGGTATCAACCGTCAGCGTGCGGTAGGAATAGCGGTGGGAGGAACTGCGGTGACTGATACACTTACCTTGCTGGTGCTGGCGGTGATTGCCGGCATGTATAAGGGAGAGACTTCCGACATGTTTGTGGTATGGATGATTCTGAAGGTGGTGGTGCTCAGCGCGCTGATCATGGTGACTTTCCCGAAGATAGGGCGCTGGTTTTTCCGGCGTTACAGCGACCAGGTGGTGCAGTACATCTTTGTGCTGGCCATGATGTTTCTTGGCGCGGCGTTGATGGAGCTGATTGGTATGGAAGGCATTCTCGGTGCGTTTCTCGTAGGACTGGTGCTGAACCGTCTTATCCCTCATGTGTCTCCGCTTATGAGTCATCTGGAGTTTGTGGGTAATGCCCTGTTCATTCCCTATTTCCTGATAGGTGTCGGTATGCTGATCAACGTGAATGTACTGTTCGGCCATATTGATTCGATAAAAGTGGCTTCGGTGATGATTGTGGTCGCTTTGTCGGGCAAATGGATCGCTTCATGGCTTACTCAGAAGATTTACCGGATGAGGCCGGTGGAAAGGGAACTGATGTTCGGATTGAGCAATGCGCAGGCTGCCGCCACGCTGGCCGCAGTGCTGGTGGGGTATGGAATCATTCAGCCGAACGGCGAGAGGCTGCTGAATGAGGATGTGCTCAACGGAACCATCCTGTTGATACTGGTGACTTGTGTGGTGAGTTCGTTCATGACGGAACATGCGGCCAAGCGTATCGTGATGGATGATGTGGAGGTGGATGAGGAAAAGGAATATGAGAAGGAGCGGTTCCTGATTCCTGTGGCCAATCCCGACACGCTGGAGTGTCTGATGCAACTTGCTCTGGTGGTAAGGAACGAGAAACATGCCGACAATCTTTATGCGCTGAACGTGATTAACGACAACAATGATTCGGTCAGACTGGAAATGAAGGGGAAGAGGAATCTGGAGCGTGCGGGGCAGATTGCCGCGTCGGCCAATATCTCGTTGAAAACTCTCAGCCGGTTTGACCTGAATATCGCGACGGGTATCCTGCATACCGCCAAGGAGGTGGAGGCTACTACCATTATTATAGGTCTGCACCATAAAGTGAGTATTGTGGACTCTTTCTTCGGCAACCTGACGGAGGACTTGCTGAAAAGTACGTACCGACAGGTGATGATCGCACGGTTTCTGATGCCGGTCAACACGTTGCGGCGCATCATCGTGGCGGTTCCTCCGAAAGCGGAGTTTGAGCATGGTTTCGTGAAATGGATCACCCAGTTGTGCCGCATGAGTTCCCAGCTGGGATGCCGTCTGCATTTTTTCGCGCATTCGCAGACATTGGGCTATATCAAAGGATATATCCAGAAGAGACATAAGGACGTGATGACGGAGTTTCAGGAACTTGACAATTGGGATGATCTGTTGATTATTACCGGACAGGTGAATTATGACCATTTGCTGGTAATTGTCAGTGCCCGGAGAGGCTCTATCTCTTACGATTCTTCGTTTGAGCGTCTGCCTGTGCAGATTTCACGATATTTCAACAATAACAGTATCATGTTGCTCTATCCCGACCAGAAGGGAGATCCGAACGAGGCGTTGTCGTTTGCCGATCCACGCGGTTGGGCGGAAACCCAGTATTATGATAAGGTGGGCAATTGGTTCTACAAATGGTTCAAAAAAGATTCATGAGTGTGAATGACAAT
This sequence comes from Candidatus Phocaeicola excrementigallinarum, assembly GCA_019120125.1. GTDB lineage: Bacteria > Bacteroidota > Bacteroidia > Bacteroidales > Bacteroidaceae > Phocaeicola > Phocaeicola excrementigallinarum. Next base: position 18,328 of record DWVR01000025.1, on the reverse strand, counting down.
GAATGGCGGCAGCGTACGGAACTGCTGTTGGGTAAGGAAAAAATGGAACGCTTGAGAAATGCCCATGTGCTTGTGGTCGGGCTGGGCGGTGTAGGCGCGTATGCGGCGGAGATGATTTGTCGGGCCGGAGTCGGAAAAATGACAATTGTTGACGCGGACGTGGTGCAGCCGACTAATATCAACCGTCAGCTGCCGGCGACTCACTCTGTGATAGGTCGTCCGAAAGCGGAAGTGTTGGCTGAACGTTTTATGGATATAAATCCGGAACTCGATTTGAAGGTGCTTCCGGTCTATCTGAAAGATGAGGCCATTCCGGAACTGCTTGATGGTGCAAGATTTGATTTTATAGTCGATGCCATCGATACGGTCGCTCCGAAATGTTATCTTATCTATCATGCCTTGCGGAGAGGGATAAGGATTGTGAGCAGTATGGGAGCGGGGGCGAAGAAGGATATTACCCAGATCCGTTTTGCCGATCTGTGGGAAACGTATCATTGCGGATTGAGCAAGGCGGTGAGAAAACGGTTGCAGAAGATGGGTATGAAACGGAAACTGCCGGTAGTGTTCAGCACCGAGCAGGCCGATGCGGATGCCGTGCTTCTGGTGGAGGGAGAAGCCAATAAGAAGTCTACGGCGGGAACGGTAAGTTATATGCCTGCCGTATTCGGATGTTATCTGGCGGAATATGTGATACGCAAGATCTGATTGACGTGCATATCAGGATGTCGGTCATTAATGAAAGGTTCAGAGCATGATAGAATTGGAAGGAATAACAAAAAGTTTCGGTCCCTTGCAGGTGTTGAAGGGAATAGACCTGACCATCGGTAAGGGAGAGATTGTGAGCATTGTGGGGCCCAGTGGTGCGGGAAAGACCACTCTTCTTCAGATAATGGGCACGCTCGACAAACCGGATTCGGGTCGGTTGGTGCTGAACGGTACTGAGGTGAGCAGGTTGAATGAAAGCCGACTGTCCGCTTTCCGGAACAAGGAGATCGGTTTCGTGTTTCAATTCCATCAGTTGTTGCCGGAGTTTACCGCACTTGAGAATGTGACGATTCCCGCATTGATCAGAGGGGATTCGGCTGCAAGTGCCCGTAAGCGTGCGATGGAACTTCTGGAGATGATGGGGTTGCAGGAACGTGCCTCGCATAAACCGGCGGAGTTGTCGGGAGGAGAGAAGCAGCGTGTGGCGGTGGCAAGGGCTTTGGTCAACCATCCTTCGGTAGTGTTGGCCGATGAGCCTTCGGGGAGTCTTGATACGCAGAACAAGGAGGAGCTGCATCAGCTGTTCTTTGACTTGCGCGACAAGCTTGGACAGACATTTGTGATTGTGACACACGATGAGGGGCTGGCTTCGAGCACAGACAGGAAAATACATATTATTGACGGAAAAATAAAAACAGAAGATTTATGAGTCATATAAGATTAGGACGGTATAACCAGTTGACAGTTGTGAAGGAAGTGGATTTCGGTGTGTATCTCGATGGAGATGAGGATGGCGAGATTCTGCTTCCTAAAAGATATGTGCCTGAAGGATGTGTGGTCGGGGATATGCTGAATGTGTTCATCTATCTGGATATGGATGAACGTCTGGTGGCCACTACACTTGAGCCTTATGCGCAGGTGGGCGACTTTGCATGCCTTGAGGTGGCATGGGTGAACCAGTACGGTGCTTTTCTGGATTGGGGACTGATGAAGGATCTGTTTATTCCTTTCCGCGAGCAGAAGGTGAAGATGCAGAAAGGTCACAGGTATGTGGTGTATGTGGAGCTGGATGAGGAGAGTTTCCGCATCATGGCTACGGCAAAGGTCGAAAAGTATCTTTCGGACGAGATGCCGGATTATCAGTCTGGCGAGGAAGTGGATGTTATGATCTGGCAACGTACCGATTTGGGCTATAAGGTGATTGTGGACAATAAATTTGGCGGCATGATTTATCACAATGAGATCTTCCAGCCGCTTGAGATCGGTATGAAGCTTCCTGCCTATATCAAGCAGGTGCGCCCCGACGGAAAGATAGATCTGGAGTTGCAGAAAGCCGGAGCGCACCAGGTGGGTGATTTCTCTGGAAAATTGCTTCAGTTCATTAAAGATCATGGCGGATATACTTCGATCAATGACAAGACCGATGCGGAGATCATTTATGGAACTTTCGGTGTGAGTAAGAAAATATTCAAGAAGGCGGTCGGCGACCTCTACAAGAAGCGTCTGATTGTGCTTGAAGAGGGAGGCATCCGCCTTTCCCGATCATAATTGTCTGGCTTCCGAACGGTTGGCTTGACGGGACGATTGGCCCTGACGTATGGAATGTTTGCCTGAAGGTTGGCTTTTCCGCACGTTGGGGCGTTTTTGTGCGGACGGGTTTGGGGATGCTGGCTTTCCCGGTTTTGTGATGTCCGTTTTTCCGTGATATGGTTTCACTGCCGGGGCATGGGGCCGGATATGCTGGTTCTTGTCCGGTTTCGACATACCAGGCTTTCCGCTTTCCGGTCTTACAGGTTTGTGCGGTACCGAAGTGTGAGGTCCCGTTCCGGTCGGACGGTGGTCGACTGGACTGAACCGATAGCCGGGATTTTTATGCGGTGCCGTGTTGGCGTGCCCTGGTTTTGGATACGCTCCCTGTGGGTGCGCATGACATGCTTGCGGATAAACCGGATGGTGATACTTTTTCGGGAATATTTGCCGGTAATAGCTTTTTCCTCTGAAATGTACTCTGCAGTGTCCTCCACGGTAGGTCAGATAGTGTCTTGGAGGCTTGTAATAGAAAAAGGTGCGGTTGGGGTAGATTTTGTAGATGTGCAGATAACATACGTTGTTCATCGTGTAGAGTGGCCGGAAGAAATATTCCAGTGTGATGAAGCGTGCATATTCCGCACTGGTCAACACCCAGCGCAGGTCATCGTTCCGGATATCCAGATAACGGTAGTAGGTATTCATGGCATCCACGTTGGCGATGGCTATTTCTGCAATATAGGGGTTGATGCTGTTGAAGAAATCATAATTGATTTCATACAGGTCGTTGTATTGGTTGGTGTTAAGATGTAATTCGAAGGCCATACGGTCTGTCATGAACCGTGCGTTGACCCGAATGTCGCCCAACCCGTATGCCGATGCCGGAACGATGCTCAGGCATGTGGCCAGAATGCCAAGTAAAAAAACTTTTGTTTTCATGATTCCTGTTTTTGCCAGACAAGTCTTGTCTGAAGTTTGTATTGCAAAAATAGAGGAATGGAAATCCCCTTACAAGATGAAACTCCCTATTTGTCGTTAGGGAGTTTCCTATTCTTGTTAGGGGAAGCTGCAAATCATTTGATGATTTTCAGAAATCTCTCCACATCGTTCCTGATCATCTGATAGAGCGGCGAATTTGTATAATTTGTGTTGCGGTGGATGACCAGTTCTACATTGATCTGGCTACGCTGATAGCTTGTCAGCTCGTTTTGCAGCTGCATGCTGTGAAGGGCCAGATCGTGGATCTGCTGTTCCCGTTCTCTTCTAAGAATGGTGCATACCGGAATCAGCAGACGCATGACAACGTTATCCATAATATGATGTCCCTGAATGAACATATATGTGTTCTCAGGGTGGACCCCCAGTCCTCTCAGCTCTTTTTTCATGGCTTCTATTTCAGGTTTTGCCTTGGAATGTCTGTGCTCCAAATCGCGTAGCTTCCGGTTAACTTTTTTGGCCATTATTTCCAGCGACTTTTCCGGATGGACTGTATTCACATGTTCCAGCTTTACATAAGAGCAGAAATCCAACAAAGAAAATTCCGAAAGGTTATGCCGCCGGTAGAACCAGATGGACCAGATGAACAGTGGATAGGCTATCTGTGAATAAAGTTTCATGAACGCCGGAAAATCAATGACCTTATGGTCGTTCAGGGTGGCCATTACGCATACATCGTGCAGTCCTTCCGCATAGCAGTGGTAATTCTCAATGGCGTATGCGTAGGTCTGGATTACGTAAGGATTTTCCAACATGTAGCGTGAAGTGTTCGTACATCCTTGAAGCAGGTAATCGTAGTCACTGTCTACGCAGGCAATCATATTCTCTCCCAACTGTTTTCCCAGTTGGTTCATCAATACCGTTTTCTTTCCTTTGGCCAGCGATGTTTGCGAAGGCAGCATTACCTCGAAATAGCGTGTGTTGTCTTCATATTCTGAAAGTAGTGCGCGCCAGAAAGAGATGTCCTCATAACTTTCTACGTAGGCTACAATCTTTCGTCTCGCCCGTTTCGGCTTCAGTTTGTTGGCCGCGCCAATATAGAGGGAAGAAAGGTTTTCTGTGAGTCTTTTTCCCATAGCCGTTTGGTTTTTAGTGGACAGTTATATCACTGACTTCTGTTACAGCGTCAATCCAGCCGTTCATGATAAGTGCCGGGGAGTGTGTGGACAGAATGATCTGTACGTTCGGATTCAGTTCGCGTATGAGTGAGATCAGGCGTTGCTGCCATTCCACGTGGAGCGAGATTTCCGGTTCGTCCATGAACAAGGTGTAAGCCTGATTGTCCTGTACCAGTACGGTAAGGAGGATGACGAGCATTTGTTTCTCGCCGGACGAGAGTTGGTAAGGAGACAGGATGTCCCCGTCCTGTTCAAACTGGATCTCGTTACTTTTCCGGATGATTTTCTTTCCAGTCTCACTGAACAGGTCGTCGACAAGGTCTTGGAATTTTGTTTTCGGGCGTGACACTTCCGTCGCTTTTGTCTGGTTGTCCGGATTTCCGCTTGTCAGCAGGTCGATAATGCGGTTTCCGACATTCACCTGATAGTCCAGATAGCGTCTCTGCAGTTGGTAGAGTTGCCAGTCAAGTTCGGTTTTCACTTTCTGGTTCCCGATTTTTCCCAGCAGTTCAGAATTGAGCAGCGGGCGGTCGAAACTGCGTATGACATCAAAATGAATATATGTGGCGTCCTCAGGTGAGAAGATGAACGACACACCCGGTTGTACTCCGTTCTTCAGCGCTCCCCCTTCCAGCAGGCTCAGACTGCTGACAGAATTATTGAGAATGGTGCTTTTTCCTATTCCGTTCACTCCGCTTAGGATGTTCACATCCGGACGTAGGTTCCACGAAATGTCCTTGCGGCCCCACAAACCTTTAATCTCGATGCGTTTAATATAGTTTGCCTGTTTTTTCATGGTTATGGCGGATTAAAAATGTTCCCACACAAATATAGTGAAAAAACATGACTCTGGTGTGCGGTGGGCCTGGTTTTCTTGTGAATGAATAAAAAAAGAGAGCGTGTCGTACGCTCTCTCTTTTCAGAATCCTGATTTTCCGGTTGTTTCCGTATTATTTGATTATGTCTTTCAGCTTGATGCTTTGGAAAGTCATGTGGGCTACGCTGCTTTCATAGAGTATTCCGATTGTTTCCTTGTCAATCATCGTGAGGCATGAATATCCCCAATTGTATCCTTCGTCAAGAAGAAGCTGATGCTCCGGTTTCCAAGTCTTGCCTCCGTCCAGACTGATTTTGATTGTAATGTCTTTCCGGGCATTTGTGGTGTTGGGGTTAGAGAAAATCAGCAAATCTTTTCCCAATACATTGTCTTTGGCTTTTACACTGATAAGGCTGGCCATGCAGACCGGTTCTATCAGGGCTGTACGCGAGGACTCATGTTCTTTCCATGTTTTTCCCAAATCGTCAGTGGTATATACGGCCCGGCTTCCGCCGCGGTTGTCTCTCATGTTGAGCATCAGGGTTCCAGGCTCAAGTTCGGCCACCTGTGCTTCTGTCGTGTTGGTACGGGCATGGTTGTGGATGGCCCATGTTTTTCCTCGGTCTTTACTGTACATGATGCCTGCATTGGGGATGCGTGTCTTGTCGATGAACTGAATGGGGAATACCAGTGTACCGTCGTCCATGGTGATGCCTCTTCCCGGTCCTTGGAGCAGGAAATACCATTCCGGGAGCTTCACCTGTTCTGTAATGTTTATCGGGGCTGACCAGGTCTTTCCGTCATCGGTACTTTTCGCCATTACCAGTTGGGCGGTATGGTTCAGGTCCATTCCCGGATGTGAACTCCACCATGCACGTTGGTTCCCCATTCCGTGGGTCCATGCAGCTACAATCCATACGGTATTTGTTTTCGTGTCAACCAGAATGGACGGGTCGCCTACACCGTTCTGTGCAGACGGAAGTCCGTCATATTCGCCAAACGATAAGGGAAGGCGCATCTTTTCCCATGTCTTTCCACCGTCTGTACTTCTGCTAAGACCTATGTCAATATGTTCCTGCAGGTCGACGCTGCTGTTGTAGCGAACATCATATACACCTAGCAGAGTACCCTTGTTGGTCGTGACCAGTCCGGGTATGCGGAAAGCTGCCGAGCCGTCATCTCCGGCGTGGCGGACACCTACCCCCATTCTTCTTACGACTGCACGTTCATCTGTATTCTTGACAGGAATTGTTTCTCCGTCTCCTTTTATTCGGGTGATTTCAGCACTGATTTTTGTATCCAGCGGTGCGGAAGGTTTCATCTCTATGCTGACCCAGAAAAAGTTATATCCGGGGAACAGTTTCTGCTTCCCTTCCAGTGTGACTGTGTTTGCAGTAGGAGTGGCTTCTGACTTCTTGATGGAATACGAAGGATTGGCCGCCAGTGTATGGCCTGGATTGTGGCTCGATATATATTCCACGGGGGCAAAACGTTTTTTCCCTCTGTCTTGTGGGGCCTCGGTCCCGCTGTAGTACAGCTTTACTGATTTGATTTGCGACAGGTCCCCTCCCTTGTCGAAAGTAAGGGTGACATTGTCCAGTGTCTTTGTCTGTCTTGCGTCCAGACGCATATAGAGCAACACGTTGTCGTGTCTTTCTATCAGAATAGGCACTTGAGATGCTTTCACAAAGACTGTATCGGATGCTTGCAGGCTGATGAATGAAACGAATCCGATAAATAAGGAGATTAATTTCTTCATGGTGTGTATTCAAATTAAAGTTTGGTTCAATTGTTGTTTATTCCACATTGTCTGTTTTCGGACGCAGAAAATAAAGTTGTGCGCACAGGGCGGCCGCCACGATGATGGCAAGCATGGCAAATCCCAGTCCCAGATTTCCGCCATCGCTCCATTGTCCGAGCAGGTCGGTGATGAAAGCTCCGGCAAACACCCCGGTCATATTCATGATGCCGTAGGCTGTGGCACGTTGTTTCGCGGATACAAACTGGCAAAGGATGGGCATGTTGTTGGCATCAAAGATTCCGTATCCGATGCCGAACAGAAGCCCGGCACCTACTACTGATACGATGTGATGTCCGAAGCCTAGCAGGAGTAACGACGGAATGGTCATTCCCAGTCCGATGGCTCCCGTATAGACTCGTCCGCGCAGGTTTTTCTGCACCCATCGGTCAGAGAGGCTGCCGCCTATGATCACGCCGATGAAAGAAGATACCGCGATGGTGATGGTCGACATGGGACCGGCCTGTGACATCGGAAGATTCAGGCTTTCGGCAAACAGTGTCGGCAACCAGTTCTTTGTGGCCCATCCGGGCAGGCTTGGTGCGGCGAAATAAAACAGGATAACCCAGAAGGCAACATTGCTGAACAATGCTTTCAGACCTTTTCCCAAGCTTTCTTTGTTGGGGGATTCCTGAAGCGGCTTGTCAGGAACGGTCATGGTTTTCTTGTCTTTCAAGAAGAGCATCAGTATGACGGCATAGGCGATTCCGATGATACCGAACCAATGGAAAGTGGTATGCCAGGAGAATGCCGCCGCTACGGTGGCGCCGAATCCACCGATGGCCTGGCCCGTATAAAGTCCTGTCATGTGGATACCTATGGCCAGTGATCGTGAACGCCCCGTGTGGTAGTCTGCTATGAGTGAGAGTCCGGCCGGGATGTACAGTGCCTCACTGACTCCCATCAGCGCACGCAGAAAGAATATCTGGTTATAGGTATCGGCGACTCCCATCAGGTAAGTGACGGCCGACCATACGAAAAGGCTTCCCACTATCAGCCATTTCCGGTTGAGCCGGTCGGCTATCATCCCGGCAAACGGACTCATCAGACCGTAAATCCATAAGAATGCAGCCATCAGGCGTCCGAAATTGGTGGCCGACTGCAGTTCCACGATGTCCATCTGCATGGCGTCTTTCATGGTGCTCAGCATCTGGCGGTCCATGTAGTTCAGCAGAGCCACTCCCCACAGCAGGGCTACTACAACCCAAGGATAGATCTTTGTATTCTTCATAAATATCAGTGCAGAATTTAATGTTAAATGTTTATTGGTGCAAAGGCGTGAAAGGCTTGCTATGATAGGGTATGCGTCTGTCGCATGTCACTCGTGAGTACCCGTTGCTGTCGGGTATTCACGGTGACAAAAAAGACAATGTCATTCTCCTGCCAGTATTTCCTGGCATAGGGTGTGTGCCTTGGTCATCATTCGCGGAATGTGGAACGGCCCCTTGAACAGATTCCCTTTGGCGGGTTGTGCCACAGAACCGTCACGGTGAAGATAACCATACCATTCTCCGTATTCATGGTCGGGGAAGTGGGCGTATGTCCATTCGCTGATCTGACGGTGCATCTGCAGATACTTTTCGTCTTTTGTCAGCTTGTAGGCATACAGGGTGGCGATGATGGATTCGGTTTGAGGCCACCAGAACTTCATGTCCTGTGAATAGTCTTGTGCGGGCAGGTTCCGGCAGTCTCTGAAGTTGATGATGCCTCCGTATTCCTTGTCCCATCCCCATTCCCAGGACCAGTCGAATATTTGCAGACCCAGGTCAATCAGTTCCTTGTCGTTTCCGCGGTCATGTGCCACATCAAACAGGAACCATGATGTTTCGATGCAATGTCCGGGATTGATGGTCCGTCCGTTGATGGTGTCGATGAATTCGCCGTTCGGTCCTACCGTTTCCAGCAGGGCTTTGAACTCCGGATGGATGAAATAGGTTTTCAATGCGTGCAGCGACTCGTCGATCTGTCGGTCCAGTTCCGGGTCGCTGATTACTTTCTTGATACGGCTGGCCACGTTGATCATGATCATCGTGATGGAATGTCCCTGCATTTCTACGGTAGGCAGGTATTTGGGTTCCAATATGCCCGGAGTGTTCAGGAAACGTCTCATGTCCTTGAATATGTCCAGCGCTTTCTGCGCATAGGTCTGGTTGCCTGTGGCAAGGGCATATTCGGCCATGGCGATGGCTGCGAAACTTTCCGAGAACACGTATCTTCTTTTTCTTAGCGGTGTTCCGTCGGCCATGACTTCGAAATACATCCTTCTGTCGTTGTCGAAGCAATGTTTTTCAATAAAGCCGAGCGTGCATTTGGCCGCGTCCAGCCATTCCTGTTTCCGCTCGATATGGTTGTAGGCGAAGCAGCAGGTAAAGGCAAACCGTCCCTGAAACCAGACCGATTTGGTGGAGTCCATCAGCTCCCCCTTACGGTCTATACATGTGTATACTCCTCCATGCACCTTGTCAAGGCCATGTTCCATCCAGAATGGCATGATGTCGGTCAGCATATCCTCTTTATAGAGGTCGGACCAGTAATTGAGATAATGATCGATATTCATGGCGGTTTAGAATTTGTTGCAGCGTTCAAAGAAATTGATGGCCTCCAGTTCGGCTTTCATGCGTGCCTCTTCCTCGTCCGTCATGTTCTGGAACGGCGTGCGGTTTTTTCCCAGGTCCAGGCCGATGAGTTTCATGATGCGTTTTCCGGCCACGATATTTCCGCGATAGTGGCAGATTACGTTGATTACCGCTTGTGAGAAATTCTGCAGTTCGCGTGCTTTCTCCAGATCGTTGTTGTTCCAGGCCTCGATGATTCCTACCAGATTCTTTCCGTTGTAGTTGGTGGTTCCGCCGATTCCTCCCTGGGCGCCTCCCATGGCCAATGCCGGAAGAATGGTCTCGTCCTGCCCGTGGAGCATGTCGTATTTTCCGTTCTTGTACAGGCGGCATTGGTTGTATTCATAGATACTTTCGTAGGTATATTTGATGCCCGCGAAGTTCGGGATGCGTCCGTCCACTGCTTCCAAAAAAGCGGGCATGGGGAGGTAGGCTCCGTTGAATGCCGGTATATGATAGTAATAGAAAGGCAGGTCGGGCGCTCCGGCAGCGATTTCCTCACAATATTTCACCAGCTCCTCTATTCTTCCCACTTTCGGAAAAGGAGGTGCCATCGCTCCGATTCCCCAGGCTCCTATTTTTTGCGCGTGTTCGGCCAGCATTCTGCTTGCTTTCACGCAGCAGCTTCCTACATGGACAATTACCTTGAAGCCTTCGGGTGCCGCTTCAATCCATCGTTCGGCCAGTCTCATCCGCTCTTCTTCTGTCAGCATATAGCCTTCTCCCGATGAGCCGTTGATGAATACGCCTTTCAGGCCATTCTTGGCCAGCATTTGAGCGTATTTCTCAATCGGTTCATAATTCACTTCTCCGTTTTCATAAAAAGGAGTAAATGGCGCGTCGATTAATCCAATGATTCTTTCCATAACAGCTTTCTTAAATCAGTTTGTTTATTTAATAGGGCAAATATATGTGTATTTTCTTTGTAATACAATGTTTGTATGGTTATTTTTTTATAATCGGTCCCCTTTTATAAGGGATAGATAATAATTTCAGGGCTTCTTATACCCGGTTTTATTTCCCCACAAATCATGTACAGACGGTTCTTGTGGTAAAGAAGTATTCCCCCCGCACGGGCCATGCCGTTGATGTCCGGACGGATCTTCCATTTCTTTTCCACAGGGTCAAACAGCAGTATGTCATCGTTGAACCTGTACCATTCCGGCGTGTGTCTCATATAGTCTTTGCCGGCTTTTCCTTCAATGGCATTCTTGAAGATGCGGTAGTTGACTCCACCGGTAAAGATGAGGCGGTTTTGTGTGTGCGTACCTGCTCCTCCGGCCAGACAGCGTTTTTCCCCGTCCTGCTCATCGGGAATGTCTGATTCGTAGGTCCATTCTTCTTTTCCGGGATCGAATTTCAGCATGTCTGCCGACAGGATGCTTTCCTGAGAACCGGATGGGGCCTGATAGCCTCCGGTCAGATAGATTTGTTTACCGTCATTCACCAGGATGGGTTGTATCCGTTGGGGACCCGGATAAGAAGGCAGTCTCTCCCATGCGCTTCCTGTCTGGAGTTTGAGCCGGTAGAGGGCTTTTCCCTGATCTTTCTGGTTGCCGCCTGTGATGTAGACACAGTCGTTGACGGCAGTGGCCGACGCGTTGTCGATGGCGGTGGGCAGTGAAGGGAGCGGACGGAAGGAGAAATTGCCGTCTCCTCCTTTCTTTTCGATCAGGAATACGGCGGTAAGGCATGAGTCGGCGTTCATTCCTCCCATGCAGACCAATCCCTGTGTGGTTTCTGCCGTGCAGCCGTATGCGGTGGGTTGGGGAAGGCTGCCGATCTGTTTCCATGTCAGGGAGTCGGAAGCGGTATGTATGGCATAGCATTGTTCATAGTAGACTTTGCTTCCTCCGTCGGCGGCGGGTGTTTCCGGAAAGTTGCATCCTCCGCCTACTATCAGCCAGTCATCTATGAATCCGGCAAAGGGTGCGGAGACACCTTGTGGGATGGGGTGGTCTGGCAGCCGGTGTGTGTGTCCGGGTAGGGTTCCGGCATTTGCGGTTGAGGCCAGCAGCAAGGCTGCGAGAATGAGAAGCGGTAATCTGTTCATGTAATGGGTGTCTTTAATTAATGGATTTTTAAATGTTTGCCCTAAAAATAACGAAAAAAATCAGATTCCTTCGTTTCATGTCTCTGTTTTTTGGTTTTAAAGTTGTTCCGTTCGGCAATTTTGGCTATTTTAGCAGACATTTACAGGACATTTAAAATAGTGAGAGGTTAAGAATGGTACATAGACTGATAGAGGAATTGGAAAGCGGTACAAAAGGAACGGTGACTCAGAAGCGGATCATCGCTTATCTGATGCATACGCATTTCTCCACAATTCCTGATTTGGCGAGAGAGATAGACTTGAGCGTGCCTACGGTCACCAAATTTGTCATGGAGATGGTGGAGTCGGGTTATATAGTCAATTACGGAAAGCAGGAGACCAGCGAGGGAAGGCCCCCTAATGTGTATGGCCTGAATCCGGGGTCTGCATATACGATAGGGGTGGATATCCGGGCATTTTGCCTGCATATCGGTCTCATGAACTTTACGGGTGATATTGTGGATTCGGAAATGGGACTGGAATGTTGTCTGGAGAACAGTCCGGCCGGTCTTGAGACGCTGGTGGAACATATACGGAATTTCATTGACCGTCATGAAAGTGTAAAGAACAAGATCCTTCAGGTCGGCGTGAACATTTCCGGAAGGGTGAATCCGGAGGAAGGATACAGTTACAGCATGTTCAATTTTGAGGAGCGTCCGCTCAGTGAAGTTCTGAGCGACAAGCTGGGCATTCCTGTGCGGATTGACAACGACACCCGTGCCATGGCTTACGGAGAAATGTTGAAAGGGGTGGTGAAGGCCGAAAAGGATATTGTGTTCATCAATGTCAGCTGGGGACTCGGCGCGGCATTCATCATCGACGGGAAAATGTATGAGGGACGTTCCGGCTTTTCCGGAGAGTTCGGGCATTTCAGTGTGTTCGACAACGAGATAATCTGTCGTTGCGGCAAGAAAGGGTGTCTGGAGACCGAGGTGTCGGGGCAGGCTCTCCATCGTCTCTTGTGTGAGAAAGTGAAAGGAGGCCAGAACTCGATCCTGGCGAAGAAAATCCTTTCTTCCACGGAGGAGGTGACGCTTGAAGAGATTGTGGAAGCCACCAACAAGGAGGATATGTTGTGTATCGAGCTGGTGGAAGAAATCGGACGTAAACTGGGACGGTATCTGGCAGGACTGATCAATCTGTTCAATCCGGAACTGGTGGTTATCGGAGGAACGTTGGCCCGTACGGAAGATTATATCCTGCAGCCGGTGAAGACTGCCGTCAGAAAATATTCCCTGAATCTCGTCAACCGTGATTCTGCCATTGTGCTTTCAAAGCTGCAGAACAAGGCGGGAGTGGTAGGTGCCTGCCTGCTGGCACGTAACAGTCTGTTCGAGGTGTGACGGCAAGACACGTTTGTGTCGGTGGAATGAGGAAATGAGAATGTGCGCCATGTATTCAGTTCTTTCACTTGGGGCACATTCTCATTTTTTTGTGTCCGGCTTATTTCAGATTGACGATTGATGAACACTCGGTGGCGGAATGTGTGTGATTGTCGAAGATTTGTTGTAAGTTTGCGGCGTGAAACCATAGAATATTCTAAGATGAATGTAAGGAATGTAAAGGCACATCTGGCTTTGTTGGCGGCGGCCAGCATGTGGGGACTGATGTCACCGGTAGGGAAGGCGGCGATGGATGCCGGGATTACCGGACTGATGCTGGCCAATATGCGGATGATCGGGGCTGCCTGCTGTTTCTGGATTACCTCTCTTTTTGTGAAGGAAGAAAAAGTGAGCCCTCACGATTTGTTGATGCTTTTTTTCGCTTCCCTGTTGGGAATAGTCTGCAACCAGGGCTGTTTCACTTTCGGCCTTTCGCTTACCTCGCCGGTCGATGCCTCGATAGTCACTACTACCATGCCGATTGTCACCATGATTCTGGCGGCCTTGTTTTTGAAGGAGCCTGTCACGCCCAAGAAGGTCATCGGTATTTTTCTGGGTTCGGTAGGTGCGTTGGTGCTCATCATGAGCAATCATGGAGGCGGTGATGAAGCGGGCAGTGTGTTGGGCGATGCATTGTGTGTGGCGGCACAGGTCAGTTTTGCCTGTTATCTGACCATATTCAAGAAGCTGATCGCGCGTTATAGTGTGGTTACATTGATGAAATGGATGTTCACTTATGCCGCCATTTGTTTCATTCCTTTTTCCTATAATGACTTTTCGGTGACGGACTTTTCCGTCTTTCCGCTTGAAGTCTGGCTGGAAGTGGGCTATGTGGTGCTGTTCGGCACGTATGTGGCCTACATTCTGATGCTGGTCGGGCAGAAAACCTTGCGTCCTACGGTGGTCAGCATGTACAACTATATGCAGCCGGTAGTAGGAAGCAGTGTGGCGGTGCTTGCCGGAATGGCCGGATTCGGTTGGGTCAAGGCGATAGCCGCCCTGCTGATATTTACCGGCGTGTATGTGGTGACACAGAGCAAGTCGCGTGCACAGATGCTGGCTGAGAACAAGATGGATTAAATGAATATGTCAGAATCTCCTATACTTTATCTTCAGCGGCAGTATGAGTTGCTGAAAATGGAATACGAATACGAAAAAGAACAGTTCAGGCAACAGACCGAGGTGATGGGTATCGGGCGCAAGATAAAGCGTGGCATGTGCTGGTATCCTTTGAACATCGGGAGGAGTTATTATAATGCCTTGAACCAGCTTGTGGTTGAGGTGGAACGGAGGGAGGACAAGGACATCGAGCATGTGTTCGAGTATGGCCGTCCCGTATGCTTCTTCAGTCAGGACCTGAGCGGTAAACTTTCGTATCTGAACTTTGTGGCCACGGTGAACTATGTGGATGAGGACCGCATGGTGGTGATACTTCCTGATGCGGATGCCTTGTTGGCCTTGCAGGGCAGGGAGGTGTTGGGCGTGCAGCTTTATTTCGACGAGACCAGTTACCGTCTGATGTTCGAGGCTTTGAAGCAGGTCATTTCGGCCAGGAACAATCGTCTGGCGGAGTTGCGTGACATTTTTCATGGCTCCCGTCCGCTATCGGTGTTCAGTTTTCAGCCGGTCCGTTTCCCGTGGCTCAACCGTACGCAGGAGGATGCCGTCAACAAGGTTCTGCATGCCAAGGATGTGGCCATTGTGCATGGGCCTCCCGGAACCGGAAAGACCACGACGCTGGTGGAGGCCATCTATGAGACATTGCACAGGGAGAACCAGGTGCTTGTGTGCGCGCAGAGCAATATGGCGGTCGACTGGATCAGCGAGAAGCTGGTGGACCGGGGGGTGAGTGTGCTCCGGATAGGAAATCCCAGCCGGGTGAACGACAAAATGTTGTCGTTCACCTATGAGCGGCGTTTCGAGTCGCATCCCGACTATCCGCAGCTTTGGAGTATCCGCAAGGCGATCAGGGAACTTTATTCGCAGTTGCGGAAAGCTTCCAACCGTGAGTCCGTGCGGACAAAAATCAATTCACTGAAGGACCGTGCCACCGACCTCGAGATACGTATCAATGAATCACTGTTCAGCGAGGCGCGCGTCATAGCCTGTACGTTGGCGGGAAGTGCCAACCGGGTGCTTGTCGGGCAGAAGTATGGCACGGTGTTTGTCGATGAGGCGGCGCAGGCTCTCGAGGCGGCATGCTGGATAGCTATCCGTAAGGCCGACCGGGTAATACTGGCGGGCGACCATTGTCAGCTTCCTCCCACCGTGAAATGCGTGGAGGCGGCACGTCAGGGACTGGGACATACACTGATGCAGGCTGTCGTGAAAAACAAGCCCGATGCCGTGTCGTTGTTGAAGGTGCAGTACCGGATGAACGATGCCATCATGCGTTTCTCTTCCGACTGGTTCTATGGCGGAATGCTTCAGTCTGCGCCTGAGGTGAGATACCGGAGCATCCTTGATTTCGATACTCCGATAGAGTGGGTCAATACCGAAGGGATGGATTGCAATGAGGAGTTTGTGGGCGACAGTTACGGGCGGATCAACAAGGCTGAGGCGGAACTCTCTGTAGGGCAGCTGAAAAATTATATCACCAAGATCGGACGTGAGCGTTTTCTGGAGGAACGGATTGATGTGGGACTGATTTCCCCTTACAAGGCGCAGGTGCAGTTTCTCCGGCAGTTGCTCAAGAAAGACAGTTTCTTCAAGCCTTACCGTTCCGTCATTACGGTCAACACGGTCGACGGATTCCAGGGACAGGAGCGCGACGTGATTCTCATCAGTCTGGTACGTGCCAACGAAGAGGGGCAGATCGGTTTTCTCAACGACCTGCGGCGCATGAACGTGGCGATTACCCGTGCACGCATGAAGCTCATCATTCTGGGTGACGCTTCCACGCTGACCCGTCATCCGTTCTACCGCAAGCTTTACGGATATATCGGTACTTTGGAGATGGAATGAGAACAAAGTTATTGTAGAATTTGTTAATTATGACAGGGAAGTTTGGGGTTGAATGAAAAGCTCCGTATCTTTATCCGGAAAACGTCCTGTTGTTTTAGTCAAAACGTCTAGGCGTTTCGGGTAAAACGCTTCGGTGTTTCAAGTAAAACGTCCTGACGTTTTTCGGTTGTCTCTATATGACTGGTAACTAGAATGGTATGAGATGGATAAAAAGGAATTTTCCTTGAAAGTGGACAGGATGGTATTAACAGAATGATTTAACGTTATTAACAAGGGTGCGCGAAGTCTGACAGGGATGCTGGGACTGGATTACATGGATCTTGTTTGGGAGATAAGGATTGTGTCTGTGGAAATCCTTGTGGGTCAGCATCTTGACAAAGCGTAAACCTATTTTAAACCCGTATTGCTTATGTGGACAGATTTGCTTCAGAATTCTTATTTTTCCGTGTTCCTGATTGTGGCGTTGGGATTCATTTTGGGTCGCGTCAAGGTGAAAGGCTTGTCGCTCGATGTTTCGGCGGTGATATTCATCGCGCTGGCTTTCGGACATTGGGGTGTGACCATTCCGAAGGAACTGGGGAACTTCGGGCTTGTGCTGTTCATCTTTACAATTGGCATTCAGGCGGGACCGGGTTTCTTTCAGTCGTTCCGCAGCAAGGGCCGGACGCTGATTCTCATCACTTTGCTGCTGGTGGCTTCCGCATGTCTGCTCGGGGCGGGCATGAAATATCTGTTCCATATCGACACACCCACCATTATCGGACTCATTACCGGAGCGTTGACCAGTACACCGGGACTTGCCGTGGCCATCGACCTTACCCATTCGCCGTCGGCTTCCATTGCGTACGGTATAGCCTATCCGTTCAGTGTGATTGGCATCATATTGTTTGTCAAGATGTTGCCAAGATTTTTCCGTGTGGATCTTCAGGAAGAGGCACGGCGGTTGGAGAAGGAACGCCGCAGCCAGTTTCCTGAGCTGGGCACGGCCTTGTTTCGGGTGACGAATCCTTTAGCCATGGGCAAGACGTTGATCGAGATGAATATCCGTGCCATGACGGGTGCGGTGGTGTCACGCCTGAAGAAGGGGGATGTGATCGTGATGCCTACCGCGAATACGGTGCTTGAGGAAGGTGACTGCATTGAGGCTGTGGGCAGCCGTGAGGCATTGGACAATCTGGCGGTGCTGGTGGGCAGCCGTGAGGAGGGAGAGCTTCCTCTGGAGCATGACCAGAGCATCGAGTCATTGCTCCTTACCCAGAAAAACATCATCAACAAGCAGTTGGGCGAGCTGAACCTGCAGAAGAATTTCGGGTGTACCGTCACTACCATCCGGAGGAGCGGAATCGACCTTTCGCCTTCGCCCGATCTGGCGTTGAAGTTCGGCGACAAGCTGACAGTGGTGGGCGAGCAGAAAGGAATCAAGGCGGTGGCCCGTCTGTTCGGTAATGACGCGAAACGTCTTTCTGATACGGACTTCTTTCCTATTGCCATGGGAATCGTGCTGGGAGTGCTGTTCGGCAAGCTGAACATTTCGTTCGGCTCGGAGTTCTCATTCTCTCCGGGGCTGACCGGAGGAGTATTGATCGTAGCCTTGATTTTGAGTGCCATCGGAAAAACCGGTCCTGTGCTTTGGTCAATGTCGGCACCCGCCAACCATCTGCTGCGTCAGTTGGGGTTGCTGCTGTTCCTTGCCGAGGTAGGGACATCGGCCGGAACAACGCTGGTGTCCACATTTCAGGAAAGCGGTTTCCTGTTGTTCGGACTGGGTGCGGTCATTACGTTGGTCCCTATGGTGCTGGCGGCATTGGTGGGACGTTTTGTATGCAGGATTGACATGCTCGACCTGTTGGGCACCATTACCGGAGGTATGACAAGTACACCGGGACTTGCCGCGGTCGATTCGATGACAGACAGCAACATCCCCGGTGTGGCGTATGCTACGGTCTATCCGGTGGCGATGGTCATTCTGATACTGTTCATTCAGTTGATGGTGGTTGTGATTTGAGCAGGGTCCTTCAATTTCCGCTACCGTCAGGTCAGAAGTGCAACTCCGCATTTCTTATGCAATAGAATCATGGACAAAAACACAATTGGTTTAAAGTCGGCATAGTCTCCATAGGTATCAATCCTGTGGCTGCAAGTACTTGGCTATGGCGGTGGAGAATCTTGCCGTAATACATTATTTACGTGAGTTCGGGATAACATTAGAACAAAGTCAATTGTTTTGACTGCTCGATTGTGTATCCTTGCAGTGCTTCAGGCTTGTTGTCAAAGAAGCAATAGGCCCCCAATGCCGCAATCAAGTTCATCAGGA
>DWVR01000024.1 GCA_019120125.1 Candidatus Phocaeicola excrementigallinarum | reverse complement strand
TACTGCAGGCATCTGCGGGAGAGTAGGTCGCCGCCGTATTGATTGTGAGGGTCCCCCGTCTGTACAGGCGGGGGACTTTGCTTTTTATGCACATCAGGATCCTGTTATCATCTCCGCTTTACAAATCGGTGACAGGTAGTGTTCTTTCTGCCAGTATTCTGATTTTTTTGTGTTTTTCTAATTAAAAAAGCAATTAAAGATTTTTTTCCGTAAATGAAACTGTCTAACTTCGCAGTGTAAAATTATGTAAAGCAATAGATGTATGAGTTTTAACATTGCAAGAGAAAACGGTAAAAAAAGGGTTGTGATTGTGGGTGGAGGATTCGGAGGCTTGAAAATGGCCAACGAGCTTTCTAAATCTGGTTTTCAGGTTGTATTGGTGGACAAGAACAATTACCATCAGTTCCCTCCATTGATTTATCAGGTTGCTTCTGCGGGCTTGGAGCCCAGTTCCATTTCTTTTCCTTTCCGTAAGATATTCAGTAAGACGGAGGTTTATTTCCGTATGGGTGAGGCCCGTCTGATTTATCCGGAGCGGAATATTCTTCAAACTTCAATCGGAAAGGTTGAATACGATTATCTGGTTCTGGCTGCAGGTACGACTTCAAACTTCTTTGGGAATAAGCATATCGAAGAAGAAGCGATTCCGATGAAGACCTTGTCGGAAGCGATGGGGCTTCGTAACGCACTCCTCGGTAATTTTGAGCGTAGTGTGACTTGTGCCACCGAGCAGGAGCGTTGTGAACTTCTCAATATTGTCATTGTCGGTGGAGGTGCGACGGGCGTGGAGATTGCAGGGGCATTGGCTGAAATGAAACGCTATGTACTTCCTAAGGATTATCCTGATATGGACAATAACTTGCTTCAAATTTATCTGTTGGAGGCTACCGACCGTCTTTTGTCGGGTATGTCGAAAGAGTCATCGGAAAAATCGGCGGAGTTCCTGAAAAGTATGGGAGTGAAGGTATGCTTGGGCAAGAAGGTGCTTGATTATCAGGATCACAAGGTGATTTTAGAGGATGGAACCGAGATACCGACTCGTACATTCATTTGGGTAAGTGGTGTGCGTGCCAATGCTATCGGGAATCTGCCAGAGAATGTGATCGGCAGAGGTGGACGTATTAAGGTGGATGCCTTCAACCGTGTGGAAGGCTTTTCAAATATCTTCAGTATTGGTGACCAATGTATCATGCTGGGAGGCGATCCGGAATATCCGAACGGCCATCCGCAATTGGCTCAGGTAGCCATCCAGCAGGGAAAGCTTCTTGCCGAGAATCTGCTTCGTCAGGAAAAGGGCGATCCGATGAAACCGTTCCATTATAAGAATCTCGGTTCAATGGCGACGGTCGGACGCAACAAGGCTGTGGCAGAATTCAGTAAAGTGAAAACCCAAGGTCTGATTGCCTGGTTTTTATGGTTGGTAGTGCATTTGCGTTCTATTTTAGGTATCAGAAATAAGGTGAGTGTTCTGTTGAACTGGATGTGGAGTTATCTGACTTACGACCGTTCATTCCGTCTGATTATCTATGCGCGGAAAGCCAAAGAAGTGGTTGACCGGGAAAAGCGGGAAGCGGAAGTGCATTGGGGTGATTGATGTCTTTTTGACAAGAGCGTGTAAAGCTGAATAAGCCAGGACACGGATACACAAGAGAATAGAGAATGAAAGGCATTCTGCTCTTATGTATCCGTGTCCTGGCTTATTTTATGCGTCTATTGAAATGGGCAAAGTCATTCCACATGTTGTGTGTCTGCGTGATGAGGATAATCAATGGTGTAGTGCAGTCCACGGCTTTCTTTCCGTTCCATAGCCTGGCGTGTGATCAGGTAACCCACATTGATCATGTTGCGCAGTTCGCAGATTTCGCGTGAAGGTTTCACGCGCTTGAACAGACGCTCTGTCTCTTCATAAATGATATCCAGACGGTTCCATGCGCGTACAAGGCGGATATTGCTCCGTACGATTCCCACATACGCTTCCATAATCTGGTTGACTTCCTTCATGCTTTGGGTGATGAGGATACGCTCCTCATTGTTCATTGTCCCCTCATCGTTCCATTCGGGTATGTCATCGTTGAAGTCATAGCGGTCGAGTACGCTCAATGCATGTCTGGCTGCGGAGTCCGCATATACGATAGCTTCAATCAGCGAATTTGAGGCCAGTCGGTTACCGCCATGCAGGCCGGTGCAGGAACATTCTCCAAGGGCATACAGACGACGTATGCTGGATTGTCCGTCAAGGTCTACCTTGATGCCTCCGCACAGGTAATGTGCGGCCGGAGCTACCGGAATGTAGTCTTTTGTGATGTCGATGCCAAGGCTGAGACATTTCTGGTAGATGTTCGGGAAGTGTTTCTTTGTTTCCTCCGGATCTTTGTGGGTGACATCCAGATAGACATGGTCTTCACCCCGTTGTTTCATCTCATTGTCGATGGCGCGTGCCACGATGTCCCGTGGAGCCAGTGAGAGACGGGGGTCATACTTCTGCATGAACTCATCGCCAGACAGGTTCCGGAGTACAGCTCCATAACCTCTCATCGCTTCGGTAATCAGAAAGCTTGGGCGGTCGCCCGGGTGATAGAGGGCGGTCGGGTGGAACTGGATGAATTCCATGTCTTTCACGATACCTTTGGCACGGTATACCATGGCGATTCCGTCGCCGGTGGCTACCAGTGGATTGGTGGTATGGTTGTAGACCGCCTCACATCCTCCTGTGGCCATTACCGTTACTTTTGAGAGGAAGGTGTCGACTTCTCCGGTCGCTTCGTTCAGCACGTAGGCCCCATAGCATTTGATGCCGGGCGTGTGTCGGGTGACAATGATTCCGAGGTGATGTTGGGTGATGATTTCCACCGCATAGAAATTGGTGAATACGGTGATATTCGGATGCCTTTTCACTTCTTCAATCAGGCTGGTCTGGATTTCGGCTCCTGTATTGTCCTTATGGTGCAGGATACGGAACTCAGAATGTCCTCCTTCGCGATGGAGATCGAACTCACCGTTTTCTTTCTTGTCGAAATGGACTCCCCATTGGATAAGCTGCTCGATTTGGGCCGGGGCGTTCCTTACTACTTTCTCGACCGCGGCCGGATCACTGATCCAGTCGCCGGCCACCATGGTATCGTGGATATGTTTCTCGAAATTGTCTACCTTAAGATTGGTGACGGACGCGATTCCTCCTTGTGCAAAATACGTGTTGGCCTCCTCCAGTCCGGCTTTGCAGATAAGCGCTACCGAACCTTTATGGGCCACTTTCAACGCAAAACTCATTCCGGCTATACCTGAACCGATAACGAGAAAATCAAACTTTCTAATCATAGTATATGTATTTATGGCAAAAATATAAAAAAGTTATCGCTTGAATGGCGTCCGGATATTTTTTTCGTGTTTGTTCTTTTAAAATAATTAAAGAAGAAGTGTGATGTCTTTCATTTTCGATGGGAAATACTTATCTTCACAGAAAATTGAAAAATTGACCTGAACAGAAAGATATGGACCGGACGTTTCAATCGAAAGTGGATAAGTGGTATTGGATGATACTTGCAATCTCTTCTTTATTCTTGTTTTATTGCTTTTGGGTACATCTTGTCCTGCTTGCCTTACTCGGTGGACTGGTTGTGGTCTTTGAGATAGAGATGCTGGTGCACACTCGGTATGTCGTCATGCATTCCGGTATCTTGCGGATAGAAAGCGGACGGTTTGTCCCTGGCCGTGAGATTCAGATGGAGACAATCCGTACGGTGCGGCATTTGCGTTCATGGCGTATATCCAAGCCTGCATTGTCGGTAGACTGCGTGGAAATAGAATATGGGACAGAAGGCAGGAATGAGAGGGTTTGCATTTCTCCAAAGAATGTGTCCGATTTTATCCGGTGTCTGTCGAAACATAGCCCCGGCATCCGTATCATTCCGGATGAGAGCAAAAATTAATTGTTTAATACATAAGAAACAGTATGGTGAAAGTGTTTAAAATCAGAAGGACTCCTTTCAAGGTGTGGCTGGGGGTGCTGATATTGGTTGTGGCCATTGTGCTGATGGCCATTCATACGGAAAATTATTGGAATCTGTTGCCGCTTGTTCTTCCGGTGTTGTTGCTGATTGATGAGCAGATGACACGTATCCTGGTGCAGGAGAACGGTGATATATGGTTGAAGCGTGGATTCAGCGGGAGTATCAAGGCGTATGGCGTGGTGCGGATTGTCCGTCGGAACGGAACATTGCTGAAGGGGCGTGTGACCATCTATTATACAAAGGGATTCATCAACTTCGACCCGGCAAAGCTGGCGGAGTTCCTGCAGTGTGCCAGGGAACGGAATCCGCGCGCCGAGTATCGTGAGGAAGTCTGATTTTTATATTGAAGTGGACTATGGACTGTCAGTTGGCTGTTATAGGCGGAGGTCCTGCCGGATATACGGCGGCGGAACTTGCCGGAAAAAATGGAATGAAAGTAGTGTTGTTCGAGAAGAACAGTCTTGGCGGCGTATGCCTGAACGAGGGGTGTATTCCTACCAAGACGTTGCTGTATGCCGCCAAGGTGTATGACACGACCCGAAACGCGTTGAAATACGGCGTGCTTGCCGACCCGAAGGGAGTGGACCTGCCCAAAATCATCAGCCGTAAGTCGAAAGTGGTGCGCAAGCTGGTGTTGGGGATCAAGGCAAGACTGGCCGCACAGCAAGTAACGGTTGTGACGGGTGAGGCGCGGATTGTGGACAAGAATACGGTAAGCTGCAACGGGGAGACCTGGCATTGCGGGGCGATGATACTCGCGATGGGCAGCGAGACGGTGATTCCTCCGCTTGCGGGACTTGACGGGGTGGCATACTGGACACATCGGGAAGCCTTGGACTGCAGGCAGCTTCCCCAATCGCTCACCATTGTGGGAGGAGGTGTCATCGGGATGGAGTTCGCCTCTTTTTTCAACAGTATGGGCGTTCAGGTGACTGTGGTGGAGATGATGGACGAGATTTTGCGTGGCATTGACCGGGAGCTGGCAGGGATGTTGCGTACGGAATATGCGAGAAAAGGCGTCAGGTTTTTGCTGAACACACAGGTGACCGGTGTGCGTCAGGACATTTCCGGCAATGTGGCGGTGAGTTACAGGAATGAAGAGGGCGGGGGAGAGATCCTTTCCGAGAAACTGCTTCTCAGTGTAGGCCGCCGTCCGGTGATGAGGGGAGCCGGTATCGAGAATCTGGGACTGGAGCTGACAGAGCGTGGAAGAGTGAAAGTCGACGCGCATCTGGAGACATCCGTTCCGGGTGTGTATGTGTGCGGAGACTTGAACGGAGTGTCTTTGCTGGCGCATACCGCCGTGCGTGAGGCGGAAGTGGCCGTGCGTCATCTCATGGGAGAGAGTGACGAGATGAGCTACCGTGCCGTTCCGGGGGTTGTCTATACCAATCCGGAAATAGCTTCGGTGGGGAAAGACGAGGAAACCCTGAATGCGGAGGGAACGGACTATCAGGTCATCAGGTTGCCGATGGCGTTTTCCGGACGGTTCGTGGCGGAAAATGAAGGGCTCAACGGTGTGTGCAAGGCGCTCGTCGGAAATGACGGGCGGTTGTTGGGCATGCACATCCTGGGAAACCCGGCTTCTGAGCTGATAGTCATGGCAGGAATGATGATTGAGGACAAGCGGACGCTTTCCGATTGGAAGCGTTATGTGTTCCCGCATCCGACCGTGGGAGAAATATTTAAGGAACTATAAGAGACACAAAATGAAACGTATGATTCTGACCGTGTTGTGTGGCTGGATTTGCGCTGTGGCGTCAGCCTACAACGGACTTGCGGGACAACTGGATTCCTTGATCCGGTCGTCCTCTTTTTTAAAGACCTCCGAGGTAGGAGTAGTGGTCTATGACCTTACAGACAACAAGGAACTTTACAATTATCAGGGCGAAAAGCTTTATCGTCCGGCATCCATCGAGAAGGTGATCACCGCGGTCACCGCCCTTGGCATACTGGGAAACGACTATCAGTTCCAGACGCGGCTGGCATACAGCGGTACCTTGAAGGAAGGCGAGCTGGACGGCAATCTTTATGTGGTCGGGGGACTGGATCCGGAATTCATGGAAAAAGATCTGGAGCGTCTTGCCGATGCCGTGAAAGAAGCCGGCATCACCTCGCTGAAAGGAAAACTGGTAGGCGACGTGTCGTTGCTGGATTCCATTTACTGGGGGACCGGCTGGGCATGGGATGATACGCCGGAACCTTTCCAGCCCTATATTTCTCCGCTGATGCTCAACCGGGGATGCATGAGCGTCACCGTCACACCGTCGGCAAAGGGAGACACGGGAACCGTGAAGATATTTCCCGAATCGGATTTCTATCAGGTAGACAACCGTTCGGTAAGCTATCAGCCTTCGGAGGGAGTCTTGTCAATAAACCGGAACTGGCTTGAAAACGGAAACATTATCCGCATCACCGGTTCGGTCTCGTCTCCACGGGGAAGGACAATCAATGTGTTCGATCCGAAATCGTTTTTTATGGAGACTTTCCGCTATCAGCTTGGACGGAAAGGGGTGGCGGTGGACCGTGACAGCATCGGATACGGGGAGACTCCGGAAGATGCCCGGATCATCTATACGTTCAGGCGCCCGATGGAATGGGTGCTCAGACGGGCCCTGAAAAAGAGCGACAACCTCTCCGCGGAGGCTCTTTTCCGCCACTTGGGCATCAGAAACGGGAAGACGACCTCGCACCTGAGCTTCGAGGACAGCCAACAGGTCATCAACCGTTTCATGCGGCAGTCGGTCGGCCACACACCGGGTGATTACAAGATTGTGGACGGAAGCGGTGTGTCAATGTACAATTATGTCTCTCCCAAGCTGATTCTCGCTTATCTGAACTATGCCTACCGCCATCCGGAGATTTTCCGTCCTTTCTACGACGGATTGCCGATAGCCGGTGTGGACGGAACCTTGCGCTACCGGATGAGCCGGGGAAAGACTTTCAGAAACGTACACGCCAAGACCGGCACCGTGACCGGCATCAGCTCATTGGCCGGATATGTGACGGCAAGCAACGGGCACTGGCTCTCTTTTGTGATCATCAACCAGAATGTGCTGAAGGCCAGAAAGGCCCGTGTGTTTCAGGACGGGGTCTGCAAGATCTTGTCGGAAATGGGCGGTGAGTCCGGATTCTGATACGATTTTATTGGATTTCCGGACAATTGTATAATGCCGGGGCTTTCGGACTTTTGTAATTTTGCGGGTGAAAACTTAAAGAGACAATATTCCGGAGCTGTTCCGTGGTTTGACGGGCGGCAGGGAGGAAAAAAATCAGATCAATATGGTAAACTTTTCACTTGAAGGTAAGGTGGCTCTTGTAACAGGAGCTTCTTACGGAATCGGTTTTGCTATCGCGACCGCTTTTTCACAAGCTGGCGCGACCATCGTTTTTAACGACATCAGACAGGAGCTGGTCGACAAAGGCCTGGCTGCCTATAAGGAAAAAGGAATCAATGCCCATGGCTATGTGTGCGACGTGACCGACGAGGCCGCGGTAAACGCTTTCATAGCCCGGGTGGAAAAAGAAGTGGGTGTCATTGACATTCTGGTGAACAACGCGGGAATCATCAAACGTATTCCGATGTGCGACATGACCGCCGAGCAGTTCCGCCAGGTGATTGACGTGGACCTGAACGCTCCTTTCATCGTCTCCAAGGCGGTTATTCCGGGAATGATCAGGAAAGGCCACGGAAAAATCATCAATATCTGCTCCATGATGAGTGAGCTGGGGCGTGAGACTGTTTCCGCATACGCCGCCGCCAAGGGTGGCCTGAAGATGCTGACCCGCAACATCGCGTCTGAATACGGTGAGTATAATATCCAGTGCAACGGCATCGGCCCGGGCTATATCGCCACTCCGCAGACCGCCCCGTTGCGTGAGCGCCAGCCCGACGGGTCGCGCCATCCGTTCGACGCGTTTATCGTGGCCAAGACTCCGGCCGCACGTTGGGGTACTCCGGAGGACCTGATGGGACCGGCGGTGTTCCTGGCATCCGACGCGTCCGACTTCGTGAACGGACATGTGTTGTATGTGGACGGCGGTATCCTGGCTTATATCGGAAAACAGCCGAAATGATATTGCTGTTGTGATTTTGAGTGGAAAAGGGGCTGCCTCGAATCGGGTCCGGCTGTCGGAAAGTAATCAGGACGAAAGCCGGTTCTCATTTGGGGGACGGTCTCTTTTTTTGTTTTTCATATTTCATAAAAATGAAAGTCCGCAAAGTGCCCATGTAGGGGCGTATCGCATACGCCCGAATGCGTCAACTTATCCACGCAGATGTTTTCAGGGCGTATGCGATACGCCCCTACATGGTAATTGGGTAAAATGCGGATATTCATTTTTCATAAAAAGGAAGAATAGTCATGAAGAGAATTGTATGGACGGCTGCGGCATGTGCGGCCGTATGCTTGTGGAGTTGCGGCGGATCCGGATCGGTTACCGTCACTGTGAGCAACCCTCTTGGCGAGGAGCGTTCGGGCGAGATGGTGGAAGTGCCCGTGGCACAGGTTTTCCGCCAGCTGGACCTGCCTGATACGGCCAGGATAGTGGTGTATGACGACAAGGCGGAAGAAGTGCCTTACCAGATCACGCACGATGAGAAAATCATTTTTCCGGTCTCGGTCGGCGCAAAGGCTGTGGCGGACTATACAATCTGCCAGGGTGTCCCTTCGGATGTGAATACGGTGGTCTATGGCCGCCAGTATCCGGAGCGTCTTGACGACATCGCGTGGGAGAACGACCGGGCCGCCTACCGTGCCTACGGACCGGCCTTGCAGAAAACGGGTGAAAAAGCTTACGGGTACGATGTGTTCACCAAGAGCGTGAGCGAGTTGGTGGTGGAGGACCGTTACGCGCTTGAGCTGGATTCGGCTTCCCGGGCAAGAATCCGTGAACTGCAGGAAGCCGGGAAAAAAGATGAGGCGGACAGGCTGGCAAGGGCCATTTCCTATCATGTGGACCATGGGAACGGGATGGACTGTTATGCGGTGGGACCCACATTGGGCGGTGGAACCTCGGCTTTGATGTGTCCCGATTCCACGATTGTGTATCCTTACTGCTATAAGGAGTATGAGATTCTGGACAACGGTCCGTTGCGTTTCACCGTAAGGCTGACGTTCGGTCCGCTGGTGGCGGGAAACGACTCGAATGTGGTGGAGACGCGTATCATCCAGCTCGACAAGGGATCACAGCTCAACAAGACGACTGTCACCTACTCGAACCTCTCCCAGCCGCTTCCGGTGGTGAGCGGATTGGTGGTCCATGCGGCCAGTCCGGAAGGATATGCGTTTGATGCGGAAAAGGGATACATCGCTTATGCCGACCCTACCACGGATGCCGGGGCGGACAATGGCATTGTGTATGTAGGCGCGGCTTTCCCGTCTCCTCTTGCCCAGGCCAGGGTGCAGTGGTTCAGCCAGCCGGTGGGCGACGCGCTGGGACATGTGCTGGGCATCAGCAGCTATGAGCCAGACAGTGAGTTCGTGTATTATTGGGGATCCGGCTGGAGCAAATACGGTTTTCCGGAGGCGGACGACTGGACCGGCTATCTGAAAGATTTTGCAGAGAAGGTAAGGAACCCTCTTTCCGTCACTCTGCATTTTTGATTCAGCGGAATACATTTGCCGGACACAGAGCTTTTCTACTGATTCATACAGGTATGGATTCTCTGTGTCTCCGTGTCTCCGTGTTTTTTCAATCATGACACATTTTTCCTACAGGAAATCACTTGGAATAATCAAAATGAAATAATCCGTGTAATCTGTGGTGAAAAGAACATCCGCGTTTCAGGGCAAAAAAGAAGGCCCTGTCTCACGACAGAGCCAATCCCCCTAATAGTACTTTATTATGTAACTATTAAAACTTGAATCCGATTTTAAGAGTCGGCGCAGCCAGGATGCCGAAGTTGTGGCTGTTGGCGTCCAGATTGCTCAGGCCCTCCTGGGGCTTGATGAGGCTGCGGTTGTAGGTGTAGGCGAACGGGTCGATCTGCGCTCCCACGAACAGTCCGTCGGTGATGAAATAGTCCACACCTCCTGTCAGTGCTCCGCGGATGTTGAACGCCTCGCCCACCGACTTGCCCATGCTCGTCTCGTCGTCCGTGAACGACGAGTTGCGTCCGTAGGCATAGCCGACGCGCGCTCCGGCATACAGGTAGAGTCCTTCGACCTTCGTCTTGAAGTAGCGGTCCACGCCCGTGTAGACGTTGAACTGGATGAAGCTCTGGTCCGCCACCGCTCCGTATGTCGGTATCTCACCCATGTTGTCTTCCGCGCTCAGGGTCGGGTCTGCCGTTCCCGGCAC
>DWVR01000023.1 GCA_019120125.1 Candidatus Phocaeicola excrementigallinarum | reverse complement strand
TCGATCTCGTAAATGGAATGAGGCACGTCGTCTTCGCTGATAAAGGCCTCGTAGGCAGCGTCAAACAGAATCAGCGAGCCGTTTGCCAACGCATAGTCCACCCACTCTTTCAGTTGTGCGCGGGTCAGGGTCGTACCCGTCGGATTGTTGGGATAACACAGATAAATGATGTCCGCCCGACGCTTCGGAAGTTCGGGTATGAAGGCGTTTTCCGCCGTACAAGGCAGGTAGACAATGTCGCTCCAGCGCCCGTCGGAAAGAAGGCCGCCCGCACGTCCGCCCATCACATTGCTGTCCACATAGACCGGATAGACGGGATCGGTTACAGCCACCGTATTCCGGCTTCCCAGAATGTCTGTGAAGTTCCCTGTATCGCTCTTCGCCCCGTCACTGACAAAAATCTCATCCGCCGACAGACCGATCCCCAATTCGCCGAAGTCGTGCCGCACGATGGCTTCGCGCAGAAAATCATATCCCTGTTCCGGACCGTATCCGTGGAAACTTTCCGCATGTGCCATTTCGTCCACCGCCCTGTGCATCGCCTCGACAGAAGCCTGCGGGAGAGGGCGCGTCACATCACCGATGCCCAAGCGTATCAAACGGACTTCCGGATGGGACGCCTTGAACGCACAGACTCTTTTGGCTACCTCCGAGAAGAGATAGTTTCCCGGAAGCTTTATGAAGTTTTCATTTACTGATACCATACGACTAACTTATTTCTATTACACCATCGAAAACCTTTACGGCAGACCCGGTCATGAACAGATGGCCGCCCTCTCCCGTCCAGCGGATATGAAGGACGCCGCCGTCCATCACAACATCCGACTCGTTTCTGCAACGCCCCGCAAACGAAGCGGCCACAGCCGTAGCGCAAGCTCCCGTACCGCAAGCCTGGGTAATGCCGGAACCGCGCTCCCATACCCTCATCCGGATCTCTCCTTCGCCAATCACCTGGGCAAACTCCACGTTCACCCTGTCGGGGAACAGCGGATGACGTTCCAAAACCGGTCCCACATCCTGCAAGGCAACCTGCGAAATGTCGTCCACGAAAATCACCAGATGCGGATTTCCCATCGACACGGCAATCCCCTCCGCATAAGGAAAGCCATCGCCCAAAGTCACCGGATGAATGTCGGCAGGAACTCCCATATCCACGCTGACACGGTTCACCACACCCTGCTCCGGAAACAGATGAAGCACTTTCACCCCCGAAAGCGTGTCAAGCAGAATCTCGGTTTTGCCGGTCAGCCCTTTCTCGTAGAGATACTTTCCTATGCAGCGGCTGGCATTTCCGCACATCTTCGCCTCCGATCCGTCGGCGTTGAATATGCGCATGCTGAAATCCGCCCTGTCCGACCGGCCGATAAGCACCAGCCCGTCGCTTCCGATACCCGTATGCGGACGGCTCCACTCCACCGCATACCGTTCAGGATCGGGCAGCGGATACTTCATCACATCAACATAGATGTAATCGTTGCCCAGCCCCTGCATCTTTGTAAATTCAATTTTCCTTTCCATAAATCAATAAGCATCTTCATGCACTCCGGCCACAGCGCGTCCGCTCGGCTCGTTCATATTCTTGAAAGCCTCGTCCCAGGCCAGAGCCTCAGCCGTGGAACATGCTACGCTCGGCACGCTGGGCACGCTGCGCGCGGCACTTTCGCTGGGAAAATATTCTTCGAATATGCTGCGGTAATAATATTCTTCCTTGTTGCGCGGAGGGTTTACGGGAAAACGCTCCGCGGCATGCGCCATCTGCTCGTCCGACACCGCTTTCGAGGTCATCTCCTTCAGCGTATCGATCCAGCTATACCCCACTCCGTCGCTGAACTGTTCCTTCTGCCTCCAGAGCACGCTCTCGGGCAACATGCCGGCGAAAGCCTCGCGCACGATCTTCTTTTCGATGGTCTTGCCCGGACACATCTTAGCGGCAGGGTTCAGGCGCATGGCAATGTCAAGAAACTCCTTGTCGAGAAACGGAACGCGGCCTTCGACGCCCCATGCCGCCAGTGCCTTGTTCGCCCTCAGGCAGTCGTACAGATAAAGCTTGGAAAGCTTGCGGAGCGTTTCTTCATGAAAAGCCTTCGCATCCGGCGCCTTGTGGAAATAAAGATAGCCTCCGAACACTTCGTCCGCCCCTTCTCCGCTCAGCACCATCTTGATGCCCATGCTCTTGATGACGCGCGCCAGCAGATACATCGGCGTGGAAGCCCGCACCGTTGTCACGTCATACGTTTCGATGAAATAGATCACGTCGCGCACCGCATCCAGCCCTTCCTGGATGGTATAGTTGATTTCATGATGCACCGTTCCGATATGGTCGGCCACTTCCTTTGCCTTGGCCAGATCGGGAGCTCCTTTCAGACCGATGGCAAACGAGTGAAGCTGGGGCCACCACGCATCCTTCTTCCCGTCTGTTTCAATGCGCCTGGAAGCAAACTTCTTTGCTATGGCCGAGATGACCGAGCTGTCCAGTCCTCCGGACAAAAGCACCCCGTACGGCACATCGCTCATCAGCTGCCTGCGCACGGCATCTTCAAGTCCTTCGCGCACGCTCCGTACAGAAGCGGGATTATCTTTCACTGCGTCATAGTCCATCCAGTCCCTCTTATACCAGCGCACCGTCTTTCCGGTGCGGCTCGAGTAGCAATGTCCGGGCAGAAAAGGCTCGTAACGCTCGCAATAGCCCTCCAAGGCCTTCAGTTCACTCGCGCAATACACTTTTCCGTCCGCATCATAGCCTATATAGAGCGGAATCACGCCGATCGGGTCGCGGGCGATGAGAAACTCATCCTTCTCCTCGTCATAAAGCGCAAAGGCAAAGATGCCGTTCAGTTCTTCCAGAAAGTCAATGCCTTTGTCACGGTACAAGGCAAGGATCACCTCGCAATCGCTTCCGGTCTGGAACTCATAGCTTCCGGCATACCGCCTGCGGATGTCGCGATGGTTGTAGATTTCTCCGTTGACAGCCAGAATCTGCTTCCTGTCGGGCGAGAAAAGCGGCTGCTTTCCGCTTTGGGGGTCAACGATGGACAAACGTTCGTGAGCAAGGATAGCCGACTTTCCGCAATAGATGCCGCTCCAGTCCGGCCCGCGGTGACGGATTTTCTTCGCCATCGCAAGAGCCTTGTCGCGGAGAGCCGATGTCTGCTCCTTTATATTGAATATTGCTGCAATGCCACACATTTTTTAACGAACAATTAAAGGTTGATAATTTCAGGTTCTTCTTTCTTATTTGGCCGAGAGGTAGGCATCGATGTCTGCCGCAGCCTGTCTTCCTCCTGCGATGCAGCGCACCACAAGGCTCGCTCCCGTAGCGGCATCCCCCGCCACGAACACGTTTTCGGG
This sequence comes from Candidatus Phocaeicola excrementigallinarum, assembly GCA_019120125.1. Lineage (GTDB taxonomy): Bacteria > Bacteroidota > Bacteroidia > Bacteroidales > Bacteroidaceae > Phocaeicola > Phocaeicola excrementigallinarum. The sequence goes on along the minus strand of DWVR01000023.1, from coordinate 22,560 downwards.
AAATTCGGGATGCCGGGGTTTCAGGAATCCCATGGCCAGCAGCACAAGGTCAGCCTTCAGAATCTCTTTCTTCCCGGTAGGCTTCATGACAGGGCGACCTCCGTCGGGCGAAGGAATCCATTCCACCTCTTCCACCTCCACGCCGCATACACGGCCGTTCTTTCCGATAAAACGGGTAGAAGACAGGCACCATCTCCGCTCGCAGCCTTCCTCATGGCTGCTGCTGGTCTTCAGCACCAAAGGCCATTGCGGCCATGGAGTGGCAGGATTGCAGCCCACCGGAGGCTTCGGCATGATTTCAATCTGAGTGACGCTCAAAGCCTGCTGGCGGTTGCTGGTTCCGATGCAGTCGCTTCCCGTATCACCTCCTCCGATAACCAGCACGTGTTTTCCCTTCGCAGTGATGCGCTCTTCCTTCGCAAAAGTCTGCCCCGCAAGCACCCGGTTCTGCTGTGCAAGCATCTCCATGGCAAAATGAATGCCTTTCAGCTCACGCCCCGGAATATCCAGATCGCGGGCCTGCGGCGTTCCCGTGCAGATACAATATGCGCTGAAACCTTCGGGAAGCCTGGTCACATCAATGTCGGCGTTCACCTTGAACACAATCCCTTCCGCTTCCATCACGGCGATTCTGCGGTCGATGACCGACTTGCTCAGCTTGAAGTTCGGAATGCCGAAACGGAGAAGGCCGCCCACATATTCCAGTTTCTCGAACACCGTCACCTCATAGCCGCGTCTGTTCAGCTGGTTCGCCGCAGCCAGTCCCGCCGGTCCCGAACCGATGACAGCCACCTTCTTCCCGTTCCGTTCATACCGGTGCGGGCGGATATAGCCTTCGCGGAAAGCCGCTTCCACCACCGCCGCCTCATCCTCACGGATTGTAACAGGAGCGTCCATGGTCAGTTTCAGCACACAACTCTTTTCACACAACGCCGGACAGATGCGGCCCGTAAACTCGGGAAAGTCATTCGTGCGGCTCAATATCTTGTAGGCTGTTTCCCATTTTCCCTTATACATGGCATCCTGAAACTCCGGCGGACGGTTACCCAGCGGACAAGCCCAATGGCAGAAAGGCACGCCGCAATCCATGCACCTCGAAGCCTGAAGTTTCCGGTCGCTTGTATTCAATGTCTGTTCCACCTCGCTGAAGTCGGCGATACGCTCATGCACCGGACGATAGCCGGCCTCCTGCCGCGGAACACTCAAGAATGCTTTAGGATTTCCCATATCTCATATCTGTTTTTGATTCGTTTAGTAACTCTGTTAATAATCGCGTTGCACTTCGGCTATCTTTTGCTGCAGCTTGCGCATCTGCTCCTCGGCGAGCACCTTCTTGTACTCGATCGGAGTCACCTGAATGAACTCCTCGACATACCGGCTCCAGTTGTCGAGCATCGTGCGCGCAAGCCGGGAACCGGTGTACAGGTAATGCTGACGGACAAGTTCATGCAGCTCCTTCCGTGCCGTAGAGTCTTCGAGCAGCGAAAGCTCAACCATCTCCATGTTGCAGAAATAATCGAAATTACGGTTCTTGTCCCACACATAGGCCACACCGCCGCTCATGCCCGCAGCAAAATTGCGCCCGGTTTCACCCAGGACAACCACACGTCCGCCCGTCATGTACTCGCAGCAATGGTCGCCCACTCCTTCCACGACAGCTATCGCGCCAGAGTTGCGCACAGCAAAACGCTCGCCTGCACGTCCGTTGATATACACTTCTCCGCCGGTAGCTCCGTACAGAAGGGTATTCCCCGCAATCACGTTCTTCTCCGCATCAAAATTGCTCCTTACCGGCGGATGCACGGAGATGTGTCCGCCGCTCAAGCCCTTGCCCAGATAGTCGTTTACCTCGCCTTCAAGCTTGAAGCTGATTCCATGAGCCAGGAACGCTCCGAAACTCTGTCCTGCCGAGCCTTTGAACTTGACTGATATGGTCTGTTCCGGAAGCCCTGCTTCGCCATACCGGGCCGCAACCGCCCCCGAAAGCATCGCTCCTACCGAGCGGTCTGTATTTCCGATGGTGTATTCCAGCGACACTTCCTTTCCGCTTTCAAGCGCATCCTTTGCAGCCGCCAGCATGGACACGTCCTTCACGCAGTCGATGTCGTGCTTCTGTGCGGTCACATTGCAGAGAGCGGCCCCGTTGTCTACCTTATGCAGCAGCCGGCTGAAATCAAGCAGGGCAAACTTGGTGCCGGGCTTCATCGGCTTCAGCTCGATCAGATCCGTGCGACCTACAATATCCTCCAGACGGGTAAATCCCATTTCCGCCAGGTATTCGCGCACTTCCTGAGCCATAAAGCGGAAATAATTGACCACATACTGGTAATGGCCGCGGAAATGCTCGCGCAGACGCGCGTCCTGCGTGGCCACACCCACCGGACATGTATTGGCATGGCACTTGCGCATCATCACGCATCCGAGCACAATCAGCACAGTGGTTCCGAAGCCGAACTCTTCCGCTCCAAGCAATGCCATGCTGATGATGTCGCGTCCGGTCTTCAGCTGGCCGTCGGTTTGCAGGCGGACCTGGCCGCGCAGCCCGTTGAGCACCAGCGTCTGCTGGGTTTCGCTCAGACCGATTTCAGGCGGTATGCCCGCATAGCGCATCGATGAAGCCGGCGAAGCGCCCGTACCTCCCTCAGCTCCCGAAATCACAATCAGATCGGCTTTCGCCTTGGCTACTCCGGCGGCAATCGTGCCCACGCCGCTCTCTGCCACCAGCTTCACGCTGATCTTCGCCTTCGGATTGACATTCTTCAGGTCGAAAATCAACTGCGCCAGGTCCTCAATCGAATAAATGTCGTGGTGGGGAGGAGGAGAAATCAGCGAGATTCCAGGAATGGAATGGCGTGTTTTGGCAATAATCTCATCCACCTTGAATCCAGGCAACTGACCTCCTTCGCCCGGCTTGGCTCCCTGCGCCACCTTGATCTGTATTTCTTCGGCATTCACGAGATATTCGGCTGTCACCCCGAAGCGTCCCGACGCCACCTGCTTGGTCTTGCTGCACAGCGAAATGTCGTCAAACGTTTCATGAAAACGGTCGGAATCCTCGCCTCCCTCTCCGGTATTGCTCCGGGTGCCCAGCTTGTTCATGGCCAGCGCCAACGCTTCGTGCGCCTCCTTGCTGATGGCACCGAACGACATGGCTCCTGTAACAAAATGCTTCACGATGCTTTCCACCGGCTCCACTTCGTCGATTGAAATCGGGTTGCGCTTGAACTCAAAGAAGTCGCGAAGGAAAATGGGATTCTCCTTGCCGTCCACCCACCTGGTATATTCCTTGAACTTTGCATAGCTTCCCAGCCGGGTAGCCAGTTGGAGCTTGCTGATACTTTCAGGATTCCACGCATGTTTCTCCCCATCTTTCCGGTAAGAGAACAGTCCGACATGAGGAAGCAAGTCGCCAACCTCATCCGCATTGAAACCAGCATCATGCAAAGCCGTGTAGTCTTCAGCTATTTCTTCGAGCCGGATGCCGCCGACAGACGACATTTCTGTCCCGAAATAAGCCTTCAGCAGCTCTTCACTCAAGCCTACCGCCTCGAAAATCTTCGCGCCGCGATACGAACGGATGGTACTGATGCCCATCTTGCTCATCACCTTATAAAGTCCCTTGCAGACCGCCTTGATGTAATTCTTTTCGGCCGTTTCATAATTCATCTGCACATCGCCTTTCTTCACCAGATCGTCAAGAATGGCAAACACCATATACGGATTGATGGCACTGGCACCATAACCGAGGAGCAAAGCCGCGTGCATCACCTCACGGATTTCTCCGCTCTCTACCACCAGCGCCGTCTGCACCCGCTTCTGAACCGATATCAGATGATGGTGTACGGCACTCACGGCGAGCAAGGAAGGAATGGCGGCATGTTCCGCGTCAATGCCGCGGTCGGACAGCACAATGTAGTTGACACCATCCGTAACCGACTCTTCCGCTTTTTTGCACAATTCGTCCAAAGCCTCGCGCAGCCCGGCCGTCCCCTTTGACACATCAAAAAGCATGGGGAGCTTCACCGCCTTGAATCCCTTATAGCGGATGTTGCAGAGAATGTCCAGTTGCGTGTTGTTCAGAATGGGATGCGGCAGACGCACCATCTTGCAATGGCTCTCGTTCGGAAGGAGAATGTTGGTTCCTACCGCTCCGATGTATTCGGTCAGCGACATCACCAGTTCTTCGCGGATCGGATCAATGGGGGGATTCGTAACCTGCGCAAACTGCTGGCGGAAATAGTTGAACAGAATCTGAGGCATTTCCGAAAGCACAGCCAGCGGCGTGTCGTTGCCCATAGAAGCCGTAGGCTCCGAACCGTTCGTACACATCGGCATGACGGTGCGCTCGATGTCCTCGCGCGTAAAGCCGAACGCACGCAGGCGGCGGCTGTATTCGTCCACCGTATTCGCCACCTTGCGCCCGCTCCGCAATGCATCCAGTTCGATACGGTTGGCAGAGAGCCACTGGCGGTAAGGTCTTTCCGAAGCAAGCTGCTCCTTCAGTTCGCCGTCATAATAGATGCGTCCCTCCTGCGTATCGACAAGCAGGATTTTTCCGGGCTGAAGCCGCCCCTTTTCCTTGATGGTTTCCGGCTCGAAACTGATGACGCCCGCTTCACTCGCCACGACCATCATGTCGTTCTTGGTAATGAGATAGCGTGCCGGACGCAGACCGTTACGGTCGAGCATGCCGCCTGCATACCGTCCGTCGCTGAACAAGAGAGCGGCAGGTCCGTCCCACGGCTCCATCAGAATGGAATGGTATTCATAAAAAGCTTTCAGATCTTCGCTGATCGGGTTCTTGTCATTGAACGATTCCGGCACCAGCATCGCCATCGCATGAGGCAGGCTCAGGCCCGACATGACAAAGAACTCCAGCACATTGTCGAGCGAGGCACTGTCGCTCATACCCGGCTGGATAATCGGACGGATGTCCTTCACGTCGCCCAGAAGAGGAGTGGAAAGCACGCTTTCCCGCGCTTCCATCCATCCCCGGTTGCCGCGGATGGTATTGATTTCGCCGTTATGAGCCAGCAGACGGAAAGGCTGCGCCAGACTCCACGTAGGAAACGTGTTGGTGCTGAACCGAGAATGCACGATAGCCAGTCCGCTGGTAAAATAAGGCTGCGTAAGGTCCAGAAAATACTCGCGCACCTGAACCGACGAAAGCATGCCTTTATAGATGATGTTCTTGCTCGAAAGCGACACGATATAGAAATCCTTGTGATGCACCCGGCGCTCAATCTTTTTGCGGATAATGTACAGCGTGCGCTCGATATTGCTCGCATCGGTCACTCCCGTAATGAAAATCTGCTTGATGTCGGGTTCAGTTTCCAGGGCACTTTTCCCTAAAACGGAAGAATTCACAGGGACCGAACGGAGATGCATAAGCGACAGGCCTTCACGTTCGATTTCCTCAATCATGACACTGAGAATCCGTGCCTGCTCCTTTTCGTCCTTCGGGAGGAACACCAGTCCCGTACCGTATTTCCCTTTTTCCGGAACCGGAATGCCCTGCAGCAAAATGAATTCATGAGGAATTTGCACCATGATGCCGGCACCGTCACCGGTCTTGTTGTCGGCACCCTCCGCTCCACGGTGCTTCATGTTTTCCAAAACCTTCAAGGCCGAATCGACCAGCTCGTGCGACTTGTTGCCGTGAATATTTACAATCATCCCCACTCCGCAGGCATCATGCTCGTTTTGTGGACTGTAAAGTCCGGCACATTGCGGCCGGCACTGCTCGCCCACACTATCATCCTTCGTGATAAAAACATCTTTTTCCATAGACTTCTCTTTCTTTTTAATATCTATTGATTGTTTTCCATTCTGTTTAGGCACAAAAATAGGAAATCAACTTTCAATATGACAACCATTAACGACTTTTTTATAACAGAAAATTCACCGACGCACAAAGAATGTTTCGATTTATAAAAACAAGCGTGAATAAATCAACAAACTGATATTATTTTTACAAATTTTACTTACAATCCACTAAAATCAGCAAGCAACAAAAGAAATTTGCAGTGCCGCTTTCAACTTATATAAAGAATTGTCCCTTATTTTGTATCCGAAAAATATCCGGATACGGAAAAACAAGGGCACAAAGCCTTTTGCTCCTCCGCATCCAAACATGTTTTTTTTAACCACGATGCCTGCATCCGTCGCACGAACAGACCGGCTGCAGACATCGACCTAAATCAATTACGATTAGCAAGCTTATTATGGAAATACTGAAACACGAATGCGGGGTGGCTCTGATCCGCCTGCTCAAGCCGCTCGAATATTATCAGGAAAAATACGGCACATGGATGTACGGCCTCAACAAGCTCTACCTGCTGATGGAAAAGCAGCACAACCGGGGACAAGAAGCGGCAGGACTGGCCTGCGTGAAACTTCAGGCAGATCCGGGAGAAGAATACATGTTCCGCGAAAGGGCGCTGGGAGCCGGAGCGATCACCGAAATATTCGGCACCGTACACAGCCACTTCAAGGACCTCACCGCAGAACAGCTCCACGATGCGGAATACGCAAAGAAGTGCCTTCCCTTTGCAGGCGAACTCTACATGGGACACCTGCGATACTCTACTACAGGAAAGAGCGGCATCTCGTATGTGCATCCGTTCTTGCGGCGCAACAACTGGAGGGCTAAGAACCTGGCGCTCTGCGGAAACTTCAACCTCACCAATGTGGACGAAATCTTTGCCGACATCACGGCGGCAGGACAGCATCCGAGAAAATATGCCGACACGTACATCATGCTCGAGCAAGTGGGACACCGGCTGGACCGCGAAGTAGAGCGTCTGTACAATATATGCAAGGAAGAGGGACTGCAAGGGATGGACATCACTCATGCCATCGAAAACCGCATCGACCTGACCAACGTGCTGAAAACATCCTCTCCCCAATGGGACGGAGGCTATGTAATCTGCGGACTGACGGGAAGCGGCGAATCGTTTGCCGTGCGCGACCCGTGGGGAATCCGCCCGGCATTCTGGTATATGGACGACGAAATCATGGTGCTCGCATCGGAACGGCCGGTTATCCAGACCGTACTCAACGTGCAGGCAGACAGCATCCGCGAGTTGCTTCCGGGACAGGCAATCCTGGTCAACAAGAAAGGCGAAATGCGCCTGGCGCAGATCAACCGGCCCAAAAACGTGAAGCCCTGCTCGTTTGAACGCATCTATTTCAGCCGCGGAAGCGACATAGACATCTACAAAGAGCGGAAAAAGTTGGGCGAACGGCTGGTCGGCCCGATTCTGAAAGCCCTGGGAGGCGACATCGACCACACTGTGTTCTCGTTCATCCCGAATACAGCCGAAGTGGCCTTCTACGGAATGCTGGAAGGCTTCGACAACTACCTGAACAAACTGAAGGCGGAACGCATCGAGGCTCTGGGACACAAACCTACGCACGAGGAGCTGAAGCAGATTCTCTCCAGGCGCATCCGGAGCGAGAAGGTGGCCATCAAAGACATCAAGCTGCGCACGTTCATCGCCGAAGGGAACACGCGCAACGACCTGGCTGCACACGTATATGACATCACTTACGGAAGCCTCACCCCCTACGAAGACAGCCTGGTAATCATAGACGACAGCATCGTGCGCGGCACGACTCTGAAACAGAGCATCATCGGCATACTGGACCGGCTGCATCCGAAGAAAATCGTCATCGTATCGTCATCGCCCCAGGTGCGCTACCCCGACTATTACGGCATCGACATGGCAAGCATGGAGCAGTTCATCGCGTTCAAGGCCGCCATCGCCTTGCTCGAAGACCGCGGAATGCAGCATGTGATTGAATATGCCTACCGCAAGTCGAAGGCCCAGACGGAACTTCCGAAAGAGAAGATGGCCAACTACGTGAAGGAAATCTATGCGCCGTTCACCGACGAGGAAATATCAGCAAAAATTGTGGAACTGCTTACTCCCGCGGGCACACAGGCAAAAGTGCAGATCGTATACCAGACATTGGAAGGACTGCATGAGGCCTGCCCCAACCATCCGGGCGACTGGTACTTCAGCGGCGACTACCCCACTCCAGGCGGTGTGAAGCTGGTGAACAAGGCCTTCATCGACTGGGTGGAGCAGAACTACCAGTTTTAAGAGGTTACTTCAATAGGGTGTTCCCTGAATCAGGAAATCAGATACACACAGACATGGGGCCACAGAATATACAGACCGACGCGGCCCTGTGCCTGTGTGTCCACGTTGAAACACTAAAGCCTTACTCCTGAATCTTCATTTATTTTTCATTGAAGCTTCCTTTTTCCGTAAGCATTCGAACAAATCATCTTTTATCGATTCTGTTCAAATATCCAAACCGTAACCTATCCACATTTCAAACGGTGCCATGAAGAAGTCTGCCTTTTTCATCTCGACAGCCTTGTAATGAGAAAAGCGGCGGAAAAGCCTTTAAAGCTATCCGCCGCAATCCAGTTAGAGAGATGTTTTTATGATGTTTCAACCTTTCACAAGGTTCAAAGTTATTTTGTTACATTACCCGTTCCTGCTTCATGAAATGTAGCAAGACTTAACTTGTTGTCGTCATCTAATGTTATGAAAGCTATTACATCCCCATAATATTTTCCATCACGAGGAACCATGTATTCTTCTTTATAGGAAGTATCAAATGTTATACTCTTAACACTTGTAGGCAACTCAGGATAATCGGCAAAAAGCCTTTTCACCACTTCCTTAAGACTCTCTGCAGTCGTTGCTCCACTACTGTCGCGGAAGTACCACGCTTGTTGCGTGTGCTCACCTTTTGCAACTGTAAAGTTTACGGTAGTCATACCGTCCACTGTTTCTTCAGTTAAGGTAAGACTAATCTTTCCAGATCCATCCAATGCAATGCCTTCTTCCTGTTGCTCCGCCATAGTAACAAAAGTTTCACCCTCTAAACCAGCCAACTCAGCAATGTTCTGAACAGGACTAATATTTCCATTTGCATCTACTGTCACGGCATAAATATAGAAAGGCAATCCACGACGCATTTCATCAACAGCAATTTGTATATTGGATATCTCAGAAGTCTTATACACCGTCCATAAATGAGAATATGTTTTTTCATCAAACATAACCCATTCCAAATCACTTCCCACTGCTTTTGAAAAATCAGCATCAGACAAACACAATAAACGTATCTCATTTACATTTTCATTTGCAGTCAACTGAATATCAATATTCTCACAAGTTGTCTGTGTCACATTGGCAGTTTCGATCTTCCCAAGGCCATCAAACGATATACCAGGAGTTGTTCCCTCAAAAAAAGCCACTTTACCAATATTACCTTCTGCATCAATCGGAACAGCAGATATTACAAAATCAGTGTTTGGGCTAAACGCTGTTGAAAAATCCCTTTTAAACTCTCCGGTATAAGGCTGAGGGCATTGGGCCGTATTCGATGCCAGAAATTTCATTTGGTCGTCCTCCCCCATATCATAAAATCCAGAGGCCTTCAATGTTGATTTATGCACAATTGATGTAATAAGTTTTGCACAGCTAACATCAGCTTTAAACGAAGCAGACACCGAAGTCAATGTCATATCGTCTGCTTCAACAGCGATTTCCACATTTACTTGTCCTTTTGTTACGTCCACCTCAGGAACAGTAAATTCTTTCTTATATAAGGTTCCCTCACCGCTGGCATTCAAAGCATAAATACCAACGACATACACCTGACCTGGAGTAAATATCAATCCTGTATTATCCGGATCAGACTGTAATTTCGCTTTATTAAGTGTTAATTCTGTAAAGATTCCATCAGAATCACTAGTATTATAAGGCTGGAATGGATAATCTGAATTTGGATTTAACGAACGTTGAGCAGACTCTATAAATGTATCATCATAATAATTCATGTCTTCTCCATCTCCAGTATTAGCAAATTTTGAAACAGCCCCAATAGCATAACGAGTACATTCTGCACTTTTCTTCACTTCTACATCAACAGATAACGCAGAAAGATTTTTAATTTCAAAAGTGACCAGATCGCCACTGACACCTGCACTTGGCATCTTGAATTGTTTAGTAACTTCTTCACTTTTTCCGGCCGCATTTTCAGCATACACAGCAAGAGTATAATCCTTATCCAACTCTATAGGGATAGAGAGTTGCGTTTCCTCACTTCCCTTTACTGAAACATAAGAATCTGTTTCTCCTCCTGTTTCTTCACATTTCCAATACCACGTTTCTGTATTTTCCGAAGGAGTGACTGTCACTACTACATTCGACGATGTTTCAGATTCCAAGGAAATCTCACCCACTTTAATGGTGGGAGGTTCAATACGAGCACCTTCATCATCGTCATTACAACTTGTTCCCACAAACGCTAACATAGCAATAGCAGGTAGCATCCAACTAAAAAACTTTTTCATAAGCTTAAATTTTATATTAAACAAAAAGGTTTACACAAAAAATCGTACAGACTATAAATGACCTTGGAAGTCTACCAGAAACTTCCAAGATCGCATTAAATTATTCTGTAACACGTGCCTCCGCTACAACTTCATCAGGAACCTTGTCGCAACGCACATATTTGGTTACATCCGATTCATTATCTTTTGCAGTCCATATCATAGAACCTGATTCCAGCAAATCTGTAACAATGTATTCGCTGTTCCAGTCACCCATCCAATAGTCGTACTCACCGCAGATGACAGAGCCGAGGTAAGGATCCTCTTCTATGTCAAAACTTCCAGTGATATAGCGCGCATACATACTGTCGAATTTCTGATACATTTCGAAAGTCTGTTCACGGCGGTTGAAGGTAATGTAACAGTAAAGCCCTTCGGCAAGCGGCTGCCCGTTCCATTCGGCAAGCTGCCACGTACCGTTCAAGTTTGCCGGAGTAACGTCCAATGTCGGAACTACAGGCTCGTCATCGTCACTGCAAGATGAAAGGCAGCAAACCAAAGCCAGCATGGCCATCAGTTTAAAAATATTCTTCATTTCCTGTTTTTATTTTTCATTATTATTCGGTACATTAATTTTTACAGTTATCGTGCGGTCGGAAGGTCTCCCCTCCACTCCGTCCACAACAACAGGGAAAGTGAACGTCTTACCCTTAGTCCGGGGAACCAAAGCTTTTTCCACAGTTATCACAATGTCGCCCTCGCTGCCCGGATAAATCACCTCAGGCTCGGTACGGAATTTGGCATACTTCGGAATCATCAGAGCAGACAGCCGTAACGGCACCTCGCCGCTGTTTCCACACAAGATGCGCTCCACCGACTTTTCTGCAGAGCCAAAGACGACCTCTACAGACTTCCGCTTCAACCGAAGCTTGCCCATGAAAAAAGGAAACCTCGCCCACTCATCTGCACCCGGAAGTACATTGCCAACCAATGTCAGCCGCGCAACCGGAGCCTTCTCCGATCCGGACAGGTAAACAAATGCATTGGAATCCACCGTACCCGGATGATTCTTGGGATGATAGGTAAGCAATATCTCACGCTTTTCCCCCGGAGCTATCACTCCAGACTGAAATTCCGAAACCATACAGCCGCAAGTTGTTCTCACCCGCACCAGTTCAACCGGACTGCCGCTGACATTTGTACATACAAACCGGCATGTCACCGGATCATCGTCTTCCGTAAGTGTTCCGACATGCCGTACTACACTGTCAAAACGGAGAACGGCTTCCGCATTCTTCATCAAAGGCGGATTGAGCAGCGAATCCATCTGCGCACGCGAACGGAAGGGGACTTTCCGGCCTTGCGCCTTCAGTCCTCCAACCGCACAAACGGCTAACAGCAATATCAGATAAAGCTTTGTTCTCAAAACTCAAAAGATTTAAATTACATCCACCCGTTATCGTTCGCCTTGTCACGTACGGTAACAACAATGGTCTGCGAGGCTTCTCCGCTTACTTGAACAGTAATCTGCGCCATACCTGCTTTCACGCCCGTAACTGTCATTACGGTTCCGTTTACAGCAACAGCAGCCGTCGCCTCATCAGATGAAGCAGCTTCGTAAGTCAGGTTTTCACCGTTAACAAAGTAAGAAGCAAGGTCAATGGCATAAGATGCACCTGTCCCTACATACACATTAGGCAACTTCATCTCCGAACCCGCACCCGCAATGCTGCTCAGTAATGCCCCAGCATCAACCAGTCCGGTTCCCATCTTACCAATATAGTTTCCAAGCTCCATTCTTGTAACAGAAGCTCCCGGGTAAGTATGGCCATCGTAATACAGTTTAACACCGTCCTGATATCCATTATAAAGCGACTTATCCGTCGTGTTCTTCAGCAAATCAACGAACTCTTCAGCCGTAAAGTGGCGGCGCAGCTGCTTGGCATACGACAAGCCCAGAGCAGCAACTCCCGACACGTGCGGACAAGCCATTGAAGTACCCTCCATATAACCATAGGCCTGCTGTCCGTTTCTGATCAGTGTAGAAAGAATCGAGCCGAGCGTCTTTGTCGTTGTTCCCGTTCCTTCACCGGCCTGTGACTCATCCGATGTCCAGTACTCATCTTCCGTTTCACCCGGTGTGCCGTAATACTCAAGATCACCGCCCGGAGCGGCTATAGCCACACCTTCACCATAGTTCGAGAAACAAGAAGGCGTATAGTCTGCTGCAACCGCAGACACGCTCACGCATCTGGAGTACGCCCCCGGAAATCCCGGAAGAGCAGCATACTCATTGCCCGAAGCAAATATGGCAATACCGCCGTCAATCACTCCGTTCGGCGAACCGGCGTTGTTGATAAAATAATCCAATGCTTCCTTCTCCAGCGGATAAAGGCTCTCCCATTCTTCTTCCGTAGACGGACCGGGTGTATAGCCCAACACCGCGTTCGATGCGCCCGAATTATACCCCCAGCTGCACTGAAGGATTACCGCACCGTTGTCCGCTGCATATTTGATGGCTTTAGCCTCCTGGTCCAAAGTCACACCGCTTTGTCCGGAGAAAACCTGACACGACATAATCTTCACGCCCGTTCCGGCAGTTCCGTCGCCGCCTGCAATACCACAGACACCGATTCCGTTGTTGTTTGCAGCAGCGATTGTTCCGGCTACATGCGTACCGTGTCCTGTATCACTGGCATCCGACCAGGTAATGACACCTGAGTTCGTGACGAAATTATAGCCATACTTGTCATCCTTATAGCCGTTGCCGTCGGCATCCCTTCCGGCATATTCCTCTTCGCCTTCATTCACCCAAATATTGTCCCGCAAGTCCTCGTGCGTATTCATTACACCCTCGTCAAGCACGGCAACGATGATAGAAGGATCTCCCTTACACAATTTCCATGCTTCATAGCAATTCACATCGCATCCCGCAATCGCGGCAGCATTCAGCGCATTGCCTGTAAACTCATAGTTCCCCGTATTATGGAATCCCCACTGATGGACAAGTCCCGGGTCTGTAAAAGGAGCGGAATCATCTCCCGAGCGGCTCATGCTTTTACGCTGCAGTGCAGATTCACTCACATAAGTACGTTTCGTATTGTATGCACGCTTGATGTGGCTGTTCGCCTGAATCTTCGACACCTCACCCAACTGGCGAAGACGGTTTACCGCCTCTTGCAAGTCTGTGTTCTCATCAAACTTCACACGATACCACAGATGAAGACCTGCTTCACGTGTGCGCGCTTCATTCTTTTCATCTACAGGAAAAATGCGCTCGAAAGAGTATGCTCCCAAAATATCAAGAACCTCGTCTGTAGACGGAATTCCCGAACGGCTCATCCCTCCGCTTCTTGAAGCGCGGCTGAACGTCTGGTCAAGAATGTCCGTCATCTCCGGAGAAAACTTGATCAGCAGTTCGCCGTCAGTTGCGTCTGCCGGAAGCTTCACTTCCGTTTCTCCCTGAGGAACGGAAGGCTGTTCTACAATGTCTTCATCAGCACATGCCGACAAGGTCAATGCAAACAAGGCTGTATATAAATATTTTTTCTTCATTTATTTATTCTGTCTGTTAATATATTAAACTCCCAAACCTCCGACTCTCTGCCTTCACAAGCCTCCCCGAAAGGGAGGTCTTGCAAAGAGCCTATTAAATGTTCAAGCCATTGGTTCAATAAGTTCCACTCGGGAAACTTTCAAAAGGTTACTGATTGCCTCCCGCACCATGGTAGTCCGGATCATTTGCTCCGGCTGCATTCACGTAACGATAGTAATAAAGCGGATAAGCAACGCCAGGATCTCGGTCCGAATAACCGGGGTCTATACTTGGATCACAATCACCCGGTTTTTCCGTAGTAGCAGCCGGCTGTTTATTGCCATAATAATAGGTATAGTCAAAATCATACGGCGACTGCCCTACTCCGTCAAAACCGACGGTCACACCATCCGAAGTCTTCCCCTTTTCCTGCTGGTTGAAAATCATCTGCCCCGGATTCCACTCTGCCAAATAAGGATGGAAAAGCAACCACTTGGGCAACGGTCCGGTCAGGAAATTCAGGTTAATGGAGAACGCACGGTTGAAAGGAAGCACGCGAGGAATCTCTGTACCTTTTGCCGTTATCTCTTCGCCGTTCAACGTAATCGAAACTTCCTTCTCGGAGAGAAGCCACTGGCAAGTATCTTTCGAAACTTTATTCCACCAGTCATCACGTGCAGGGTTTTTCCCGGCAAAGAAATCATCCGCATCGTAATACGGCTTTTGGCCAGCTGCCTGCAAAGCTGCCACCATCTCCTCATCCGTAGGAAGCGAACCCTGCATGAAGCCGTAAGAAAGGCTCAGGTATCTCAACTTTTCCCATGTAAGAAGATCAATAAGAGCCTGCTTTTCATTAGAATCTGTCGAGATATTTGAACGCAGACCGATGGGAGTACCATTATATTCGAATCCAGAGATCGTGCTCAGATCAGACAAGGCATCCGTACGGCGGCAGCCTGACAAGTCAAGATACTCCAGTTTCGGGAAGTTCTCCTTCGTAATGATTCCTGTAAAATCCGACAAGTTTTCGAAGTTATTACTGCTCAAAGTCAGCGCCTCCAGTCCGGCATAAGAATCATCAACCTCACCGCCAAGCTTCTTAAAGTCTTCAGGCAAATCTATCAGACCGTATGAGCTGATGCTCAATTCTTTCAGATGCTTCAGCTCCAGAAGCTCATCGCCAAGGTGCATTTCACGTGTCTGCCGGTTAGTATTACTTGCTATGCTCAGTGTTTCCAGGTACTTCAGATAGCGGAGTTCGCGCGGGAAGGATTCTCCCTCCTGGATATTCGGTCCCATAAAGCTTACCGAACGTACACGGCCTACCCATTCTGAAGGCACTTGTTCGCCATCCACCTCATCGGTGCGCTCCCACAAGGTCACTCCGTCCCAGTTGCGCATATTCTCAGCCGAACTGTATGACACCATTGTCTGAGCCTTCTCGCAAATCATGATGATTGCCAGCGAATCGCCCGCACGGTTATCTTCAATCTTCGGAGCAGCTGTCTGAGTCACGGTCAGCGTCACCTTATCAATCGGATTGCCGTCAGCATCCACCAGCGTTTCATCACCATCCAGACCCAACGGAAGCAGATCAATCTTGGCCACACGTGTATAAGGAACCGTATTCATCTCCCAACGGAAACGCACTTTCACTGTGCGGGGCCGTGCTCCACGATCCAGCAAGTCATCACCCACCGGCGTTTCGCTTTGGTTTCTTTCCAAATCAATCCACCCGGTACGCTGAGTTTCAGCTTCGGCAGCGTCATCCCCTGTCGGATCTCCTTCCTCAAATGAATAGCCAATGTTGTCCATATCAATACGGAACTGCACATTCGTCTGGATGGTCACGTCAACCACGCGCTCGTCATAATTTGCAGAACTCTCAAGTTCCACTTCAGCCTCCTTAATCAGGATCTGCTTGCCGAAACCAAACTGAGTAACAGTCAGCGTTTGAGGCTGTTGCCCCTGAGGAGTATAGCGCACTTCCAGCGTACGTGCCGTGTTTTCAAGTGTAGAGTCCACAGTCAGCACACTTGCCACAGAACCGAATCCATTGGCAGGAGAAACGCTTACCCATGGAGCGGAAACGCTGGACACCCAGTTTGTAGAAGAAGTGACTTGCACACGCTCCGTTCCTCCTTCAGGGCCTATCGCTATTTCAGTCTTGTCAAGCGCAAGACCTCCCGGTATCCCCGGTTCGTCATCGTCCTTGCACGAAACCACAAGTCCCGCGCAAAGAATCAATGACCATATCATACTGTTGTTCAAAAACTTCATAACTGTCTGCATTTTTATTCTAATAAAATGTCACATCCGCGGATGTCCTGCGTCTTGTCATAATAAAGCAAATATGCGCCCGCACTGATAGCCGAACATACATTGGTCAAGTCAATCGTAATATTCGGATTGTCAGCGATGTCCAGCATGTAAATCTTTGTGGTAGGTGCTTCCTCCACCAGGCGAATGTCATTCGAACCAATCTGAAACCAATAAAGGTTCGGACACGAACCGGCTGCATTGATACCTTCCGGCCATTCTTTCAAGCACCGCTCTCCCTGTGCATCACGCTGGTGACGGATTGCAAACGCCATCAGGCGGTCGATGTTCAGCGGATTGGTGGGGAACTTCGAGAAGCAGTTATAGCTCAAGTCAATTCCCTGAAGATAAGGAATCAGAGGATTAAAGTTCTCTCCCGAGATTTCAGTCAGTTTATTGAAACGCAGGTCGAATGTTTCAAGCGGGCACCATTCCTTGCCAGCCTCACTTCTGCGGAGATCGTCACCGTCAATCTTGGTGAGCAGGTTTCCGCTCATGTTCAGCACGGTTATCGGAGAATTTGACTTGAAAAGTTCTTCCGGGAAATTCTCAATCCGGTTGTTGGCCAACGAAAGTTCATTGGCATTGATTCCCTTGAAATCCGCTTCATCCACATCTCTGATACCATCCTTGTCAGAATCATTTGCATTCTCTCCGATCCGGTTGTTCGAGAAGTCGATCGACCCCATGATGTAAAGCGAGGACGCATCAAAGATATTCGGAATATACGTAATCTTATTGTTCGAGAAGTTGAACGTTTCCACATCGTTGGTGAAACCGCAGAACTCTGCCGGCACTTCTTCTATCTGGTTGTTCTGCAGATAAAGCTTAGCCAGCTTGATGTCCGTACCAAACGGCATTAAATGTTTCACTTTATTGTCAGTCAAATCCAACAGACCCAACTTCTTCATATTCTTCAATACATTCTCATTGCTTGGATCATTGTAGCCGGGGAATTCCTCCAGATTATTGTAACCCATATAGAGAATCTGGATCTTCGGGCCGGTCACGGTGGACTTGGCCAGTGCTGTCCAATCCTCTTTCAACTGATCCCCCTTGATACCTGTATTACAAGCAATGTTAAGCAACTGTATTTCGGGAAGTTCATAAAGGAACTTGGGCAGTGTTTCGATATTCTTGCAATTATACACCTCAATGTCTGTCAGGTCCTTCATATTCGCCCACGAAAGAAGTTCGTCATCGTATTCCTGCGCATACGACGAGTTGGGGTCTTCCCAATCTGCACAGAAATAATCAACATCTTCTCCTCCTGGCACACCCTTGTCACACTTTATCGGAGCATTTGCTATATAAAGCTGCTGAAGTTTGGTAAGGCGCATCACGGCTTTCGAGATGAATTCCAACCCGTTCGTCAAGACACCAATCTGCGTATCTTTCAATGTAGGACGCTCCTTCTTCTCAATGCGCTTCTTGGACGGGTCGTTGTTGATGACCTCCTGAAGCATTTCGGAAAGGCCGGAACGGATATCGGTCTTAAGGTAAAGTTCCTCGTAGTTGCGGCGCATCTTCTGCTTGCGGTCCTCGCTCATGTCGGGAGTGATGCCCTGCTTGCCGAAGAGTCCTCCGCCGACCTTCTCGTCATGCGAGCCCAAGGTCAGAATCTGAAGTTCCGTCAGCTGGCCGATGGCATCGGGCACACGCCCGCTTATGCCGAAGTTAGACAATGCCAGACTTACGACACGGCCTTCGGAGTTCAGCGTCACCCCAGGCTGGTCGCCCCACATATCCAGTTCCTTGTTGAAGTTCCAGTTGGTGCCTTCGGGGTATTCCTGCCCGAAGTAGCTCCACTTCGGTCCGTTAAGGCTCTCCCAGATTTCTCTCAGAGCCTTATAGTCTTTGATATACTCTGCGGTTTCAGAAAGCTTAATCGGTATGATCGCATTTTCCGTCAGCACATTATCAGTTACAGTGAATACTTCTCCATCCACCGTCTGGGTTTCAAGTTCCGATTCCCGAACACCGCTCTTTGAATAAGTCGTATAAGCAGTAACCCGATACGTACCTGCTTCCAGCCAAACTGCAGAATCACACTTAGCCGTAGCAATGTTCTTGTACTTGTCATTCGGGTCATCCTCGCTTACGGACTCTTCATAGTCCTCTTCGTATGTCACTTTCAGCTTATTGAAAGTTGTGGACATTTGGGTAAAGGTATTCGTAACCGTAACGTCTACCAACGCTATACTGCTGAACAGATACTCTCCGGCAGCACGCGAAAGTCCGTCCTTGACAAGCTTGAATGTTACAGTACCTCTTGCCTGAGCATCTACAGTGAGATCCTTCACGGTCAGCCCTCCGGAAGTCACCGTAAAGGTTTCGTCCGCTCCGGCCGAAATACCGGTCATCACCTCGTCAAGCCCATCAAGCAAGCGGTAACCAACAATTCGGTATTCGCCTACTACAAGTTGCAGCTTATCACTGCGCAAGCCATATTCCGCATTGGCTTCATTATACGAGTTAAGCACCAACGTCTGGGTGATACTCGTACCTTCAAACTGCATCTCTATCTCTATCTTCTTCGCATCTCCCAGCTTGTCTACGTCTGCACGCGAAAGCTGTGCGCTTGTTTCTCCTCCGGTTTCGGGCTCTACGTACGATGCCGACTTGTAAAGCTTGAACTGCACATACCCATACTGGCTCTGCTGGAGTTCGTCATCATCGTCAGAGCATCCGCTCATAACCGTACTGAAAAGTACGGCCATGAGTGGAAGAAAAAACAGTTTCCAAAATGTTCTTTTGCTTCGAATCATTGAATATTCAATTATTATAAAAATGGTATCAAATCCATCATAAAAATTTAACCCGTTAAGTCCGATGGTTTTACCCAACAAGTCAATCAATTTAAGCTGACAAGCCTTCGGACTTAAGCTGACAAGTTTTACTTATAGAACTCAACGATAATATATGCCTTGAACTGCATCATATCAAAGTTGCCTACTGCCAAGTGGCAAGCTGTAGCTGCAGAGGCATTGGTTCCATAAATCTTCACGCAAGGCTTTCCTTCGTGTGTCAACGTTTCTGCAGTCACTCCATCAACCCATGCCGATCCAATATTATCAGTTGCTTCCATTCCGCTCTGCACTTCCACTACCAAGGCATTGTCTGCTGTAGTGGCAAGACTCTCCGGATAAGAAACTTTATAAACCGGAATACCGCTTATTCCCATATCGTTTAAAGCAGCATCAGCTTCAGCAGTTCCTGTAATATCCGTTATTGAAACATTTACTCCTTCCATGCCCATTCCATTAACATCGGCAAAAGTCATCCACATTTCATTCTCTGGATTAAACTCTCCGCCGTCATCAAAATACGAATAATAATATCCGCCCAGAGTCAGCTGATCTTCTGAAGCCTCCCCTTCTTTAGCCTGGTCAAACGAAGTCCATACATTGTCAGAATATTCAAACTTCACGATGTCACCCATAATCTGCTCTCCATTATCAAGAGAAGCTACAACCTCCTGGCCGAACAGTGCCGTCTTCAAATCACCATACTTGGCAATACTGTCGGTTTCGATAGACGTCCAGAAATCTTCAGAAAATACCATTACCAACGCACCGCGGGCAGCTTCTTCTCCCAGCGGATCAACAGTCAGGCTGATTTCATCTCCGCTTTCCGAAAGATGCACCCAGTCCATATTCTGTTCCACGTCATATGTATAATACTCAGCCATATTGGGAGCTGTAGCCTTAGTCTGTCCTACCACAAGTACATGATAGTCAGTATTTCGCACGCTTACAGCCGTTTTCAGTTCGCTTCCGTATTCCTCACGGCTTGTTTCGCCGCTCAGTCCGTCACTTGTTTCAAGGAAAAATTCAGTGCCGTCAGCATTGACAGACAATCCCACTCCAGTTCCGGAATTGCCGACCGGAGTAAGCGATATTGATTCCATTTTCAAGCCCTCGTATGCCAAAGGAATCTCCACCCGACTTTTTTTGTCTTCCGTAGCAAAAACAATCTTATGCCCTGCCTCAGTTCCGAACGAATTGAGGTTAGACACACCCTTCGCCTTGTCAAAAATCAGACGGAAGCGTCCGTTGCCGTCGTTGAACACTTTCAGCCATTCGGGTACACTTTCGATTCCGACTGTCATGTCAGCATTCGCATAAACTACCGTAAAGATACTGTCTGACGGAATGTCACGCAAGCCACTTCCCTTGATAGTAAGAGGCTGACTTTCACCATACGTTATCGTTCCATCCTCATTAGTTACGGTCAGGTCCACATATTCTTTTTTAGCACGTGTAATCTTGAAGACCACCTGCGACTTTTCTCCCATCGTCATGGTAATTTCAGCCACAGCATCCTCATCATAGTTTTGTCCGTCAGCCGAAACAGCTACCTGTACTTTCTGACCGTCCCCAGCCTTTCCGGATGTCAAAGTTTCTGTAAACTCCCCGTTAACAAACTTACACCATGCAGCATTGCTGGACAACTGCCAATCCATGTTTGCATCAAAAGAAAGCTCAATGCTCTCTCCTGCAGCACAATTCATTTCCTGCAATGCCGGAAATACCGGAGTATCAACACCGCCATTATCGTTATCGTCCGAGCAACTTACAAACATTACTCCTAACATCATAGCCAATGCCATGATCCAGTTCATTCTTTTTAAATTCAGTGTTTTCATAATTGCATATTTTTATTTGTTTTTCTTGTCATTTATCTGCCATATTTGAAAGGCAGATTTTGCGCAGATTACAATCCGGATATAATATTCCGTATCAATATCCGTCCTGCCTCAAATCCTCTGCTTCCCCTTCGCTTATCCATTCCAGAATATTCACATAAGTGCCGACGCTTCCGTAAAGCGATCCGTCGTCGTTATACACGTTAAGCGTGACATACTGGAGAACAAAATCCTCACATGTGCTGAAGTACGATGTATAGGCAGTGGGCTGGCTTATCATCAGATCCCCGTTGCCGTGGATGTTGCCGATAAAGGCATCGGCCGTACTCGCCAGCTTCTGCTCTTCCATCTCTACCAGCGGTTCCATATCATCTTCCGTGTTGAACTTCAGCTTCACATCATATCCGTCATAATAGAGATCATGAAGAATGATGGTGTTTTCTTCTTCCGGATCCACCTCCGTCTTGATAAGACGCATAGCGGCTACACCCGTCCAGTTGTCGCTGGAGAAGAAAGTGGAAGTCACCACGCAATCGCCCGTGAAATTGTTGATGTCAAAGGGACATACCTTCTGAAGCACCACCTTGGCCTCCGTACCGTACAAATCCCACTTGTCTTCATCCGGAATCACAAGACGCAGGGCGAATCCCAGCGAGTCGGGAACTCCGATATTGTCATAGAAACTCTTCACCTGCACACTGGAAGCAAGTTCGCCGGCCTTTATAGTCACCGTATTCGACAACAGCTCATAATGCTTGCCTTCCACCGCATTGCTCTCCTTGTCAATAATCTCAACAGCAAGCGTACGGTCGTAGTCAACAGCCCGGGTAGCCGATACAGGGACATCGAACACATCATCGTCCGCTTCCCTCACCGGACACTGGTACAGCGTGTCGGAAAACATCAGGTAATCGGGTCCGCTATAAATAACCCGCTTTTCGTCACATCCCGACAAGACCGTCATTGCGGCAAGAGCCGCCATAAATCCTGTAAGTATCTTTTTCATAATTCACCTCCTTATCTGTTACTTTCGTTCGGTTCAATCTGCGAACCCGGAGCTTCAATTTCATGCTGAGGTATCGGCCATACGAACATCGGATCGTCCGCCTCCACTTTCAGGCTGCTTCCGTTCTCGAGCGACTGGTCTTGCGGTTCACGCTCGAATCCCTTGTGCCAGCGCTTCAAGTCCTGCAGGCGGAAACCTTCCATGTAAAGTTCCTTCACACGCTCCTGTTCGACAATTTCCAGCCAATTGTCCGCATTTACAGAAACCGCACCTCCTGTCTGATAGCGCGCTCTGCGCAGCGTAGAAAGGTCGTTGCTTGCTTCCGCGTAGTTGCCCTGTTCCGCATAGGCTTCAGCACGGATCAGATACTGCTCTGCCAGACGGAACACCTTGGGCATGCACAGACCGTAGATATTATATGACTGAAACTCCGTATTTCCCCAATACTTCTGCAGCAAAGGCCAGTAAAGTCCGTATGCCGTTGTATAGTAGGCAAAGTATGAAGAAGCGCGCAAATCGTTCGCGTCATACAGGCCAAGCACCCATTGTGCTGGCACATAGTCGGGACGTACGCTTGTCTGGTCATAGTTGAAGAAAACCGTTCCCAGCGACCCTCCATACGAATTCAAGGTGAACGACACTTTCCATATCACCTCCGTTCCATGGTCGTTGGTCCACATATAGTCGAAATA
>DWVR01000022.1 GCA_019120125.1 Candidatus Phocaeicola excrementigallinarum | reverse complement strand
CATAATGGCGTTTGTAGCCTCCAAACGGACAATTGTAAGAGAAGGAACCTCGTAACCTTCCTTTCCAATCTTCATTTCCTTTTTCATTTCCTCTGATTTTTAGATTCTTTATTGCTTTTTTTATTGATGGCACAAATTTATTTTATAAAATTCAAAGCACAAAAGTTTTACCCGTTTTTAACAATGATTAAACAACGGGCGCTTTTGCGCCGCATTCCTTGGAAACCGGTTTCCGGACACGTCTCCTTTATTTATAAGATATTATTTCTTTCGATATGTCATTGGTTCGTGGGGGCGGATCCGTGTGTCCGTCCGGCCACATTGACATGGCGTTATCAAGGGTGTCTCAAAATGAGAATCGGCTATCAAAAAGTAATGTCATTCTGAGCATAGCGAAGAATCTCGTGTGCATCAGCTTGTGTTTTCGAGATCCTTCACTCCGTTCAGGATGACAAAATGAAAGTGAATTTTTATTCTGAGACAGCCTTCTACGGGTTAAATGAAAGTGTCGTGTGGAAACTCCGTAAATAATCTTGGGAAGTATCCGGCGGAGAAGATAAAATGTGTAATTTTGCCTGACTTTAATATTACGGCAATGCAAGTGAAAAGAAGTAAGGCAGAGTGGATGCGCCGCTATGCCAGTTTTGTGGTCATTCTTTTTGTGATAGCTTTCGGCACGTCGCTTTCCATCCGTGCCAATCTCGGGTCGTCGCCCATCTCGGCCCCTCCCTATATCCTTTCGTTGGTACCGGGCATCGGCCTTACCATGGGCCAGCTCACGATGTGCATGCACGTGTTTTTCATTTCCGCGCAGCTTCTTCTTTTGCGCAAGGACTTTGAGAAGCGCCAGTTCACGCAGATTCTCGTCTCGTTTCTGTTCGGGTTCTATACGGACCTCACCATGTGGATGACGGGTTTCCTGCAAGTGCCTTTCGACATGAATCCTCTGGTAGGTTATCCGCTGAGGTTTGCCGAACTGCTGCTGGGTGGCGGCATACTGGCTTTCGGCATCGCCTGCGAGGTGCGTTGCGACTCGCTCATGCTGGCCGGCGAGGGGCTTCCGCTGGCCATTTCCAGATTCCTGAAGCGTGATTTCGGCAAGGTGAAGATCTGTTCCGACATTTCTCTTGTGCTGATCGGCATCGTGTTCATGTTCGTTTATTTCGGCGGATGGGACTGGAAGATGGTGGGAGTGGGCACGTTGGTCTCCATGTTTTATGTAGGACTCATGGTGCGTGTGTTCGCTCCTCATATCTCGTGGCTCGACCGTATCTTCATTCCTGAAAAGGAGAGGGCCGGGATGCAAGGTGCTGTGGCCGGGGGTGAATGGGGACGTTATCCCGTAGTGACCATTGCCCGGATGTACGGCAGCGGCGGGAATGCCGTGGGCGAGGCTGTGGCTCACCGGCTCGGCTGTCCCTGCTATAGCCGGCTGATCATCGACCAGACCGCCCGGCAGATGGGATACACTCCGGAATTCGTGGAGGAGAATGAGCAGAACATCTCTACGGCCCGTCTTTGGGAGCTGATTTTTACGGACCACGGCATCCCCGCGTCGATGAATCCGTCGAAGGACGATGCCATCTTCGTGAGCCAGAGCCGCACTGTCCGCGAGCTGGCGCACCGTGGCCCGTGCGTCATCATCGGAAGGTTGGGCAACTGGATTCTCCGCGACAACCCCCACGTGCTCCGCGTGTTCGTCACCTCCGACAAGGATTTTGCCGTGAGGCAGGTGGCCGCCCAATTGCATGTCTCCGAGGAGGAGGCCTCGCGGAAGATAGACCGTGTGAATACGGGCCGTGCCAACCATTACTGGCAGTACACGGGCAGGCAGTGGACCGATATCGGCGGATATGACCTTGTGGTCAACACCGACCGTGTGGGGATTGACGGAGCGGTGGACATGATTATGAGAGCTGTGAAAAGCGTATCCTAAGTTGTGCCGTGCCGGGAATGATTCCAAGCCGCCCGGAATGTTCCGTGTCTTGTCTTGATGTTTTCTATAGTCCAGCCCGTGAACCGTATAGTCCACCCTGCTGAACCGTACGGACCACAAGCATGAACCGTACGGTTCACGGGCTGGACTATAGAATATTTCCCAGTGTTTCCGGTTTTTCGTCAGGACATTTCCGGAGCCTTCCCTTGATTTCTTCCGTCTGCTGTCTTTGGTGTGTCCCTTCCGTTTCAGTTTCTCCGTTTTCAGCAGTCCTTTGCCTGAGCCATCCGTTGTTTTATGCAATCTGATTCGGATGATGTGATTTATTATGCCGTTTTATGGAAAATTCATATATTTGTATGTCAAATTGCAATATCAGAAACGTAAGAGAGGCAATCAGTATGAAGCAAGTGGATGAACCGATTGATGTGGTGGCCTTGAGCCAGGGGAGCGTGAAGGCTTTCGACGCCCTGTTCATGTCCTATTACCCCCGTATGAAGTCTTTTCTTTATGGTCTGACGGGGGACGGGGAGGCGGCGGAAGATCTGGCGCAGGACACTTTCGTGCACTTGTGGATGTATCGTTCCTCCTTGCGGAACGTGCAGAATCTGAACGCTTACGTGTACAGGACCACCAAGCATGTGTTTTATGCCTGGCTGGAGCAGAGGCGCAATGTGGCGGACATCGGTCTGGAAAAGCTTCCGGCAGTTCCGTCGGTTGATGAGGTGGAGGAAATCGTGTACGGGCATGAGCTGGAGGAGATGGTCGGAAGGGCGGTGGACGCGATGCCGGAACAGCGGAGGACGGTGTACCGCATGAGCCGTGAGCAGGGGTTGGGGAACCAGGAGATTGCCGACCGTCTGGGTATCAGCAAGCGTACGGTGGAGACGCATCTGAGTGCCGCGCTTTCCACGCTCCGCCAGATGGTTCTTGGTCTGAAGTCCCTGTTGCTGTAATCCGGGGTTGTTGCTGCGTATCTGTGTGCGTAAATCTGAATGTTTGTTAAAGTTTCCGGCTTGCCTACGTGTGGCGGACAGGAAAGGGCTCTGCCTTTCTATAGACATTATATAATATGATTATGGTAGGCATCAGAAAACTTTTTGTTCTGCTGGGAATGGCGGTATGCTGTTGTCTCGGCTACGCGCAGGAAAGTCCGTGCGCACGTGAGGTCCTTTCGTTGGACAAAGGATGGCGTTTCCATCCGGGAGATATCCCTTATCCTGTCATCAAGGGACATAACCGTTCGTACCGTAACGCCAAGGCCGGAGGGGTGAGCGGGGCGGCCGCGCCTTCGTATGACGACTCCGCATGGCGTGTGCTCGACTTGCCCCATGACTGGGCCATGGAAGGGAGAGTCAGTCCCGACGCGAATCTTTCACAGGGATATTATCATCGTGGCTTCGGCTGGTACCGGCGCAAGTTCCGGGTCTCTTCCGAGGACAAGGGAAAGCATTTCGAGCTGCAGTTCGACGGAATCGCCACTCATGCCACTGTCTGGGTGAACGGTACGGTGCTCCACCGTAACTGGTGCGGGTATACGTCCATGTATATTGACATCACTCCTTATGTCACCTACGGGGACGACTTGAATGTGATTGCCGTGCGGGTGGACGCCGAGGCTCAGGAAGGCTGGTGGTATGAGGGTGCGGGAATCTACCGCCACACGTGGCTGGTGAAGCGTTCCCCTCTGCATATCATGACCGACGGGGTGTTCGCCAATCCGGTGAGGAAAGCCGGCGGGGAATGGGAGATCCCGGCTGAGGTGTCTTTGTATAATTCAGGGAAAAGTCCGGCCGACGCAGAGGTGGAAGTGTCTTTGTATGCGCCCGACGGCACGCTGGTCACCTCACGTACATCGTCGGTCAGGGTGGACGCGCTGAGGGACAATGTGGCCGGACTGTCGTTGCCGGTTTCCGGTCCGCAGCTCTGGTCGCCGGAGAATCCGGTCCTTTACCGGGTGAGGACGGTGGTCCGCCAGAACGGGACGGTGACCGATGAGGCCGAGACGCGCTGCGGTTTCCGCACCTTCCGTTTCGACAAGGACACCGGTTTCTGGCTGAACGGGAAGAATGTCAAGATCAAGGGCGTGTGTTGCCATCAGGACCATGCCGGGGTGGGAGTGGCCGTGCCCGACGCGTTGTGGGAGTTCCGTCTCCGCAAGCTGAAGGAAATGGGGGTCAATGCCTATCGTGCGTCGCACAATCCGATGTCCAAGGAGTTTATGGCCGCCTGCGACAGCATGGGAATCATGGTGCTCGACGAGAACCGTCTTTTCAACACATCCCCTGAATATGTGCGCCAGCTGGAATGGCTGGTGCGCCGCGACCGGAACTGTCCGAGCGTGATACTCTGGTCGGTGTTCAACGAGGAGCCGATGCAGGGCACCGAGAACGGGTACGAGATGGTGAGACGCATGTCCGATGTGGTGAAACGTCTCGACACCACCCGTCCTGTCACGGCGGCCATGAACGGCGGGTTCTTCTCCGAATACAATGTGTCGCAGGCAGTAGATGTCGGCGGATTCAACTATCAGATTGAAAGTTATGACCGTTTTCATGAACTGAATCCCGATTTGCCTCTTACCAGCTCGGAAGACGGTTCGGCGTTCATGGTCAGAGGGGAGTACCGGACCGACAAGTCGCGCAACGTCATCGACTCTTACGATTCCGAGAGCACGGCCTGGGGGGCTACCCACCGCCGTGCGTGGAAGGAAGTGGCAGAGCGTCCCTGGATGGCCGGATGTTTCTATTGGACCGGGTTTGACTATCATGGAGAGCCTACCCCGTTTCAATGGCCGTCGGTCAGCTCTTTCTTCGGCATCATGGACTTGTGCGGATTTCCGAAGAGCGCCTATTACCTGCATCAGGCGCAATGGCTGGATGACAAGCCGGTGCTGAAACTGATCCCTCATTGGAACTGGCCGGCCGATTCAATAGGGAAGCCGGTCAAGGTGATGGTGATGAGCAATGTGGACCGGATAAAGCTGAGACTGAACGGAAAGACGGTGTCTGAACAGGAGGCCGACCGCTATGAGATGAACACCTGGCATGTGCCTTACAGGCCCGGCCGGCTGGAGGCTATCGGATATAAGGACGGAAAGGTGGTGGCGCGCGACAAGGTGGAGACCACCGGAAAGCCGGTAAGGTTGAGGCTGGTTCCGTACCGGGACAACATGAAGGGCGACGGAAAGGATGCCGTGCCTGTCACGGTCGAGGCGTTGGATTCGAAAGGACGGCATGTGCCTACGGTCAATGAGATGGTTGTGTTCGACATTTCCGGTCCGGCCCGTATCATCGGGCTGGGGAACGGCAATCCTAACTGCCATGAGCCGGAGAAGGGCGACAGGCGGAGTCTGTTCAACGGTCTGGCACAGGTCATTGTGCAGTCCGCTGAAGAGTCGGGCGAGGTGACTCTTACCGCCACTGTGGAAGGGCTTGAGCCTGCCGTTCTGAAGATTCCCGTACGCCCGGCTCCCGTCGTTCCTTCGGTAGCTGTGGAGAATCCTCCACAGGTGTTGGGCGGATGGACGGTCTCTCCTTTCTATGCTGACCGTCCGGACGTGACACGCAGGGTAGCGGACAACGACATGAACAGCTGGCAGCCTGTCTCAGTGCCTTCCGGGACGGGGATCCTTCTGGAACACGGCGGTTATGTGATGTTCCGTACCGAGTGTGCGCTCCATCAGGCATGTAGGGAAAAGGGAGGCACGTTTCTTTTCAAGAGACTTTCCGGAAAGGCTGAGATATGGCTTGACGGGAAGCGGATTGCCACCAAAGAAGATGCGGCCGAGCGTGATTTTGAAGTGGAGTTTGGTCCTGTGGGCGAAAAGTGCGAGCTGCGTGTGCTTTTCCACGCCTCTTCCGGTGAACGGGTGGGCATGAAAGGAGTCGTGCAGGCACAGTCACACTGAGAATTAGTTAACGTAAGTTAAATAAAGAGCGTCCGTTACGTGTTTTCACGGAAAGGGCGCTCTTCCTTTATAAAAGCACGAAATTATGATGGGACAGCAACGAATTTATCGGATACTTCGCCGTCTGGTCGACGGGGTGCTGGCTTCTTCGGGCCGTGATGCGGTATGGCATTGGCTGGGAGGGCATAAGGAGGATGCCGTGACAGACGGGGCCTTGTTCCGGATATGGAACGAGACAGACGGAAGCGGTGTGTCGGAAAAGGAGACGCTTGCCGCCTTGGATTCGGTTAAGGAAAGGCTCGGTCTGCACGACAGTACACGTGTGTGGAGGATGGAGCGGATGCGTACGGTGTGGCGGTATGCGGCCGTGATATTGCTTCCCTTGCTGACCGGAATGGCCGTATGGCATGTCATGGACCGGAGGGTAGAGACGGTTTCCGAGATGGCCGAATGTTATGTGCCCCAAGGGCAGCAGAAGAAAATCCGGCTGTCGGACGGTACGGAAGTGACGCTGAATTCAGGAACACTTTTCGTATATCCGAAAAACTTCTACGGGAAAAGGCGTGAGGTCTATCTTTCGGGTGAGGCTTTTTTCGATGTGACCCATGATGAGAAGAAACCGTTTATCGTGCAGGCGGGTCCTTTGGATGTCCGTGTGCTGGGCACCACTTTCAATGTGGAGGCTTATATGGATGATGACCTGATCACCACCACATTGGAGACAGGACGTGTGAAAGTGTACCGTTCGGACAACGAGAGTGACGGCGTGACGATGGAGCCGGACGAGCGGGTGGTCTACCATAAACAGAACGGTTCGTTTGAGGTGTTCCGCACGGATGCGGAGAAAACCATATCCTGGACGGAAGGCGAGATCCGTTTTGTCAACCAGCCTCTGTCCGCGATACTGAAGACTTTGGAACGCCGTTATGACGTGACATTCAGATACGACACACACATAGGTATTGGTGAGATATATACAATGAAGTTTAAATCGGACGAGACAATCGGGGAAGTGATGCGCGTCCTGGCACTGGCAGCCGGCGATATGGAATATTCCATAGAAGGCAATATCATTTTCCTGCGGTCTGTGAAGAAAGGAGGTGAGACCCATTGAAAAAAGAATATCGGAAAGCGCCTTCCACAACAGCTTCCCGATATTTGAAATCCAGATCTTTTGTCCATGAGACATCTTTATTGACCAGGGAAATCAATATCATACAGAAACAAAAAATCTAGTACGCAAAATTATGCATTTTTCAAGAAACAACACACTAGGTTGGGCGATAAAAAACGCTAAACGGTTGGCATTTTGTTCTTTGGTGTTCTGTGCCGGCCAGATGTACGCTCAACAACAAGGTATCCGGCTTCCACAGAAAGCCATGACCTTGCAGGAAATATTCAAGGAAATAGAGGAACAGACACGGATGTCTGTCGATTACAATAACAGTAAAGTGACTGACGCGGTCCGCAAGACAAAGGTGAATGTGGACGGAGGAAATGTGCGCGAGGTGCTTGAAGACGCCCTGAAAGGCACGGGCCTGTCGTACCGCATTGAAGGGAACCATGTGGTCATCTTCCCCCAGGAAAAGCCGGCGGACGGAAAGCGGCGTCAGATAAGCGGCGTGGTGCTGGACGACAAGGGTGATCCGGTCATCGGCGGTACGGTGCGTCAGAGAGGCACGGACAATGGTACGATTACCGATATGGACGGTCGTTTCACCTTGACAGTGCCTGACGGTGCGGTGCTTACGGTCTCGTATGTAGGCTATGAGTCGCGCGATGTCGTGGCCGACGCTTCCGACCTCAAAATAAAGTTGCATGAGGACACCAAAGTGCTGGACGAGGTGGTGGTGATCGGTTATGGTACGACTTCAAAAAGAAAAACGACAGCATCTATCACGTCTTTGGATGCGGAGGAGATTGCCGCAACTCCGGTTTCGAATGTCACCCAAAGTTTGGCGGGACGTGCTCCTGGTTTGATCGTAACGCAAAGTGGTGGAGGAATTGGCGCCACGTCAAGCATTTCTATTCGTGGTGGCGGGACTCCATTGTATGTCATTGATGATATAGTTTCGGAAGAACGTGATTTTCAGAACCTGAATCCTGACGATATAGAGCAGCTGACTATTTTGAAGGATGCTTCGGCCACGGCTATTTATGGTGCGCGTGCCGCAAACGGTATCATTATGGTAGTTACCAAGCAAGGAAAGGCCGGAAAAATGAATGTGAATTATAACTTCAATTATAATTTCAGCCAGCCAACCTATTTGCCGGACAAGCTGGATTCTTATAACTTGCTGTTTTATAGAAATCAGGCAAGTATAAATGATGGAATCGCGCCTCCTACTTCGGAAGAAGATCTGCAGAAATATAAGGATGGATCGGATCCCATAAATTATCCGAATACGGACTGGATGGATTTGTGTCTTCGTAATTTCTCTCCAGAGCAAAGGCATAATCTTTCGGTTAGTGGAGGAAGTGAGAACATACGCATATATAGCGGTCTGGGTTATTATGATCAGGAGTCCATCTATCGTACTAACGCCCATAATATGCAGCGCTATAATTTCCGTACCAACGCTGTTGCTAAATTTGATAAGATAGGCCTGAAAGTAACGACTGGCGTGGATGCCTATATCTGGAAAATGCGTCAGCCCTCTACTCACCAAGGGACAGGCTATTCGACCATCTGGTCGCACCTTATCCAGCATATGCCGACTCAGTTGGCATATAATAAGAATGGTCAGATATTCAGTGGAACCAATGATAATCCGTTGATAGATTTGAGCTCGGATGGTGGATACTATCGTCAGGAAAGAACTTCTGTGAGAGGTAATCTCGGATTGGAGTGGAGTGTGCCTTGGGTGAAAGGGTTGACCTTGAAAGCTGTGGGAAACTATACGATTGTCAATGATCGTGACAAGACATGGCAGCAGACTCCTTATTCTTATGATTTGGAAGGTAATCCGAATACGCCGGGAAAGCCGAATCTGACAAAGAACACTTATTATCACAATAACTTTACCACTCAGTTCCTTGCGGATTACAATAATACTTTTGGTGAGGTACATACTGTAGGAGCGACTATTGGTCTGGAAGTAAGTGGAAGCGATGTGGATAATAATTCCTTGTCCCGTCAGGAATACTTGTTGAATATCGACCAGATTAACTATGGCCCGGTCAATACGGCTAAGAATAGCGCAAGTGAGTATGTCGGCTATAGGCGTGCAGCAGTCATAGCCCGTGTGAAGTATGATTATGCTGCTAAATATCTGGTGGAAGCCAGCATGCGTTATGACGGAAGTGATTATTTCCCGAAAGACAACCGTTGGGGAACTTTTTTCTCAGGAAGTGTCGGATGGATGGTGTCAGAAGAGGATTTCTGGGAAACGTTGCGTGACAGACATATTTTTGACACGTTTAAGTTGCGTGCCTCTTATGGTGAGATTGGTCTGGACGGAAGTACGGATGGCCGTTTGGGCAGATATGAGTATGTGCCTTCATATAACTATTCGGAACGTGGTGGGTATATAGGACAGGCTTTCCTTCCGGGATTGTCAGAAGGAGGACTGGTGGCCACGGATATTACTTGGTATACCAGTAAGAATATGAATGTCGGTTTGGACTTCTCTTCTTTGCGCGGACGTTTGTCAGGTACTATTGAGTATTTCCGTATGTCGACAACCGGATATTTGTCCTCTCCCTCTAATGTAGGGTATACAGATCCGTTGGGTATGTCTCTTCCTAAAATCAAGTCAGACGGTGAAAGCATCCGCCAGGGTGGTGAGTTCTGGTTACAGTATAAGGATAATGTGGGTGAGTTGGAATACAGTGTTTCCGGTAATCTTACATTCTATGACAGCCGTTGGAATATAAATCCGGATGAGGCGGAGACATCGTTGAAGAATCCGTATGACAGGGATACACAGGTTGGTAGTTATTGGGGAAGTGGTTATACTTGTCTGGGGTATTATACGGATTTCAATGATGTGATGAATTCTCCGAAACGTCCTAGTTCTGTTAATTTGGGTGCAGGCGACTTGAAGTATGAGGATTTTAATGGTGACGGTATCATTGACGGAAACGACAACCATCGTATAGGTACCGGCAGTTCGCCCCGTATGAACTATGGCATTAATGTCAGTCTGAATTATAGAGGATGGTTTATGAATATGTTATGGCAAGGGGCAGGTTCCTATGATATTGCTATGGGAAGCATTCTTCAAGGAAGCGACACACAGAATCCTCCTGTTATATATGATTCCCAGACTGACTATTGGACACCTCAAAATACTGACGCAAGATATCCCAGATTGCACAGTAATCCTGGATATAATGGCAACAATAATGTTGCGACATCGGATTTTTGGTTGGTGGATTCAAAGTATATAAGGTTGAAAAACCTTTCGATAGGATATGACTTCAAGCATAAATTGTTGAGAAAACTGCCTTGGATTACAAAGTGCAGTCTGGCTTTGACTGGATATAATCTGCTTACTTTCAGTCCGGCCAAGGAATATGGTATGGATCCTGAAATCGGCAGTGGAAATTTGTTTGTCTATCCTCTTTCCCGAACTTATTCAATCAGTTTGAATGTTGGATTTTAAATTCTATGATGATAATATGAGACTTAAAAATATATTTATGTTTTCAATGGCAATCGGTACATTGTCGTTGCAAAGTTACTACAAAAAAGTGAAATGCGGAAAGATATAGTGATAGAATTGAGTTACAAGGGTTTTGGTTGAAGTGGCGATAATCCGTGAAGCCATTACAATCCCTGCCGAAGCCAAATCCTGACGCCG
>DWVR01000021.1 GCA_019120125.1 Candidatus Phocaeicola excrementigallinarum | reverse complement strand
AATAATTAAATAATTTAAATTCAATCATTTATGTGGTTAAGTAATTCATCTATTGGAAGGAAAGTGGTGATGAGCGTAACGGGTATCGCCCTTGTCCTGTTTCTTACATTTCACATGTTGATGAACCTTGTCGCGCTGTTCTCGGCGGAAGGTTATAACATGGTGTGTGAATTTCTGGGAACTAACTGGTATGCCTTGCTGGGCACACTTGCGTTAGCCGCTCTGTTTGTGATTCACATCATCTATGCCTTCTGGCTGACGATGATGAACCGTGCGGCCCGTGGCAGCGAGCGTTATGCTGTCAGCGCGAAGCCTAAGACTGTGGAATGGGCCTCTCAGAACATGCTTGCTCTGGGTGTTGTGGTAATCCTGGGTCTGGCACTGCATTTGTTTAATTTCTGGTACAACATGATGTTTGCCGAGCTGATCGGTAATCCTATGATGGGAGGCTTGAGCGCTACGGATGGTTACGGCTACATTGTGGAGACATTCTCGAACCCTGTATTCTTTGTTCTGTACATCGTTTGGCTGGTTGCTCTCTGGTTCCATCTGACTCACGGTTTCTGGAGTGCCATGCAGACTCTGGGATGGAACAATACAATCTGGATTGAACGCTGGAAATGCGTCTCCAACATCTATTCTACCATTATCGTACTGGGCTTCATGCTGGTAGCGGTAGCGTTTTTCGTAATGAATTTATAATACGTTGAAAAAACAGGTTCATAACGCCTTATCAACTAAAAAAGAACACAATTATGACTAAGATACTTGATTCTAAAATTCCTGAAGGTCCGATAGCTGAAAAATGGACCAACTATAAAGCTCATCAGAAACTGGTGAACCCGGCCAACAAACGCCGTCTGGATATCATCGTGGTAGGAACCGGTCTGGCAGGTGCTTCTGCCGCCGCTTCATTGGGTGAGATGGGATTCCGCGTATTCAATTTCTGTATTCAGGACTCTCCGCGCCGCGCGCACTCTATCGCCGCACAGGGAGGTATCAATGCTGCGAAGAACTATCAGAATGACGGTGACTCTGTATACCGTCTGTTCTACGATACGGTGAAGGGCGGTGACTACCGTGCCCGTGAAGCCAACGTTTACCGTCTGGCCGAGGTGTCGAACAACATCATCGACCAGTGTGTGGCTCAGGGTGTTCCGTTCGCACGCGAATACGGAGGTCTGCTGGCCAACCGTTCTTTCGGTGGCGCGCAGGTTTCCCGTACTTTCTATGCGAAAGGCCAGACAGGACAGCAGCTGTTGCTGGGCGCATATTCGGCTTTGAGCCGTCAGGTAGGTGCCGGCACCGTGAAGCTGTACACCCGTTATGAAATGGAAGATGTGGTTATCATCGACGGTCGTGCACGCGGTATCATTGCCAAGAACTTGGTAACAGGTAAATTGGAACGTTTCGCCGCTCATGCCGTAGTGATTGCTACCGGTGGTTACGGTAACACTTACTTTCTGTCAACCAACGCAATGGCATGTAACTGCTCCGCTGCGATGGCTTGCTACCGTAAGGGCGCGTTCTTCGCTAATCCGGCATACGTCCAGATTCACCCGACCTGTATTCCGGTACACGGTGACAAGCAGTCGAAGCTGACTTTGATGTCTGAGTCTCTGCGTAACGACGGCCGTATCTGGGTTCCGAAGAAACTGGAAGACGCCAAGGCATTGCAGGCCGGAACGAAGAAAGGCTCTGACATTCCTGAAGAAGACCGCGACTATTATCTGGAGCGCCGTTATCCGGCATTCGGTAACCTGGTTCCGCGTGACGTGGCCAGCCGTGCCGCCAAGGAACGTTGCGACCATGGCTTCGGTGTGAACAACACGGGTCTTGCCGTATTCCTTGACTTCTCGGAAAGTATCGAACGTCTGGGTCTTGACGTAGTGCGTCAGCGTTACGGCAACCTCTTCGACATGTATGAGGAGATTACCGACGTCAATCCGGGCGAGCTGGCAAATGAGATCAACGGTGTGAAATATTACAACCCGATGATGATCTATCCGGCTATCCACTATACAATGGGTGGTATCTGGGTTGACTACGAACTGCAGACTACCGTGAAGGGTCTGTTCGCCATCGGTGAATGTAACTTCTCTGACCACGGTGCCAACCGTCTGGGTGCTTCCGCACTGATGCAGGGATTGGCTGACGGATACTTCGTATTGCCGTACACCATCCAGAATTATCTGGCCGACCAGATTACCGTTCCCCGCTTCTCTACGGATCTTCCTGAGTTCGCGGAAGCCGAAAAAGCCGTTCAGGCCAAGATTGACCATCTGATGGGCATCCAGGGCAAGCGTTCAGTAGACTCTATCCATAAGGAACTCGGACACATCATGTGGGAATATGTAGGTATGGGACGTACGGAAGCCGGCCTGAAGACCGCTCTTACCAAGCTGAAGGAAATCCGTAAGGAATTCGAGACCAACCTGTTTATCCCGGGCAAGAAGGAAGGCATGAACGTGGAACTCGACAAGGCTATCCGTCTGAATGACTTCATCACCATGGGTGAGCTGATTGCTTACGACGCGTTGAACCGTAACGAATCCTGCGGCGGACACTTCCGTGAAGAGTACCAGACAGAAGAAGGCGAGGCAAAACGTGACGACGCGAACTACTTCTATGTTTCTTGCTGGGAATACCAGGGCTCGGACGACAAGGCTCCGGTTCTCTACAAAGAGCCGCTGGTTTACGAAGCGATTAAAGTTCAGACTCGTAACTATAAGAGCTGATCAGTGAAGTTAAACAATTAAAGAATCTAAGTAAAATGGATAAAAATATATCATTTACGCTGAAAATTTGGCGTCAGAACGGACCTAAGGAACAAGGTCATTTCGATACATTCCAGATGAAAGATATCCCGGGTGATACTTCATTTCTGGAAATGCTGGATATTTTGAACGAGCAGCTGGTTGAGGAAGGTAAAGAACCTGTGGTGTTTGACCATGACTGTCGTGAGGGTATCTGCGGTATGTGTTCTTTGTATATCAACGGTCATCCGCACGGACCGGCTACAGGTGCCACTACCTGCCAGCTTTATATGCGCCGCTTCAACGACGGTGATGTCATCACTGTTGAGCCGTGGCGTTCGGCCGGTTTCCCGGTTATCAAGGACTTGATGGTAGACCGTTCGGCATACGACAAGATCATGCAGGCGGGTGGCTTCATCAGCGTCCGTACAGGTGCTCCTCAGGATGCCAACGCGATTCTGATTCCGAAGCAGGTGGCAGACGAGGCTATGGATGCCGCTTCCTGCATCGGTTGCGGTGCCTGTGTAGCCGCTTGTAAGAACGGTTCGGCCATGCTGTTTGTTTCTGCAAAGGTGAGCCAGTTGAATCTGTTGCCGCAGGGTAAGCCTGAAGCGCTCCGCCGTGCGAAAGCGATGATCTCAAAGATGGACGAGCTGGGCTTCGGTAACTGTACGAATACCCGTGCTTGTGAGGCTGAATGCCCGAAGAACGTTTCAATCAGCAATATCGCCCGTTTGAACCGTGACTTCATTAAAGCGAAATTGAAAGACTGACCAGTGTCTTTTTTATGGTATTATTCCCGTCTTAAAAGGAGGACAACCTCCTTTTAAGACGATTGTTTACAAAGAAATTTTTAATCTTGTTGTGAAATAAGGTTAAAAGTATGTGATAATGAGGTGACATGTTTGGTAAATTCAAAATGAAAGCCTATATTTGTCACATGATTTTTTTCATAGTATTAGATTTAAGGTTAACAAGTTGGGAGAAGGCGTTCTCCCATTTTTTTTTGCATTGGTCTCGGGCATTAAGAGCTTAGGCCAACAGTTTATACATTCCTCCGGCCATGGCACGGATAACCCCTTTCATTTCCAGTTCGAACAGGATTCCGGTCAGTCGGTTGATCGCAATGTTGCTTTCCACAACAAGCGTATTGATCTGCTTCCCTTCCGGTTCTTTTTCCAGCAGTTGTACGATTTTTGTCTCGTCCGGTGAAAGGTCAGGAAACAGTTGTCTTTGGATGGCTTCAGGTTTTTTGTTCTCCACATCCCAGCACATGGCTTTCACGAAATCTTCCGCGTGTTGCAGCAGCGCTGCCTTGTTTTGCCGGATCAGGTTGTTGCAACCGATAGAGAACGTGTCGCTGATGCGTCCGGGAAAGGCAAAGCAGTCTTTGTGGTAGCTTTCCGCTATATCCGCGGTGATGAGCGATCCTCCTTTTTCGGCCGATTCCACAACGATGGTCGCGTCACTGATTCCGGCCACGATACGGTTGCGTTTGACAAAATTCTGTTTGTCGGGATTGGTGCCGCTGGTGAATTCCGTGAGGAGTCCTCCTTGTTCCAGCATTTCGACGGCGGTGCGGCGGTGTGTGGCAGGATAAATGCGGTCAAGTCCGTGGGCCAGTACGCCGATTGTGGCCAGTCCGTTCTCAAGAGCCGCCCGATGGGCCTGCACGTCGATGCCGTATGCCAGTCCGCTTACGATAATCACGTCGGGCATCAGTTCTTTCAGTTCATGGATAAATCGGGAGCATGTCTCTTTTCCGTAATCGGTGGCATGGCGTGTGCCGACGATGCTGACAATGTGCAGGCTGTTGAGGTCGGCATTCCCTTTATAGAAAAGCGCGATAGGGGCGTCCGGACATTCCCGCAGTCGCGAGGGGTAGGCGTTGTCGGAATGGATCAGGCATTGTATGCCGTTCTTCTCCGCAAACGACAGTTCCGCTTCGCATAGTTGCAGAAGATCCGGCCGGCAGAGCGCTTCAACCGCTTTGTCGGGAAATCCGGGTATTTCCCTGGCCAGCTCTTTGGCATGGAGTACGATGTCTTTTGCGTTGCCGACCGTGCTCAGCAGGTGGTGTGCTCCGATAAGCCCGATGCCCGGAGTCCGTGAAAGTATAAGGGTGTACAGGTGTTCGTCTTCTTTCATTTTATTGGTTCAGATAAGGACTTAGAATTTGGTTCAATAATTCACTTTCACTCAGCTTTCCATGAATGAGGCAGACTGTCTCTACCGAGGATTTGAGCACAGGTTTCATGTCGGGCAGGCGGAAGATGTCTTGATAGAACACATATTTGATTCCTTCTTTCCTGACATAGAGTTTTGAGACAAACTCGTCTCTGCTGGTGAGTGGGGTTTTGAATGCCATGTTCAGGCGCGCGACCACAGGGTCGGTTCCTTGCCGGTGCAGTTCCGCGAAACTGATTCCTGTGGAACAAAGGAATTCGTGACGGGTATGTTCGATGTAGTGTTGGTAGTTCGCGTTGTTCACGATGCCTTGCAGGTCGCATTCATAGTCGCGTACCTTCATTTTCAGTTCAAAGATATATTTGTCCATAGCTTTTGTTTTAGGGTGCAAAAATAATGGTTTTTAGTGTGTTCCCCTGGTCATGTCGGATTTTTGAAATATTCATAGCCTATCCGGCAGTAGAGGCACTTCTTCATGTCGCAATAATTCTTTTTCAGTTGGATGAGTGCCTGGCTGTCGCCTGCGTGTGCGGCTTCCAGACCGCATTCCTTCCAAGTGCGGACAATGTAATTGTTTTCCGGCTTCAGTTCCTCCAACAGCCTGTTGGCGCGTTGCAGCAGCCGGTTGTCCCTGCTCCATTTCCCGTAAGCGTAGAGGAACGGGATGATTGTGTTGATGATGAGCAGGTCGATTGTCGATTGGCTGAGTGTCTTTGTCTGTGCGGGAGAAACCTCGCCGAACACATAGTGGGTGAGCCAATATTCGGAAGTCCCGCCACGGAGAATGTCGCGTAACCCTTTAAGGGTTTCCGTTTCCATCAGCCGTGAAAGGATTCCTTCCGAGCGGTAATAGAAGGAAGCCAGTTGCGCGATTCGTACATATGGGAAATTTCCCGGCCGTACCCTGAGGAGCCTCCATCTGCAGTGTGGGGAAGGGCTCAGGCCGAACTTATGGCTGAGGTAGGCGTATTCATTGATCATTTTTCCGGTATAGTCGTCTGCCGGGATTTCCTGAAGGAGTCCTGCCTGTCCGAAGAAGAAGGCTTCTATCTGAAACAGGTTGTCGCGGTGTTTGTTGACGGCCTGCAGGGGGACGCTTTCCGCCCAGAATTCAAACGCGTCACTGTTGGTCCCGAAACCGAAATTACGGGAAAGGATGATGAAGAACACTTGCTCCCAATTCTGACCATGGCGTTCCAGCAGTTGGTTGATGTGTGCCGTTTTTTGTTCAAAACGTTCCGATTGAAGGCACGACAGCCAACTGTGTATCAGTAATTTCGGAATCTGCGGGATAATCCGGTAGCAAGCCGGATAACGGATTGTCTCTACCAGCTGGCGGTAGTTTTTGAGTAAATAGGGAGGATAGTGAAGTTCCAGTTGGGGAATAGGCTTCCCGTCGGAGCGGCAGACTTCCGTGTCGATGTCGGAGGCCACGTGCAGGATGACGGAATCGTAGTTCTTGTCCAAGTGGTGCCCGTGTCGTGTCCAATCAGACGAGCGGAGGTGGATTTCCACGTCCCCTACCCATAAGATGCCTCCGGTCTTGATTCTGGCGTTGAGGAAGTCCGGTCCGGCGTCCGTATTGTAAATTCCGGGATTGATTATTTCCAGTTCCTCTCCCTGAGTCGTTTTCAGCGGTCCTGGAGGAAAAAGTTTGTGTTTCCAGACATAGTATAGAAGTTGTTCCATGTTAACGAGGTGTAAATGTCGGGTAAATGTAATGATTAATTACGAAAAACGCTATCTTTGCGCATAAAATTATTTGTCGGATATGAAGATAGCATTAATCGGATATGGGAAAATGGGAAAGGAGATTGAAAAGATCGCGCTTTCCCGCGGACATGAGATCGTATGTGTCATTGATATGGACAACCGTCAGGATTTTGACTCGGAGGCTTTCCGTTCGGCGGATGTGGCCATTGAGTTTACGGCTCCTGCGGTGGCGTATGGAAACTGCAAGGAGGCCTTTAAACAGGGTGTGAAGGTGGTTTCCGGAAGCACAGGATGGATAGCCGGGCATGAGGATGAGATGCGCCGTCTTTGTGCGGAAGAGGGTAAGACCTTGTTCTGGTCATCCAATTTCAGTCTGGGGGTGGCCATTTTCTCCGCGGTCAACAAATATCTGGCTGGAATCATGAATGGTTTCCCGAACTATGAGGTGTCGATGGTGGAGACACACCACATCCATAAGCTGGACGCCCCGAGCGGTACGGCAATCACCTTGGCTGAGGGCATCATCGAGAATCTGGACCGTAAGGACAAATGGGTGATGGGTACTCTGACGGCTCCCGACGGTACGGTGACGGGAACGACACAATGTGCCGCAAACGAACTGCCTGTAAGCGCCGTGCGTAGAGGGGAGGTGCCGGGCATCCACACTATCCGTTATGAGTCGGAGGCCGATTCCATCATTATCACTCATGATGCCAAGAACCGGAAGGGCTTTGCTTTGGGAGCTGTGTTGGCAGCCGAATATACGGCCACACATCAGGGATTCTTGGGCATGGATGACTTATTCCATTTTTAACGGATATGGCAGAGGACATGAAAAACGGTTTGTCCGTAGAGGGTAAGGTCGGGCTTGCCGACAGGATGAGACTGGCTCCGCGCAAGCAGTGGATCAAGCTGGGAGTGGTGTTGCTGGCCTATGTCGCTTTTCTGATTTGGCTGAAGAGCTGGTTGGGCGTAGTGGTCATACCTTTTATCTTCGATGCGTATGTCACGAAACTCATTCCGTGGACATGGTGGAGGAAATCGAAGAACAAGACGGTTCTGGCGGTGATGAGCTGGGTGGACGCGATTGTCTTTGCATTGGTGGCCGTGTATTTCGTCAATCTGTATTTCTTCCAGAACTATGTGATACCTTCTTCCTCGTTAGAGAAGTCGTTGCTTGTGGGGGATTATCTGTTTGTCAGCAAAATGAGCTACGGGGCACGTATTCCACAGACTCCTCTCCACATGCCGCTGACCCAGCACACATTGCCGGTGTTCAACTGCAAGTCTTATCTGGAATGGCCTGAGTGGGACTATAAGCGCGTGTCCGGTACCGGAAAAGTGAGACTGAATGATATTGTGGTCTTTAATTTCCCGGCCGGGGATACGGTGGCGACAGGAAATCCCGCCGAAGATATTTATCGGATGAGCTATCAGTTGGGAAAACAGCTTTCCCGTCCTGTGGATATGAGCCGTCTTTCTGTGGAACAGCAGCGTGAAGTCTTTGATTTCTATTACAATGCGGGGCGCAGGTATATCGACGAGAATCCTCAGATGTTCGGCAAGGTGATTACCCGTCCGGTGGACCGGAGGGAGAATTACGTGAAACGGTGCGTCGGACTTCCGGGTCAGACCTTGCAAATAAAGGACCGTATCATTTATTTGGATGGAAAGCCCAATAAGGAGCCGGATGAGGTGCAATACCGCTATCTGGTGCATACAAAAGGCGTGTTGCCGGAAGAGTTGTGTCATGAGTTGGGAATCAGCCGTGAAGACCTGTCCGCATATTATGTGGAAGAGTCGGTTTACAACATGCCTCTTACGGAAGCCGCGAAAGCCGCTCTGCTGGGAAGGAAAGACTTGGTGGTGTCCATTGAGAATGCACCTGATGATGATGCCGGAGGCTTGTATCCGAACAATAAGCTGACCGGATGGACAATAGACAATTATGGGCCTGTCTGGATTCCGAAGAAGGGTGCCACGATTGGTCTGACACTCGACAATCTGCCCGTTTATGAACGTCCTATCAAGAACTATGAAGGGAACACTCTTGAGGTGAAGGACGGGAGAATCTACATAAACGGCCAAGAGGCCACAAGCTATACATTCAAGATGGATTATTATTGGATGATGGGGGATAACCGGCATAATTCGGCGGATTCGCGTTTCTGGGGATTTGTTCCGGAAGACCATATTGTGGGTAAACCGATATTTATCTGGCTGTCGCTCGATCCTGACCGTGACTGGATGGATGGAAAGATCAGATGGGACCGTCTGTTTAAGTTCGTGGACGGCATTAAGTGATTTCATGAATATTTATGTGGATTTGTAAGTCCGGCAAATGGTGGGTAAAGACTGTGTGCTGCATTGTGGGTGTGGTCATATTGGTCCGGATGCTTCTTGTTACGACTTGCGTGATTCCGTCCTCAGGCATGGAGAACAGCCTTTATGAAGGTGAGCGCATACTGGTCAGTAAATGGAGCTATGGGTTGCGTATGCCTTTTCCTTCTGTGTTCGGATATCATCGGATCGCGTCCTCACCTGTAAAGAAGGGGGATATTGTTTTGTTCAATAACCCTCATCCGGGTAATTCCCGGGAAAGGATTGAGAGCCGTGGTTTGTTTATCAGCCGTTGCATAGGAGTGGCGGGGGATACGTTGATGCTTGATGAGGACCTGACGGAAATAGGAGGGAGGGTCCTCAGTCCTGACAGCAAGGCCTTGTATGTCTATCCTTCCGGGATGGAGGACAGGATGCTGGAACTGCTTTCT
The DNA here is from genome assembly GCA_019120125.1 of Candidatus Phocaeicola excrementigallinarum. Lineage (GTDB taxonomy): Bacteria > Bacteroidota > Bacteroidia > Bacteroidales > Bacteroidaceae > Phocaeicola > Phocaeicola excrementigallinarum. The sequence continues at coordinate 26,431 of DWVR01000021.1, read as the reverse complement.
TCTTTGGGGCTTTCCGGCAATGTGCTGGTTGGGTATACTTCTGACGGGGATTATATCCGCAGTTTCAGCCATTATGAGTATTATCTCATTTCGCAGCGTTTGGGCGACCGTTTCACGGTGGTACCGATGTCCGGCAAGGACCGTAGAAACGCACATCCTTTTGTAGTGCCGGAAAAAGGAAGGACCGTGAGAATCTATCCTTGGAATGTGACACTGCTGGGAAATACGATTCTGGCCCATGAGCACCGGAATGTGAGAGTGTCCGGCGATTCTCTTTTTGTCGACGGGAAGCCGGTGGACAGGTTTACCTTTACGAAAGACTATTATTGGATGGCCTCCAATGATCCTGTGAACATATGCGATTCCCGTCTGTTCGGGTTTGTTCCTGAGGATCATATTATCGGGAAAGCCTGGAGGGTGTGGTATTCCACACATAAAGGACGTTTATTCCAGCGTATAGAGTAAAAATGAATGCGTGCCGATGAATGAAGTGATTTTAAGTTCCGCGTATTTGGGACCGGTTGGATATTATGCCAAATTGTATGCGTACGATACGGTGAGGTTGGAACGGTATGACCATTATATGAAGCAGACCTATCGCAACCGTTGTATAATAGCGTCCGCTGACGGACCGTTGGCATTGACCTTGCCTACGGAGAAGGAGGACAATCCGAAGTGTCTGATGAAGGATGTCCGGATTTCCGACCATGGAAACTGGCGGCACGTACACTGGAATGCTTTTGTGGCCGCTTATCGTCACAGCCCGTTTTTTGATTACTATGCGGATGAGTTCCAATATTTTTTCACTCACAGGTTCAGATTCCTTTTCGATTTCAATCTGGAGCTTTGTCACTGGATCTGTGAACAGATAGATATACATCCGTCCATCCGGCCGACGGACAGTTATGAGAAAGATTTCTCTGAGGGAGATGATTTCCGTGAACGTATACATCCGAAACGGGATTACCGGTACAGTGACCCGGATTTCATTCCGAAGCCGTATTATCAGGTGTTCGGTGAGAGGTCAGGTTTTCTGCCTGATCTGAGCGTTGCGGACTTGCTGTTTAATATGGGGCCTGAAAGCATACTGGTGTTGCGTGACAGTATTGCCAAAAAACGGCCAGACCGTTTGCTGTGACAGAATAATATCGTATTTTTGCAGATGAATCAATGATTTGACTGAATATGAACAATCTACCGACAGTAACTAAAAACCTGCTTATCATCAATGTGTTGTGTTTTCTGGGTATGATCGTGGCCAGAAGATACGGGGTGGATCTTGAAAACATGTTGGGGTTGCACTTTTTTCTTGCATCCGATTTCAATATAGGGCAATTGGTCTCGTATATGTTCATGCATGCCAACTTCCCGCATATTTTCTTCAATATGTTTGCCGTGTGGATGTTCGGACGTGTGTTGGAACAAGTATGGGGGCCTAAGCGTTTCCTTACATATTATATGGTCTGCGGTATCGGAGCAGGTCTTGTCCAGGAATTTGTGCAGTTCTGTGAATACTTTTTTGTGTGGTCGGGATATGACTCGGTGAATACTGGCATGAATATCATTCCTATGTCGGAGTTCCTTAACCAGTTGACCACTGTGGGGGCATCCGGTGCGGTATATGGCGTGTTGTTGGCTTTTGGCATGCTTTTCCCGAACAGCCCGATGTTTGTGTTTCCTATACCGGTACCTGTCAAGGCAAAATATTTTGTCATCGGTTATGCCGTGCTTGAACTGCTGCTCGGGGTAGGAGGAAGTGATGGTGTCGCTCATTTTGCGCATCTTGGAGGTATGCTGTTCGGATTGATGTTAATAATATATTGGAAAAAGAAAAATGGCGGTGGACAGATTTATTACTGATTTGAGGAGAAAGTTCACTCAGGGGGATATTGTCATTCAGCTGTTGTATATCAATGTCGCTGTGTTTTTGGTCGTTGCGGTGTGCAATGTCGTAATAACCTTATTCAACCTTTCTCCTGCGCTTTGGGTCAACTGGCTTGAACTTCCGGCATGGCCTGAAACGTTTGTCCGTCAGCCATGGTCGCTGCTCACTTATATGTTCTTGCATGCAGATGTGTTCCACATTCTGTTCAACATGCTCTGGTTATACTGGTTCGGACGTCTGTTCCTGAATTTCTTTTCTTCAAGGCATTTGCGTGGGCTGTATATTCTTGGAGGAATATGCGGAGGTCTGCTTTATCTGGTCTCTTATAATGTGTTTCCGTATTTTGAGGATAAGGTATATCATTCTTTTCTTTTGGGGGCTTCCGCTTCGGTTCTGGCCATTGTGGTGGCGGCAGGAGTGCGTGAGCCGGACTATCCGGTGCAGTTCATGTTTGTAGGAACGGTCCGTTTGAAGTATGTGGCTGTGTTCATGGTGGTTCTTGACTTGCTGTTCATGACTTCTTCCAATGGTGGCGGGCATATCGCGCATTTGGGAGGAGCCTTGTCGGGTTGGTGGTTTGCAGCCGGACTTTCCAAAGGTCATGATGCGACAAAATGGATTAATCAGGTGCTGGACCTGTTTTCCGGGATGCGTATGCCACACCGTAAAAGAAGACCTAAAATGGAAGTGCATTTCGGTGACAAGCAAAAAGATTATGATTTCAATGCCCGCAAGAAGGAACGGGAGGCTGAGGTGGACCGTATTCTTGACAAGCTTCGCAAGTCCGGGTATGGCAGTCTGACTGAGGAAGAGAAAAAAAGGCTGTTCGATGCCAGTAAGAAATAAGGTGGTAAGATGAATGTGATCGGGCATACGTTATGTGGTATTATGTTGCTGGCCAACGTATTCGTCGGGGCAGGCTATCTGTTTTGTGCTTATAGTCAATATTTGTCTCCTGTCGCGTTTCCTGTATTCTCGTGTGCCGGATTGTTTTTCCCGGTTTTTCTGTTGCTGGATTTTCTTTTCCTGTTGTTCTGGCTGGTTGTCCGCTTGAAATATGCCTTGATTCCGTTGGTTTTCCTGTTGGCCGGATGGAACAGTCTGCAGGTATACACTCCATTTCATGGCCGGAAGGAGCCTCAAGGAGAGGGAATCCTGAAATTTCTTACTTATAATGTGATGGGGATGCCTTCGGAGGATACAGATACTGTAAATCCGATTGTGGAATATATACGCAGGACGGATGCCGACGTGGTTTGTCTGCAGGAGTATCCGTCTTATAAGAAGGAAATAGAGAGTCAGTTGTCGTTTTATCCTTATCGGAAAGTGTTTTCCACTCCCGGATGGAACAGTATGGCCTGTCTGTCAAAGTTCCCGATTCTGTCAGTTGAGAAAATTGCATATGAGAGCGCGGGGAACGGCAGTTTTCTGTTGAGGCTGAAAATGGATGAAGACACCTTGGTTGTTGTATGTAATCATCTTGAGTCAAATAAGATGGACACTCATGACAAGGAAGTGTATGAGGGTATATTGAAATCGCCAGGTGAAGAAAACGTCAAAAGTGGGGGGAAGTATCTTTTGAGGAAACTTGCTGATGCGGCTGCGATCCGTGCTCCGCAGGCTGATTCGGTCGCCATGGCCATATCGCGGAACCGTTGTCCTTATATGTTGGTCTGCGGTGATTTCAATGATTCTCCATTATCGTACGCACGTCGTGTGATATCCGAAGGATTGCATGACGCGTATGTGGAGGCGGGATGGGGACCCGGTATTTCTTATAACCGGAATTTCTTGTTTTTCCGGATTGACCATATGTTTGTAGGCTCGGGATTCCGTGTGTTGGATGCTGAAGTGGATAATTCGATAGACGCCTCAGACCATTACCCGTTGTGGTGTACGGTGGAAAAATTATAATCAAAAATAAAATAATAATGAGACAATTTGTGATTGTTGCAGCTATGGCTTGTATGGTAAGCGCATGCGGACAGAAGGCGGAAGATACCGCCAATCCGTTTCTGACTGAGTTCCAGACACCTTATGGTACACCGGATTTCAACCGGATCAAGGTGGAGCATTATGAACCTGCTTTTCTGGCAGGAATCGCCCAACAGAATGAAGAGATTGATTCGATTGTGAATAATCCTGAAGCGCCGACTTTTGAGAATACCATTGTGGCGCTTGACAACAGTGGTGAGATTCTGGACAGGGTGAGCGGCGTGTTTTTCGCTTTGTCTGAGGCGGATACAAATGATAAGATCATGGAGTTGGAAACTCGGTTCGCCTCAATGCTTTCAGAACATAATGACAATATTTTCCTGAACAAGGAACTATATAAGAGGGTGGCTGCTGTTCATGACATGGAGGAGAAAGGACAGATTGAACTGACTACTGAACAGCATTATCTTTTGGATAAATATTATAAGGGTTTCATCCGCTCGGGAGCCGGATTGGATGAGGAGAAGCAGATGCGTCTGCGCGAAATCAACAAGGAGCTTTCCACATTGACCATCGAGTTCGGCAATCATGTGCTGGCAGACAATAACGCCTATCTGTTGGTGGTCGATAACAAGGAAGATCTTGCCGGATTGCCGGCTGCCGTAATCGAAGGGGCCGCCCACGAGGCGAAAGCGCACGGGAAGGACGGTAAATGGGTATTCACCTTGCAAGAGTCAAGCCGTTTGCCATTGTTGCAATATGCCCAAGACCGTGAGCTGAGAAAGAATATCTATCTGGCTTACACCAACATGGGCAATCATGATGATGCCAACGACAACAAGGCGTTATTGAAACGGATTCTGACTCTCCGCCTGGAGAAGGCCAAACTGATGGGATATGACAACTATGCGGAATACCAGCTGGCGGAGAATATGGCGAAAACACCGGAGAAGGCACTTGACTTGCTTTATGGCTTGTGGAAGTATGCCATAAAGAAGGCTAAAGCGGAGGCTTCGGAACTGCAGGCCATCATGGACCGTGAAGGGAAAGGAGAAAAACTGGAAGCGTGGGACTGGTGGTATTATGCCGAGAAACTCCGTCAGGAAAAATATAACCTGAATGAAGAGGAAATCAAGCCTTATTTCAGTCAGAATGATGTGCATGATGGACTTTGTTATGTGGTGAACAGGCTTTACGGTGTGACTCTTACGCCTACAGACAGCATTCCGGTGTATAATTCGGATGTGAAAACGTATGTCGTGAACGATGGCGACGGTTCGTTGTTGGGAGTATTCTACAGTGACTATATGCCTCGTGCCAGCAAGCGTAGCGGTGCATGGATGAGCAATTTCCGTGAGGCGTCGGCAGATGTCCGCCCGTTGATTTATAATGTGGCAAGTTTCACGAAGCCTGCCGGCGACTTGCCCTCACTTCTGACATTGGATGAGGCCCGTACAATGTTTCATGAATTTGGCCATGCCCTTCATGGCTTGCTGACCCGTTGTCAGTATAAAGGAACCTCTGGTACGTCTGTGGCTCAGGATTTTGTGGAGCTTCCTTCTCAGATTATGGAGCATTGGGCTATGGCTCCGGAAGTGATGAAAGTGTATGCAAAACATTATAAGACTCGTGAGACGATATCTGACGGTCTGATTGCGAAGATCGAGAATCAGTCCCATTTCAATCAGGGATTCATGACGACCGAGTTGCTTGCCGCAGCTATTCTGGACATGGAATTGCATTGTCTGACCTCTACGGACAGTCTGAATGTCGTGGATTTCGAGAAACAGCTGATGGATAAGATCGGTCTGATTCCCCAGATCGCTCCCCGTTACCGTGTGACTTATTTCAATCATATCATGGGCGGATACGATGCGGGATATTACAGCTATCTGTGGGCTGAGCGTCTGGATACCGATGCGTTTGAGGCTTTCAAGGAGCATGGGCTGTTTGACCAGGCTACCGCTGCCTCGTTCCGTAAGAATATCCTGGAAAAAGGAGGGTCTGACGATCCGATGAGACTGTATGTCAATTTCCGTGGAGCTGAACCGGGAATCGAGCCTTTGCTTGAGACCCGAGGACTGAGATAAATCATTTGTTTTTGCCGTTAAAAGGATGTGAATCCGTTCTTTTTGTCAGCTAACATTTAAATATTTACAATCGTTTCCGCTTATCTGATGAAAAAAGACTATATTTGCAACCTTGAAAACACGTATCAAATTAAAAATTAATATAATAAACTAAAGTAACATGCAAAACAAAGGATTTGTGAAGGTTTTTGCGTTTTTACTGACCCTTGCGTGTATCTTTTATCTGTCGTTCTCGTTCGTCACCCGTTATCAGATGAACAAGGCGCAGGAAGATCCGAGAGGTGCGGCGCATTATCTGGATTCGATGCAGAACCAGAAAGTGTGGTTGGGGGTATATACGCTGAAACAATGCCGTGAAATGGAAATCGGGTTGGGACTTGACCTGAAAGGTGGTATGAATGTGATTCTGGAGGTATCTGTGCCTGACGTAGTGAAGGCACTGGCAGACAACAAGCCGGACGAGGCGTTCAATAAGGCTGTCGCAGAGGCTGCCAAGAAGCAAATCACCAGCCAGGATGATTTCATCACCCTTTTTGTGAGAGAGTATAAGAGACTGGTGCCCGACGGTAAGCTGGCCGAGCTTTTCGCTACCCAGCAGTTGAAGGATAAGGTGAATACACGAAGCTCGGATGCTGAGGTGGAGCGTGTGCTCCGTCAGGAGGTCCAGGTGGCTATCGACAATTCATATAATGTGTTGCGTACACGTATCGACCGTTTCGGTGTGGTTCAGCCCAATATTCAGGCACTTGAAGGGACCATGGGACGTATCATGGTGGAACTGCCGGGCATCAAGGAGCCGGAGCGTGTAAGAAATCTGTTGCAGGGTTCCGCCAATCTGGAGTTCTGGGAGACTTACGAGGCGAAGGATATTGTACCTGTACTTGTTTCGGCTGATGAACGCGCACGGGTGTTGATGAGTGGAGCGACTGATTCTGTGGCTACGGAAACAGTGGCGACCGCAGGGAATGAAACGGTTGCCGTTTCTTCAAAAGACAGTCTGGCGGCTGTGCTGAAAGGTGAGACTCCTGCCGTATCCGCCGCAGACGAAAAGCAGATGAGGAGAGAACATCCATTGTTGTCTGTGTTCCAGCCTAACCAGAGCGGAGTTGGAGCGATTGTCGGATATGCGGACTATAAGGATACGGCTCAGATCAACAAGGTGTTGAATATGTCTGCGGTGAAGGAGATCATGCCGCGCGACTTGAAACTGATGTGGGGCGTAAAGGCTTCTGAGATGGACAAGAGCGGACGTATTTTCGAGCTTTATGCGATTCGTTCTACAGAACGTAACGGACGTGCGCCGCTTGAAGGTGATGTGATTACAGATGCCAGAAACTCATACGACCAGTTCAACAAGCCGTGTGTCACAATGTCGATGAATACCGACGGTTCACGGCGTTGGGCCGCTCTTACCAAAAAGAATATCGGTAAGGAGATTGCCATTGTGTTGGATGGTTATGTGTACAGCGCCCCACGTGTGAACTCTGAGATTACTGGTGGTAACTCTGAGATTACCGGTAACTTTACGCTGGAGATGACAAAGGACTTGGCGAATGTGCTCAAATCTGGTAAGATGCCGGCTCCCGCACGTATCGTACAGGAAGACATTGTAGGTCCGTCATTAGGACAGCAGTCAATCAATCAGGGACTTGTATCGTTCATCGTGGCTTTGATAGCGCTGATGGCTTATCTGTGTGTGATGTACGGATTCATTCCGGGTATGGTGGCTAATGGTGCATTGATTTTCAACTTCTTCTTTACATTGGGAATCCTGACCTCATTCCAGGCCGCGCTTACACTCTCAGGTATTGCCGGTATGGTGCTTTCTCTGGCGATGGCAGTCGATGCGAATGTGTTGATCTATGAACGTACAAAAGAAGAGTTGAGGGCTGGAAAGGCTATGAAGGAGGCGGTCTCGGCCGGTTATTCCGGTGCGTTCTCGGCTATCTTCGACTCGAACTTGACTTCTATCATTACCGGTGTCATTTTGTTCTATTTCGGTACAGGACCTATCCGTGGATTCGCCACGACGTTGATTATCGGTATCCTTTGCTCGTTCTTTACCGCTGTGTTCATGACCCGTCTGGTTTACGAGCACTATCTGAAGAAAGACAAATGGCAGCATCTGACGTTCTGCACCAAGGTGTCGAAGAACTTGTTCCAGAACGTGCATTATAATTTCATGGGGATCATCAAGCGTTCGTTTACGGTATGGGGCATCCTGCTGCTGATTTGCATTGTCTCGTTCTTTACTCGTGGCTTGTCACAGAGTATTGATTTTACGGGTGGACGTAACTTTGTGGTGCAGTTTGACAAGGTAGTACAGCCGGAAACGGTGCGTGACTTGTTTGACGCGAAAGTCGGCGATGCCAACGTACAGGCGATCGCTCTGGGTACGGACGGAAAGAGAATCCGTGTGATGACCAACTATCGCATTGCGGAGGATGATCCGAAAGTGGATGCAGAGGTTGAAGGTCTGTTGTATACCGCGTTGAAAGACGGTAATCTGGTTCCGGAGGGTGTCACGCTTGAGCAGTTCATCGACCGTGACAATCAGGAAGGATGTTCTATCATCAGTTCACAGAAGGTGGGTCCGAGCGTGGCTGACGACATGAAGACCTCAGCTGTCTGGGCGGTTGTATTCGCGTTGATCGCTATCGGCTTGTATATCTTGATCCGGTTCAATAACATTGCCTACAGTATTGGTGCTACAGTCGCATTGGCTATTGATGCGGTGCTGGTTATCGGTGCCTATTCATTGTTCTATGGTATCCTGCCGTTTTCTTTGGATGTAGACCAGACATTTATCGGTGCCGTACTGACGATTATCGGTTATTCTATCAACGATAAGGTGGTCATTTTCGACCGTGTGCGTGAGTTCAGCCATCTGTATCCGACCCGTGAGCGTGCGAAGATGTTCAACGATGCGTTGAACACGACATTGGCCCGTACATTGAACACTGGTCAGAGTACGTTGATTGTATTGCTCATCATCATTATCTGGGGTGGTGACAGTATCCGCAGTTTCTCGTTCGCGATGATTCTGGGTGTGGTGATCGGTACGTTCTCGTCTTTGTTCGTGGCTGCTCCGGTAGCTTATCTGTTGTTGGGAAACAAGATGCCGAAACAGTTGGGTGAAATGAAGGCAGAGGAAAAGGCTTGATGATTTCCCTTTTGAGGGATTATGATAAAAAACTCCTGAGTGACTCTCAGGAGTTTTTTTATGCAGTATGCTCGGGTTTCCGGCATGGTGTTATCCTGCCCAGTTCTCGCGGTCAAGGCTTCTGTAGCTGATGGCTTCCGCAAGATGATGGGGCCTGATGTCTGCCGACTGTTCAAGGTCGGCGATGGTGCGTGACACCTTTAGAATCCTGTCGTATGCGCGTGCGGAGAGGTTCAGGCGTGTCATGGCGTTCTTCAACAGATTGAGTCCCTGTGCGTCCGGTTGTGCGTACTGGTGGAGCAGCCGTGGGGTCATCTGCGCGTTGCTGTATATGCCCGGAGTGTGGGCGAAACGTTCTTCCTGTATCCTTCTTGCCTGGATAACGCGTTGTCTGATTGCCTCGCTGTTTTCTCCCGGTGCCTTCTCCGCCATTTTCTCGAACGGTACGGGTACAATCTCTATCTGTATGTCGATACGGTCCAGGAGCGGTCCGGAAATCTTGTTCAGGTAGCGTTGCACTTGTCCCGGGGTACATACGCAGTGGCGTGTGGGATGGTTATAATAGCCGCAGGGACATGGGTTCATGGATGCGACCAGCTGGAAGTTTGCGGGATAGTCCAATGTGTATTTCGCACGTGAGATGGTGATGTGGCGGTCTTCAAGCGGTTGGCGAAGCACTTCCAGCACACTGCGGTTGAATTCCGGAAGTTCGTCCAGAAACAGTACACCGTTATGTGCCAGGCTGATTTCCCCGGGCTGTGGGTTGGTTCCTCCTCCCACCATCGCCACCTGTGAGATGGTGTGGTGGGGGCTTCTGAACGGTCGTGTGGCTATCAGTGACACGTCACGTCCCAGTTTCCCGGCTACTGAATGTATTTTAGTGGTTTCCAGACTTTCTCCCAGTGAGAGAGGTGGAAGGATGCTTGGCAGGCGTTTCGCCATCATGGATTTTCCGCTTCCAGGAGCGCCGATCAGGATGATGTTATGTCCTCCTGCTGCGGCCACTTCGAGTGCCCGTTTCACGTTTTCCTGGCCTTTCACGTCCGAGAAATCAAAGGTGAACGAATATTGGTTCTTGAAGAATTCTTCTCTGGTATTTACCTGCGTGGGGGTCAGCTCTCGTGTCCCATTGAAGAAATCTATCACTTCGGTGATGTTTTCCACACCGTATACGTTCAGGTTGTTTACAACAGCCGCCTCCCGTGCGTTCTGTTTGGGCAGGATGAATCCCTCCATCCCCTGTTTACGTGCGGCAATGGCAATCGGAAGCGCGCCACGGATGGGCTGTAGACTGCCGTCCAGACTCAACTCTCCGATAATCATGTATCTGTCCAGCTTGTCCTTCGCGACTCCTCCTGTGGCGGCGAGAATGCCGATTGCAAGCGGAAGATCGTAGGCGGAGCCTTCCTTCCTGATATCGGCAGGGGCCATGTTGACTATGATCTGGCAGGTAGGGAACTTGTATCCGTTTACCTGTAGTGCGGATATGATACGCTCGTGACTTTCCTTCACTGCGGAATCCGGAAGTCCTACAAGAAAAAATTTTATGCCTCTTGAAGTGTTCACTTCGATAGTGACAATGGTGGCGTCAATACCTTGTACCGCGGCACCGAAAAGTTTTATTAGCATTTAAGGTTACAGGGTTATGGGTGTTTATTTTTTGTCTTTGTCTGTCAATTCATGGAGTTTCTTCCTCAACCTGTTGCCGTATAGGTTCTTGGCTTCCACTCTTCTTCCTGAGTTTACCAGAATATTGTACGGAATTTGCCGGATGTTCATCTGCCCGGCAATGGTATTGTTCCATCCTTCCTTGTCGCAGACCTCAATCCACTGTTCCGAATCGTTTTCGCAGTTCTTTTCCCATGCTTTCATGTCAAAGTCCAGCGATATGTTCAGTACTTTCAGCTCCTCTTTCTTGAATTCCTTGCAAAGTTGGTGGAGAGAGTCCTTCAGTTCCACGCTTTTCTTGTTCCAGGTTGCCCAGAAGTTGATCAGTGTGTATTGTCCTTTCTTGTTATTCCATGACAGGTATTTCCCGTCTCTTTTTCTCACCGAGTAATAGCTGATGTAGTCTGTGCTTTTTTTGTTCCTCTTCTCGTCAGGTAAGGATTTTATGACCACTCCCAGCACTCTGCTGTCCTTCACCTTGCCATCGAGCGGATTGATGAGCTCCATGATTTTCTTTTCATCAGGTTGGTCTTTCTGTACGAAATACCGGTTGATCAGATAGGCAGAGACGAAGGACTGTGGGTGGGATTTGATGAACGTCTCGGCAATCCTTTCCTGTTCCTGTGGGTTCCCGGCATTCCCGATCTGTGTCAGGAATTCCTGGTATTCCTGATTGTATCCGTCCCCTTCGATGACCGGTCTGGAGAAACTGCCTTTCAATGTCACTCCCCATCCTTTGTCCGCAAAGACCGGGATTGTGTGCCCAGAGTCGTCCGCAAGGCGTATCAGGCATAATGTGTCTGGAACAAATGTGTATTCAAATTTTCCGTTTCTCGGATAAATCGTGTCAATTTTTGAGTCAGGGTCATCGTAGATTGCCAGTATGATGTCAGAAGTCAGGTCCTGCATTTCACCTTTCAAGTCGAAGCTGTCGCTTTTTTTACATGAGGAGATGCACATTACCAGACAAAGGAATCCGCACAATGGAAATAGTTTCTTCATAATACCCTTTTTGAATTATGCGAAAATACATAATAAAATCGGAATACGGGCATTTTTCATGAATAATATTATCGGGACCTTGAGTTCTGTGTCCGGTTGCATAAAAAAAGCCGGGAGAAAACTCCCGGCTTCTTCTTCAGCTATTTTGGTGGATTACTGGATTTCGCTTGCGTATTTTGCGAATTCACGGTCGTTCACAGCTTTGGCGGCCAAAGCGGCGTCTTGCTGCTTAACCTTAGCCATGCTGCTCTTAACCAAGTCAGCGTTATTGGTTCTTGCACCTACGATAGCCATCAGGTAGTTGGTGTAAGCGTCCGGATTCTTGACAGCAGACAAAGTGGACTTAGCCTTGTTGTAGTCCTTAGCCAGAATCTGTGCCAAAGCAGCGGAGTTCGATTTCGTATCACCGAATGCCTGTACGGCACGGTCATACTGGCCTTGTTTGATGTACAGGTTACCCAGAGCCTCGTTAGCGGTGTTCGCACCGGAAGATTTGCTCAGGTAAGTCTCAGCTTCTGCCACATTGCCTTTAGCCAGTTCGCAAAGACCGAGGTTGGTGTTGACTTCAGGAGCGTTGGCGTTCTTGCTTGCAGCCTGTTTGAAGTAGTTCTCGGCAGCGGCACGGTCACCAGCGGCATAAGCCATCAGACCCAAGTTGTTGTATGCGCGGAAGTCGTTCGGATACAGTTCTACAGTCTTCTTGTAGATGGCTTCCTTACGTGCGTTGTCGTTAGTCAGAGTGGCTGCGTACAGCAGTTCCTCTACGCTCAGAGAGTCGGGAGCAGCGTCGAATGTAGCGTTGATTTCCTCATCGCTGCGACCGATTACGTCATAGTTGGCTGTCAGGCGTGCGCGGCGCAACTGCGGCAGGATCTCGTCAGCCAGAGTCTTGTATACTGAAGAGATGTTCTTGATTTCAGTCTCACGCTGTTCCGGATCCGAGTACATTGAGAGTACGCGCAAGATCAGGTCTTTGTCTTGGATGTTTGACTTGGAAACGAGTTCCTTGAAGCCGTCCCAGTCCTGAGCCGTATACTTGGTGTCAACCTGAGTCTCGATTTCGCCTTTCTTCAATTCCTTGTTGAGGTATTTCTCTGTGTTGTTCTGACGGTTTGCAGCCAGTTTGTCGTTCAGCTCATAACCACCATCAGGAGATGCGTATGCAGAGATCTCGATGTTGTTCAGCTTGTAGTTCTTTGTGTCGTTGGCTACGTTGACAACCTGCTTGTTGAACGCTTTCAGGTTTTCGGACTTCAGTTCGCTCGCACGGATGTTGGCCTGCTGGATCAGGAACATGATCTGAGCTTCCTTAGCCTGCTTGATGATACGTTCGTAAGCGTCGGCAGAGTAAGCTGCGTTGGCTGAGTTTACAGTCGGCAGTTCGGAAGTGGCGATCACACCGTCTGCGATCTTTACGGAAGGAATGGTGTATTCTTTGTTCTTGTAGTTGATCTTGAAATCAAGATACAGCTCGGACTTAGCCATTTCAGGAACATAGTCGAATACGGCTTTCATCGTATAAGTACCGCCAGTCTTGTAAGTGATAGTCTGGTCGTTGCCTTGTACTTTTTCGCCTTGGAAGGTTGCCGGCTGGCCTTTTGCCTCACCGCCGTCCCATCTCAGGACCGGAGTCACTTCAACTACGGCGTTTTTCTTGAAGTACTTTTCCGGGAACTTACCTGTGATAGTTACAGGAACTTTACCTGCGACTGCTTCCAGCACTTCAGGATTGGTTGTGAAATAGTCTGGAGACAATTCGCCCATCTTGCCGCATGAAGTGAAGGCAAGGACAAACAATGCCACGAGGGGCAAATACAACTTTTTAATCATGATGTTAAATATTTAGTTTGTATTATAATGAATAATCTATTCGTTCCGATTGATTATTTGGGGCAAAGATAAGAAAAACTCACATACTTGTTAATATTTTCCGCCTTTTTTTTGAATTTCTCCTTGAAAAAAGATTAAAACCGCACATTTTGTTATGATTTGCGCTGATTTCGCGGGTGGTGTCCTATTATCTCTTCGCGAAGCCTGTTCCTGTCGATATGTGTATATATCTCTGTAGTGCCGATGCTCTCATGCCCCAGCATACACTGGATGGCTCTCAGGTTGGCTCCTCCCTCAAGCAAGTGGGTGGCGAACGAGTGGCGGAACGTGTGGGGACTGACTGTCTTTTTGATGCCTGTCATGCCGGCCAGTTCCTTGATGATGTGGAACACCATGATACGCGAGATGTTTTTCCCGAAACGGCTGATGAATACATAATCCTCGTACCCTGGTTTGATGAGTCCCTCGTTCCGGTCGGGAAAGTAGTTCCTGAGCTCTTTCACGGCTTTTGGGGAGATCGGGACCAGCCGTTGCTTGTTTCCTTTTCCCTCTACCTTGATGAATCCTTCGTCCAGATACAGGTCGGAGAGTCTCAGGGCGCACAACTCGCTTACGCGCAGTCCGCAGCTGTAGAGGGTTTCCAGAATGGCTCTGTTGCGCTGGCCTTCCCGGGAGGTCCGGTCGATGGCGCCGATCAGAGTGTCTATTTCTTCCACGGTCATCACGTCGGGGAGGTGTTTTCCTGTCTGGGGCGACTCGAGCAGTTCGGAGGGGTCTTGAGTGATGTAGTCTTCCATGACCAGAAAATGGTAGAACGAGCGGATGCCCGAAAGGATGCGTGCCTGGGAGCGGGGCTGTATGCCGAGGTCTCTCAGGCCGGCGGAGAACGTTTCCAGATCGTCGAGTGTGACGTCCCTGAAGTCTTTTTCTTCAGCCGCAAGGTATTTCAGAAGCTTTTCCAGGTCGCTGAGATAGGCTCCTACGGTGTTTCCTGAAAGGGATTTCTCCAGTTTTAGGTATTGTCTGTACCTTATTATTATTTTGTCGTTTTTCGTGGTGCTCATTTGTTCTTTTGTCTGCCTGCAAAGATAACAAAAGGTTTCATGTGTTGGATAAGACTCGTTTCATGTTTGAAACCCCGATGCCGTTAGGGAAAGTCTGTGTGTCCAGCCAGAAGGTACAGTTGTTTGCCGGATGTCCTTTTTCAGAATGTCTCGGTGAGGCATGTCGGAAAGTCGTGGGACGGTTGGCTTTCAGACGATTTCGGAGGGTATTTTCCGTGATTTGCTCAGTATATCACTTTTTTGTATTATCTTTGCCGCGTATTTATTTGATGCGCGAAATGATATTAATATTTCAATAGGATTAGTTCAGATGAGAATACAAATTATCAATGGCCCGAACATCAACCTGTTGGGCAAGCGTGAACCTTCCATCTATGGCTCGGAATCTTTTGAAAGCTATCTTGAAGGGCTCAGGAAGCGTTATCCTTCGGTGGAGCTGGATTATTTCCAGTCGAACGTGGAAGGCGAGATGATCAATAAGATCCATGAGACCGGTTTTGATTGTGACGGGATTGTCCTGAACGCGGGCGCGTACACGCACACTTCCATAGCCTTGCAGGACGCGATCCGTGCCGTGACGGCTCCGGTCATCGAGGTGCACATCTCGAATGTGCATAAGCGGGAGGAGTTCCGCCACAAATCCATGATCTCATGTGCCTGTCTGGGGGTGATCTGCGGATTCGGACTCGATTCTTACCGGCTTGCGGTAGAGGCGCTGTTGGACACAAAAAACAATAACTAAGATTTAGAATATCTATGATGCTCAAACAAACAAAGATCGTGGCGTCCATCTCGGACCTGCGTTGTGAAGTGGACTTTATCAGAGACCTGTTTGAGGCAGGCATGAACGTGGTGCGTATGAATACGGCCCATGCCAGCCGCGAAGGTTTCGAAAAACTGATACAGAATGTGCGGACGGTCTCCAACCGTATCGCGATCCTGATGGATACCAAAGGACCGGAAGTGAGGACGACGGTCTGTCCGGAAGGTCCGATTGATTTCAAGACCGGCGAACGTGTGATGATTATAGGCGATCCTGAGAAGGAGACCACCCGTGAGTGTATCGCTGTCTCTTATCCGGGATTCGTGAAGGATTTGTCGGTGGGCGCGCATGTCCTGATTGACGATGGTGAGCTGGAACTGGAGGTGATGGAAAAGACGGACGAGGCTCTGGTCTGTGAGGTCCGCAACGACGCGACGTTAGGCAACCGCAAGAGTGTGAACGTGCCGGGCGTGCGTATCAATCTGCCGTCACTCACGGAGAAGGACCGCAACAACATCCTTTATGCCATTGAGAAGGATATCGACTTCATAGCCCATTCTTTCGTGCGCAACCGTCAGGATGTGCTTGACATCCGTGAGATCCTGGATGCCCATCATAGCGACATCAAGATTATCGCGAAGATTGAGAATCAGGAGGGTGTGGACAATATCGATGAGATTCTCGAGGTGGCCGACGGTGTCATGGTGGCCCGTGGCGACCTGGGCATCGAGGTGCCGCAGGAACGTATCCCGGGCATCCAGCGTTTGCTCATCAAGAAATGTATCCTTGCCCGTAAGCCGGTGATTGTCGCTACGCAGATGCTGCACACCATGATCAATAATCCGCGTCCTACCCGTGCCGAGGTGACGGACATCGCCAACGCCATTTATTATCGTACGGACGCGCTGATGCTCAGTGGAGAGACCGCATACGGGAAATATCCGGTGGAGGCTGTCAAGACCATGACCAAGATCGCGGCACAGGCCGAGAAAGACAAGATGGAAGAGAACGACATACCTATTCCCCTGACCCCGAAAAATACGGACGTGACCAGTTTCCTGGCCAAACAGGCGGTGCGCGCGACCACCCTGATGCCGATCCGTGCCATCATTACAGACAGTTTCAGTGGACTGACAGCCCGTAACCTTGCCGCTTTCAGAGGAAAATATCCCGTGCTGGCCATCTGTTACAAGGAAAAGACCATGCGTCATCTGGCTTTGTCGTATGGTGTCGAGGCTATCTATATGCCTGAAAAGGCGAACGGCCAGGAATATTATTTCACCGCTTTGCGCAAGCTGCTAAATGACGGAGTGTTGTCCAGAAATGAGATGGTGGCTTATCTGAGCGGTGGCAAGAAGGGTACCCACACGTCTTTCCTTGAGATCAACCAGGTAGGCGACGTGTTGGATGACGAGGAAGATTATTTCCTCCCGAACCGTAACCGTTATCTTTGATTCCCGGGAATGAAAGAGACGGATGCTCTTGACGACTACATCCTTCGGCATATTGATTCCGAAGGAGAGTATCTGGCGGAACTGTACCGGGCCACGCACGTGAAACTGTTGCGTCCCCGTATGGCTTCGGGCCATTTGCAGGGGCGTATGCTGAAAATGTTTGTAAGGATGATCCGTCCGAGACAGGTGCTTGAAATCGGCACCTATAGCGGCTATTCCGCCCTTTGCATGGCCGAGGGTCTGGAAGAGGGTGCGATGCTCCATACTTTCGAGATCAATGACGAGCAGGAGGATTTCACCCGTCCATGGCTTGAGAACTCGCCTTATGCGGATAAGATCAGGTTCTACATCGGTGACGCGTTGGAGATGGTTCCTCGGATGGACATCCGTTTTGACCTGGCTTTCGTGGACGGGAACAAGCGTTTCTATGTGGATTATTATGAGATGATCCTGAAAAAGATGGGGCCGGGCGGTTATATAATAGCTGATAACACTTTGTGGGACGGGCATGTGCTTGAGGAAGAGCCCCGGCATGCGGATGCCCAGACCATCGGGATAAAGAAGTTTAATGATCTGGTGGCGGCTGACACGCGTGTGGAGAAGGTGATCCTTCCCTTGCGCGACGGGCTGACCATCATACGGAAAAAATGACAATGATATGGAAACAACCAGACAGAACAAGATTGCCCGGCTGATTCAGAAGGAGCTGAGCGAGATCTTTTTGCTGCAGACCAAGGCCATGCACGGTGTCATCGTGTCGGTCACTATCGTCCGCATCAGTCCGGACCTGAGCTACGCGCGTGTGTATCTGAGCGTGTTCCCTTCCGAACGGAGCGAGGAAATCGTGAAGAACATCAACGCGAACATGAAGGCGATACGCTATGAATTGGGAAAGCGTGTCCGTTTTCAGTTGCGCATCATACCTGAACTGAAGTTCTTCGTGGACGATTCGTTGGATTATGCGGCGCACATTGATGAGCTGCTGAAGAAATAGCCATGAATTTCTCCTTTTATATTGCGCGGAGATACCTTTTCTCAAAGAAATCGCATAATGCCATCAATGTGATTTCCGCTATCTCGGTGTGCGGTGTGGCATTGGCGACACTGGCACTGGTCTGTACCTTGTCGGTATTCAACGGATTTCAGGATCTGGTTTCCACTTTCTTCACGGCTTTCGATCCGGAACTGAAGGTGGTGCCCGCTTCCGGGAAGGTATTCGACGGACAGGACAGCCGTGTGGCGGAACTGCGCGGGATGCCTGAGATCGCTTTGGTGTCCGAATCGGTCGAGGACAATGCGTTGGTGCAATATCAGGGGAGACAGGCGATGGCCGTTGTCAAGGGAGTGGAGGATAATTTCAGCGAACTCACGCCGATTGACACCATTCTGTTCGGTCAAGGTGAGCTGCTGTTGCACGATGAGGTGGTGGACTATGCCATTCCGGGTGTGCAGCTGCTGGCCTCGTTGGGGACAGGTATCCGCTTCCTCGATCCTCTTGAGATTTATGCTCCCAAGCGTGGGGCGAAAGTCAATATGGCTAACCCGGCAGCCTCTTTTAATACGGGCAACCTGTTCTCTTCCGGGCTTGTGTTTGCCGTGAATCAGGAAAAATATGACGGTTCCTACATCATCACCTCCCTGCAGTTCGCGCGTCGCCTGTTCCAGTACACGACTGAGGTGAGCGCGCTCAACCTGAAACTCAGGCCGGGAGCCGATGTGGATGCCGTCAAGGAGAAGATTGAAAAGCGGTTGGGAGACGGTTTCCGTGTACTCGACCGCTATGAGCAACAGGCGGACACTTTCCGTATCATGGAAATCGAGAAGCTGATATCCTATCTGTTCCTTACATTCATTCTGATGATTGCCTGTTTCAATGTCATCGGGTCGTTGTCCATGCTGATTATCGACAAGCGGGACGACGTGTCAACTCTGCGTAATCTGGGCGCGGACGAGCGGCAGATTCTCCGGATTTTTCTCTTTGAAGGCCGTATGATCACCTTTATCGGAGCTGTGGCAGGTATTGTACTGGGTGTCGCGCTTTGCGTGCTGCAACAGGAGTTCGGTCTGATATCCTTAGGGGCGTCAGGCAGTTTCATTGTAGACGCCTATCCCGTAAGTGTGCATTTCTGGGATGTGGTGCTCGTGTTTGTTACGGTGATTGTGGTCGGTTTCCTTTCCGTATGGTATCCCGTACGTTATCTTTTTAAGAAATGCTTCAATAGGCCGCGATAAGTCAGGCCGCTTATTTCCGCTGCACAATGCGAGCTCCGGCCGGAACACTTTCCGTGACCCAGATGTTTCCTCCGATAGTCGCTCCTTTTCCGATGGTGATCCGTCCCAGGATGGTCGCATTGGAGTAGACTATGACGTTGTCCTCCAGAATCGGATGGCGGGGTATGCCTTTGATGGGATTCCCGTGCTCGTCAAGCGGAAAGCTTTTCGCGCCCAATGTCACGCCCTGGTACAGTTTTACATTGTTCCCGATGATGCAGGTGGCTCCGATAACCACGCCTGTGCCGTGGTCGATGGTGAAATGGTCGCCTATCTGTGCTCCGGGATGGATGTCTATCCCAGTCTCCGAATGCGCCATTTCCGTGATGATGCGGGGAATCAGCGGAATGTCCAGCAGATACAGCTCGTGGGCGATACGGTAGTTCGTGACGGCGCGTATCACCGGATAGCAGCAGATGATCTCGCCAAAGCAGGTAGCGGCGGGGTCACCGTAGTAAGCCGCCTCCACATCAGTGGCCAGTATGCGGCGCATTTCCGGCAGGCGGCCGATGAAGCGTGCCGCCAGTCCGGCGGCTGTCTCCCGGCAGGGGGTGTTGTCAGGCAGGCCGTTGTTCTCTTCCCCGAAGCAGAGTCCTGCCTCAATCTGTTCGGTCAGCAGCGAGAACAGCTCTTCCACACTGACCCCGATATGGTAAGTGATGGTCTGGCTGTGGATGGTGGAGTTTCCGAAATAGCCGGGAAAAAGGATGGCTCGTGCCAGTTCCACTATCCGGCGGAGTTTTTTCCCGGAAGGAAGCGGCTCTCCTTCTTTATGCTGATGGAACAGTCCCTGATAGGATTTGCTGTCAGAAAGTTCGCTGACTGCCTTGGTCAGTATGCCTGTATCTTTAATCGGGCTCATGTCTGTGACTTTTTGTTTTGGGCAAATGTAGCCATTTTTTCATGACTTTCAAGGCCGTGTGGAAATAAAATCTTATTTTTGCGTGAAATTTGCGGACTGTTATGGCAGTAAGAAAAAAGAAAGTGGGCAATCCCAAGAATCCTTTTGCCTATAAGGCGTTGTCGGGCCGGAAAAAGAAAGGCGGCGGGAAACGTATCGGGAAGTCCCGTCCTGAGAAGGCGGACAACCAGTTGAACCGTCGTGTGCGCTGAGGCTTTTCAGTCGAACACCTTGAAGGTATATCCTTGTTCCAGCAGCCATTCGATGGAGCGGGGAAGAGCGTACTTCATGTTCCTTTCCGATTTCAGTGAGTCGTGGAACGTGATGATGGACCCGTTGCGCACATATTGCTTCACTTTCCCGAACACTTGTGGCCCGTTGAGGTGTCTGCTGTAGTCACGGGTCACGAGGTCCCACATCACTATCCGGTATTTCTTTTTCAGCACATGGTACTGCATCCAGCGCATGTGGCCGTGCGGTGGCCGGAACAGGTCTGTATGCAGGTATTCGTTCGCCTTGTCCGCGTTCCGGAGATAATTCCGGCTCAGATACTCGAATCCCCGGATATGATTGAATGTGTGGTTTCCTATGCGGTGTCCGCGTTCCACCACCATCCTGTATTCATCAGGGTGTTTCCTCACATTGTCGCCTACCATGAAGAATGTGGCCTTGATGCCGTATTTGTCAAGCAAGTCCAGCACCCATGGAGTGATTTCCGGTATCGGTCCGTCGTCGAAGGTCAGGTAGACCGATTTCTCGTGCTTGTCCATGCGCCATAAGGCACGCGGATAGAGCAGGCGCAATAGTCTTGGGGGTTGTTCAATCAGCATAGGGAATGGATGTTAAGAGAATGAAGGACAAAGAATGAGGAACTGCCATGCGGCATGACGGCGCAAAACCGGACTCCTCATTCTTCATCCTTCCCTTATTTTCAGTTGCTTCCTACCCGTCCTTCCAGTTGTTTGTACAGCTGTTCGAAGGTCTGGTGGTAGTGTAGACCACGTGGAGAGACTTCTCCTGTCTGCGGTTCCTTGATTTCGTTCATGGTCTTGCACACATCGTCAAGGATGTAGAAGTAGCGGACGCAGTTCTCATAAGACGAGGCGAAACGCGCGTCATCCAGGCTCAGATACCATCTGCAGTATTCAGTGGCGTCCTTGGCCAGTTCTTCCAGAATCTCTTCTGCCTTTTCCGGCTTTCCCAGAGTGATGTAGTCGTCGGCCATCTCTTTCGAGCTGCTGTAGATATAGTCATGGCGTACGGTAGTGCTCGGAATCACCTTCTGGCAATAGTCGAGCACCTCAAGCGCCTTGTCGTTCTTTCCTTCCTTGATGAGCTGGCTGGCCAGCTGGACAAAGATACGGCGGTGTGTGTCGCACATGCGGTGTGTCGTCTCATCCAGATAGATGTCCGGATTGTCGATTCCGCCGAACTTGAACTTGTGCATCAGGTTGTCGTACATTTTCTCCGAGTCGATGCGTGTCCCGAGCTGGGATACGTTGAACGGGGTAATACGGTATGCCAGACCTTCCTGCACGAAGTTGCCGCTCAGGTTGAGCTGGTTTTCCGAGCCTACCGTGATGGCCATGTAGAGCGGGCGTTCCCAGTTGGTGTTGGCCAGCATCTCGAGCATCATCAGCTCACTCTTGTAGAGCAGGTGCTTGCCTTTCAGTGAAATGTGCATATAGTCGGGAATGGAGTCCGGGGTAATCATGCCCGAGCGTCTGATGGCTTCCTTGTCCAGTCTGACCACAATGCTGTCGGTCGGTATCATCTGCAGGTCGGCTTTCGGCGAGCGTACCCAGTGTTCCAGAATATTCTTCAGCTCATACGGATTCTCCCCGAATGATTCCCTGGCTTCTTCCGGGTTCTGCTTGTAGAATTCCTCGATCGTCTTCATGGCGTCCGGACGGATATAGACGGCTTCGTTATGTCCGGCCACATAGTCGATACGTTCCCAGTTGATGGGCACGGACGGGGAGTCGTAGGCCGGGCGGCGCATCTGGTCGATATACCAGTCGGTCTGCAGGTAGCTCAGGTTGCAGACACGGGCGTCGGTGCGGAATCCTTCAGTCTCCTGGTTGTACCACAGGGGGAAGGTGTCGTTGTCGCCGTTGGTGAAGATAATCGGATTGCCTTCCTCCTGGATGGAGTTCAGGTAGTTCTGTCCGAAGTCGCGGCAGGTATAGCGGTCGCTGCGGTCGTGGTCGTCCCATGTCTGGCTGACCATCTGGATGGGCACCAGCACACATGCCACCGCGGCTATCGTTGCGGCCGTGGTTTCCTTCAGCTTCCTCTTCTGGAGCCATTCGGCAATGGCGGCCACTCCCAGACCTATCCAGATGGCGTAGGCATAGAACGAGCCGGCATACGCGTAGTCGCGCTCACGCGGCTGCTGGGGAGTCTGGTTCAGGTAAAGCACAATGGCGAGACCTGTCATGAAGAACAGGAAGAACACGATCCAGAACTGCTGGATGCCTCGCTCGCCTTTATAAGCTTGCCAGAACAGGCCGATGATTCCCAGTATGAGCGGCAGACAGTAGAACACGTTGTGCCCCTTGTTGTCTTTCAGGTCGCTCGGAAGCAGAGACTGGTCGCCGATCAGGGCATTGTCGATGAACGGGATTCCCGTGATCCAGTTGCCGTGCTCGATTTCCCCCTGTCCCTGTATGTCGTTCTGGCGTCCCGCGAAGTTCCACATGAAGTAACGCCAGTACATGTAGTTGATCTGGTAGATGAAGAAGAACTTGATGTTGTCCCATTGGGTCGGGATCTTTACCATGACGGTCTCGCCGCACTGGTCGTAAGGCACCTGACGGCCTTCCACGCCTCCCAGCCAGCTTTCGTAGGCTGCGGCATGGCTGTCGCTGTACATGCGCGGGAATATCATGTTCTGCGCGTACTTGTACTCTGTCTTGTGGCGCACGATCTCGTAGCTGTCCTTCTCGTCAGGTGACTCTTTTTCCTTCCGCTGGTATACCGGGGCCCCTTCCTCCACATCGTAGACGCATCCGTCCTCCACGGTCTTCAGCGCCGGTCTTGAGGCGTATGTCTGTCCGTAGAACAACGGACGGGTGCCGTATTGCTCGCGTCCCAGATACTCGCCCAGCGTGAAGATGTCCTCCGGAGAGTTCTGGTCCATCGGCGTGTTGGCCGACGAGCGGATCACGATAACGGCGTACGAGGAGTAACCCACCACAATCATCATCATGGCCAGCAGGCTGGTGTTCAGCGTGCGCGCGCTGACCCGGTATTTCTCGCTGATGTTGGCGAACAGATAGAGAGCCAGCACGGCGAGCACGATGACGCCGATGAACACGCTGCTCCATCCGTGTCCGTAGAAGGGAATACCCAACAGGCCGATGGTGGTCAGGAAGGAGATGTTCATGCGCTTGCGGCTCTTCACGGTGTAGCTTTCATACACGCCCCAGATGATGCTTGCCGCAAGGATGATCATATAAATGATGACACCAGTGTTGAACGGGCATCCGAAGTCGTTGACGAACAGCAGCTCAAACCATCCGCCCACCTTTACGATGCCCGGCACGATGCCGTAGAGCACCACGGCGATCAGCACCATGGAGCCGCACAAGGCCAGCAGGCTTCCTTTCAGGTTGGCATGGGGATTCTTCTTGTAGTAATATACCAGTACGATGGCCGGGATGCACAGCAGGTTCAGCAGGTGTACGCCCACCGACAGGCCTGTCAGATAGGCTATCAGCACCAGCCAGCGGTCGCTGTGGGGCTCGTCGGCACGGTTCTCCCATTTCAGGATGAGCCAGAACACGAGGGCGGTGAACAGGCTGGAGTAGGCGTATACCTCACCTTCCACGGCGCTGAACCAGAACGTGTCGCTCCATGTGTAGGCCAACGCGCCCACCACACCCGAGGCCATGATGGAGATCAGCTTGCCTGTGGTCATCTCCCCGTCCTTCGGGCAAATCAGCTTCTTGGCCAGACAGGTGATGCTCCAGAACAGGAACAGGATGCAGGCCGCGCTCATCAGCGCGCTCATGATGTTCACCATCTTGGCCACCTGTGAGGGGTCGCTTGCGAACTGGCTGAAAAGATTGGCTGTCAGCATGAAGAACGGTGCGCCGGGCGGATGGCCGACTTCCAGTTTGTAACCGGTGGTAATGAATTCGGGACAATCCCAGAAACTGGCGGTCGGCTCGATGGTCATGCAATAGGTGAACGCGGCTATCGCGAAGACAAGCCAACCCACCACGTTGTTGATCTTGTTGTACTGTTTCATTGAATTATTTTTGTTTCTCATTAGTTTCCAACGCGGCAAAGATAGCAAACATTTGCCAATGCGCACATGGCATCAGTCATGAATCTTCCTAAATGGCCGTTAAATGTTCTTCCAGCCATTCCGGCGGAATGTGTGTGTCGGGACAGTAATGAAGGGTCCTGTCCACACAGGCGATGCTTTTGGCGTGCCGCATGACGGTGCTGATGTTGTGGCTGACCAGGATGATGGCGCGTTCGCGGTTGATCTCTTCCAGCAGGGCATACAGCCTTTGGGCGAAGAGCCTGTCGATGTAGGTGTCCGGCTCGTCAAGGATAAGGACCTGCGGATCCGAGACCAGGGCACGGCCCAGCAGCGCGCGCTGCATCTGGCCGCCGCTCAGCTGTCCGATGGCGCGCCGCTCCAGTCCTTCCAGTCCCATGCGGACAATGGTGCGGCGTACCTGTTCATGCTGTTCCGGGGTGAACGGGCGGAACAGTGGCTTCTGCCTGTTGAGGCCCGACAATACGGTCTCGTAGACGGAGATGGGGAATTTCCTGTCGATGGTGCTGTATTGCGGCAGGTAGCCGATGCTGATCCCGTCTGTCCTTTCTCCCTGGCGGAAGAACATGATTTCTCCGGACATGGGTTTCAGCAGCCCCAGCATCATCTTGACCAGCGTGGTCTTTCCCCCGCCGTTAGGTCCGATGACACCGATGAAATCGTCAGGATATATCTCGAGGCTGACATCCCGGAGCACGGTTTTCCCTTCGTATCCGCCCGTAAGGTGTGAGAGTCTAATCAACGGCTGTCTGTCCATTCCCGGCGATGTTTGTGGAGTTTCTGTGGAGCGCTTCGGCGATATGCAGCATTTCCTCGTCCCAGCGGTAGCTCAGCGGATTGATGACGGTCACCTTCAGTCCGAGTTCCCCTGCTATCAGTTCCGCGTTCCTTTGGTCGAATTCTTTCTGGATGAATATGGTGTGGACCTGATTTTCCTTGCAGATGCGGATGAGCCGCTGCAGCCAGGCGGGCGAGGGCTCCTTGCCTTCCGCCTCTATGCAGATCTGCTTCAGTCCGTATTCTTTGGCGAAATAGGTCAGGGCAGGATGATAGATGACGAAAGCCTGTCCTGCGTCTTTCAGATATTCCCGGATTTTCCTGTCAGTGCGGTCGAGCACTTCCATCAGGCTGTCCAGTCGCTGCTGGTAGTATGCCTTTCCTTCGCCGTCAGTCTGTTGCAGTGTCCGGCAGATGTTCCGGGCTATCAGGCGTGCGTTGGTCACCGAGTTCCAGATATGGGGGTCCGTGGTGTGGGCATGTCCGTGGGTGTGTGCTTCCGCGTCATGAATCAGTTCCACTCCCTCCGACATGTCGTGGAAAGGCAGGTCGGGCGCATTGCTTTTCAGCTTTCCGATCCATGCCTGCTCAAATCCGATGTTCCCGATCTGGAGATAGGCCTTGCTTTCTGCCAGCCGCACGAGCTGTTGCGGGGTAGGGTCGTAGGTCTCGGGATTGCTCCCTTCGGGCACCATGCTGACCACGTGGAACCGGTCGCCCGCAATGGCTTCGGCGAAATAGCGCAACGGCTCGATGGTGACGGTGAGTGTGGGTTTGTCTCCGCTTTCCTTTGTCTGCGCGCATGCGGCGAGCAGAAGTGCCAGACAAGGCAGCAGGAGCAGGTATTTGTATCTCTGCATGTAGGTTCCTTTTTTTTATGTGTCGGCTGCAAAACTACAAAAAAGAAACGCAGATGCACGCGGATTTCCGCGGATTTTTTCTTTCACCACAGATTACACGGATTATTTCATATTGTATTGTGTACATACGCCCTGAATGTGTCCGCAATGGGAAATCACTTGGGATAATCAAAATGAAATAATCCGTGTAATCTGTGGTGAAAAGAACAGTCCACGTTCCGGGGCAAAAAAGAAGGCCCTGTCTCACGACAGAGCCAATCTCCCTAATAGTACTTTATTATGTAACTATTAAAACTTGAATCCGATTTTAAGTGTCGGCGCAGCCAGGATGGAATAGTTGTGACTGTTCGCGTCCAGATTGCTCAGGCCCTCCTGGGGCTTGATGAGGCTGCGGTTGTAGGTGTAGGCGAACGGGTCCACCTGCGCTCCCACGAACAGCGCGTCGGTGATGTAGTATTCCACACCGCCGGTCAG